>JBEKXO010000083.1:0-17919 GCA_049511995.1 Terriglobales bacterium
ATATGCCAAGGGAAAAAGTAGAGAGTTTTTTCAAATTGGTGTGAGCGGAAACAAAACCGGAATCTCTGTCTATATTCTTGGTCTCGAAGATAAGAAGTACTTAGCCAAAACCTATGGAAAAAAACTAGGCAAGGCGAGCGTGACCGGATATTGCATTCGGTTTAAAGCTCTAAAGGATATAAACATCGATACGCTTGAAGCGGCAATACGATATGGGCTTGCAGCTCAGAATGAAAAAGCAAGCTGATGAAATAATTCCACTGTTAAAGGCAAGCAGTTATCGATGTAAAGGCGCAGCCGTATACGACCGCCTACGCCCAGACCCTGGGGGACAGACGGAACGTTCCCTAATTTCCCGTCAGGAAAAACCGAAAACGTCCCATCTGTTCCATATTAGTTCATCGGCGCCCATTCGAAGGGAAAGAGCTTGCCCGCAGCCACAGGGTCGAGTTTGATGCCACCGAGCTCGGCGGCTCGCGCAAGCGCGGGATCCAAACCGTCGGCCAGCTGTGCGGCGGTCGGTAGGACAAGTACGTCGGGCGTTACACCGACTTTCTCGAGACTTTTGCCATCGGCCATGACGAGGTCGGCGCGCGTAATCGACGCTGCGCATAGAACTACGATGCCCCATCCTGCCTGGAAAGGATATATCTGTGACTCCATTACCTTGCCCGAACTCCGGTCCCCCACCACCGTACCACGATGTTCCAGCTGTATAACGCGGGCGAATAGTTCCGCAGCGGACGCAGAGTTGCTATCCACAAGCACAATCAAATTGCCCGCGAATATTTTCTTGCCACGCGACTTGGCCAACAGCGGCTTTTCTCCCTTTCGTGTTACCTGAGTAGCGATCTTCACGTCGTGATCAAAGAAGCTGCCGATCAGCCGCGCAAGAGTCGTGACTCTTCCTCCCGGATTACCCCTAACATCAACGATCAATGTTTTGTATTTGCGGACCCGGTCAATCATGTGGTCGATCTCGCTGTCCTCGCCGTTGAAGGCCGCCATCTTCCAGATCGCCGCGTCAGACTGCTCGACGAAACGCTGCCGAAGCTGATTTTGCTCCTGTTCCCGCTCGAGAATTAGTTCCTCAACATCAGCGAACGAGCTTAGGTCCTTGAGGCCTTGCCGTTGCACGTATTTCGTGAGAACCTGCACCTTCCGCACGCCCCCCGAGGGCGCTCGAAGTGTGAATTCAGTGACGGGTTTGGGCGCGATCCGGCCGAGATAGTACTCCAGTTGCCAGAGGTCTTTGCGACCCACCGCGTAGCCATTCAGTGAGAGTACCTGATCTCCCGGGTGGAGTTTCTGGGCCGCGTCGGTTTCGGGACGAACCTCGGTGACATAACAATCATCGCCAACCATCTGCATCCGATATCCGTAGTCGGGCATATAGCCACGCCGCGGCGGAACGAAGAATGTATGGGAATCGTCAAGCCCTGCTAGATAGGCAGCAACAGCCAGGAAAGCATCAGCGAGGGTCTCAGAGTTCTTGACGCGGTCCTCGTAAGTCTTGTAGCGCGCGTCGACATCGATGCCGTGAAACGTTGGGTCATAATAGTCTCTCTTAAGTGCACTGTGGATATCCGAAAGCATGCTTTCGGTTTGTTCTCGCTGGCGACGCTCGATTTTCTGCTGTTGGGCGCGCGCTCCGAGGCCGATTCCCATTCCAAGAACGACGCCAAGAGCTATGGGATAAACCACCGCCTTTTTCATAATCCTCATCCGAGAATCTGTAGCGCGTAAGGGCACGCACAAACACAGCCGTCCCATAAGCCAGAACTTCCGTGACGCCCTGCCTCACCTCGGTAGCGTCGTAACGCGCGCCGCTCACGGCCTCACGCCGGCGCATAGCGCTTGATGGAGATGCCTCGCGCCTGCTCTCGCGTTTTCGCCACGTCATACGCGAGTTGCATCCGGAGCAGGTGATCCATCTCCGGGCCAAACGCCTTCTCGATGCGCAGCGCCATTTCCGGCGTAAGCGCGGACTTGCCATGCAGAAGGTCCGAGAGCGTCGCCCTGCGTACCTGTAAAATCTCCGCGGCCCTCGACACGCTAAGGCCAAGCGCTTCGATGACTTCGGTTCTAATCAAATCGCCAGGATGCGGCGGCTTCTTCATGGGCATTTCAGTCACCTAGTGGTAGTCAATCAAATCGATGTCGCTCGCCGTGTTTGTCTGCTCATCGTAACGGAAAATCAGCCGCCAGTTTCCCGTAACGGTCAGGCTCCATGATCCTTTTCGGTCGCCTTTCAGCGGATGCAGCCTCCAGCCGGGAAACCGGCCAAGTTGCTCCAGGGTCTCGGCGGTCTCGATGGCAAACAAAAGCTTGCGCAACTTGTCCGCCATCGCCGACGGCACGCCCTTGGCACTACCATCTTCATGGAGCTGCCTTAGCCCTTTGTGGCGAAAGCGCACAAGCTGCATGTTGCCACTTTCACTGTTCCAGTATGTACGGTTATACCGTACACGTCAAGCTTATTTTGGCTGTGGTGAAAACCTCTGGAAACTTTTACTCGGACATGCCACCCATTCAAACTTTTTGGAAATAGGCCGGATTGTCCTTGAGCTACTTCGCGGCCTCCACAAACACAGCCGTCCCATAAGCCAGAACTTCCGTGACGCCCTGCATCACCTCAGTAGCGTCATAGCGCGCGCCGACAACCGCATTGCCTCCAATTTCCGCCGCGTGCACCAGCATCAGGTCGAACGCCTCGGCGCGAGTCCGCTCGCAGAGATTCGTCAGCAACGTAATATTTCCGCCGACGATCGTTTGCAACCCCGCTCCGATCGTCCCAAAGATCGATCGCGAACGTACCGTAATCCCGCGCACCACGCCGAGCGTCCGCACCACCCGAAAGCCATCCAGCTCAAACTGCGTGGTCACCATGTTGTGCGCCACCATCCGTCCCGTGGTTACAGATGTCGTATAGTTGCCCATCGCTCCTCCGAAGAGACTAGTCGCTATAACTTCGAACTATTTCCGAACTACTTCTCATTCTAATTCAGCATCAATCACAAATTCTTCGGCGTCAGCATCCCAGCTCACGCGCAGCACATTCGGCTTGCAGCATACCTGGCAGTCCTCGACATATCGCTGCCGGCTGCCGGCGGACTCATCCACCGAAGTCTCATTCCATTCGCCGCACCCGGCGCAGATGTAGCCGCTCACCATACTGCCATTCTAGAAGCGATGTCGCTGGCCCCGTCACGCGCGCCTCTTCCCTCTATAATGGTTCCTCTCTCGGAGGCCTTATGCTTTCGCGTCGCCATTTTTTGAAATCCGGTTCCATCGCTGCCGGCATCGGCGTAGCCCTGCCCGCGCTCGCCCACACCGTCGCAACTGAAAATGCCAAGCCGCCTGCCATCGCCGCTCTCCGCTCACGCCGCGCAGAAGCCAAGCCCATCACCGTCGAAGAGCGCGCCCAGCGCCAGGAACGCGCCCGCCAACTGATGCGCGACAACAACCTCTCCGCCATCATCCTCGGCCAGGGCACATCACTCGCCTATTTCACTGGCATCCACTGGCAAGGCGGAGAACGCCTCTTCGCCATGGTGCTCCCCGCCAAAGGCGACGCCTTCTACGTTTCTCCCGCGTTCGAAGAAGGCCGAGCCCGCGAGCAAATCGCGCAAGCGCCCGAGGGCGCCAAACCAGACGTCCGCATCTGGCAGGAAGACGAAAGCCCCTTCGAGCGCGTAGCGCAAGGCCTAACCGACCGCGGACTCGCGACCGCCACCATCGGCGTAGAAGAAACAGTGAAGTTTGTCTTCAGCGACAACATTCGAAAAGCCGCATCCGGCGCCACCTTCACCAGCGCCACTCCCGTCACCGCCGGATGCCGCATGATCAAGAGCCGCCACGAAATCGAACTCATGCGCCTGGCCGCCAAAGTCACGCTAGCTGCTTACGAGGCCACCTATCATTCGCTGAAAGTTGGAATGACGCAGCGCGACGTAGCCAACTTAGTAGAAACCGCTCACAGTCAACTCGGATTCGAAGGCGGTGCCGACGCGCAGGTCGGCGAATACTCCGCGTTGCCTCACGGCTCGGTGACTCCGCAAGTCATCAAAGAAGGCACGATCGTCATGATGGACGGAGGCTGCTCCGCTGAAGGCTATCAATCCGACATCACCCGCACCTACGTCCTAGGAAAAGCCAGCGACAAGATGAAACAGGTTTTCGAAATCGTCCATCGCGCCCAGAGCGCCGCGCTAGCTGCCGCGAGGCCGGGAGCAGAAGCCGGCTCCGTAGACGCCGCCGCGCGCAAGGTAATCACCGAGGCAGGCTACGGTCCAGACTACAAATATTTCACGCACCGCCTCGGCCACGGCATGGGCATGGACGGCCACGAGTGGCCCTATCTAGTCCGCGGCAACACTACGAAGCTTCAGCCGGAGATGACTTTTAGCGATGAACCGGGAATTTATATCCGAGGAGAATTCGGCATCCGCCTCGAAGACGACATGCACGTCATGGAAGAGGGAGCAGAGCTATTCACCCCGCAAAGCCCATCGCTGGAGAACCCGTTCGGTAAAGCTTAGGAATTGCGGCAAGGCATGCAGGTGATCGAAATTGCAAATTACTCGATTACGAAATTGCAAAATGCACTCTCACTCCACCACAAACGCCCGCATGCGCCGCAGTAGCGACGCGGGCGCTTCCGCATCCATCACCACCAGCCCATCCTGATACTGCCGCGAATAAATGCGCCCGCCTGCCTGTAATTGCGCCAGTAACTTTCCCTCTTTTTGCGGAATGCGCAGGCGCACGCGCTGCGGACGATCTCCTTCGAGCAGCGCATCGACGCGGTCGAGCAGCGTACTTAATCCAATTCCTTTTGCGGCCGAAACGTGAATAATCTGCACCTTATCATCCGGATCGCTGTCGCGCAGCGACTCGCGCTGCTTTGGCAGAAGTAAGTCGATCTTATTCATCACCCGCAGCCGCGGTTTCTTGTCAGCCTCGAGTTCCTTGAGCACGCTCTCGACTTGCGCATCCTGCTCGGCTGAGACCGGACTGCTCGCATCCGAAACCTGCATGATCAACGTTGCGCGCTGCACTTCTTCGAGCGTGGCGCGAAACGCCGAGACTAGCGTGTGCGGAAGCTGGCGAATGAAACCTACGGTGTCAGAAAACAGAATCTTGCGTTTCGAAGGCAGTTCGGCGCCCCGAATCGTCGGATCAAGCGTGGCAAACATGCGAGACGACGCCACCACGTTCGCGTTAGTGAGGGCATTAAACAACGTCGACTTCCCCGCATTCGTATACCCAACCAGCGCCACCAAGGCGACCGGAACCGATTCCCGGCGCTGCCGCTGCTGCGCACGAATGCGGCGCACACTTTCAATCTGTTGTTTAACGTGGCGGACGCGGCGAAAAATCTTTCGCCGATCGGTCTCCAGCTGAGTTTCACCCGGTCCGCGTGTGCCGATGCCGCCGCCGAGCTGCGACATTTCCACGCCGCGCCCCGCCAGCCGGGGCAACATATATTCCAGTTGCGCCAGCTCCACCTGCAACTGACCTTCACGGGTACGCGCATGCCGCGCAAAAATATCGAGAATCAATTGCGTTCGATCGATTACGCGCGTTTGAACCACGCGCTCGATGTTGCGCTGCTGCGAAGGCGAGAGATCGTGATCAAACAGAATTACGTCCGCCGAAACCGATGCCGCCGCCCCGGCAATTTCTTCCAGCTTTCCCTTGCCGATCAGCGTGGCCGGATCGGGCCGATCCTTGCGTTGCGTAAACTCGCCCACAATTTCGGCGCCCGCGCTGGTTGCGAGGGTCCGCAGCTCGTCGAGCGATTCTTCCGAGCTGAAGTCCGGCGAATCCCCAGGCGACAGGGGCGAAGAAGATGAAGACGAGGCAGCGACGCTGGCGGCGTGGTCCCGAGCCGCCTGCGCAGCCGCCGTAATTCTGGCGGAGCCAGCCTTACCCGCGCGGCCGCGTGTGCGAAATTCCATCCCCACCAGGAACGCCCGTTCCTGTTGCTCGGATGGATTCAGCACCGCCTTAGGCTCGTTCCGCGAGCTCCCACGGCCGCTCAATCTGGACTCATCTCGGCGCAAGCGAACTCATTTCATCCTTCAGTGCCCGAGGCGGAACTGGCGGCCGCCGCCTCTCCGTGCGCCGCAACCGCAGGCTTCGCCTCCGCATGACCGCCGTGTGCTCCGCGCGAGATGACGACCGTGGAAATCGCGTGCTTGAAAATGAGCTGCTCCTGATTGCTGGTTTCAAGAACCACTGAATACTTGTCGAACGATCGGATTCGGCCCGTCAGCTTCACCCCGCTGACCAAGTAGATGGTGATATTGTGCCGTTCCTTTCGTGCCGTGTTGAGGAAAGAATCCTGAATGTTCTGTTGTGCCGGCTTAGCTTCCATTGCCGATCTCCTTTTGTCTGGTTCGTGGCTGCGCCATTTGAGCTTAGGGAGGGCAATTGGCTGCAGCTCTTTTCCTGTGGGTTCCTACAATACGGCCTTGTCCCCAGCTTTTCAACGTCTACCGAAAAATTTTCCATAAAACGGAATCGCCTGCCGCGTGTGACCATCGGTCCGTTTGCGTACATAGAATCCATCGAGTTTCATTTCCTTCGCCCTCCATCTACAATCGGGAGTTCCAGCGCAAGTTCCAGACTAATGCATCAATGAGGAGCCCGGATCTTGATCGAAATCAACCTCCCTACCGACCTTCACACCAACCTTCTAATGCTGTTTCGTTGGTTGCATTTCATTGGCGGCTTTACCTGGCTCGGCCTGTTGTATTTTTTTAATCTTGTTAATGTTCCGTTCATGAAAGAGCTTGATTCCGCCACCAAAGGCAAAGTGCTACCCAGCCTCATGTCGCGCGCTCTCTGGTGGTTTCGCTGGGGATCCGTGCTCACCGTGTTGATGGGATTGGCGTTCTGGGGCCAGACTGTCTCCATCGACGCGAGAAACGGCGGCGCGTCCTCTGGCGGGCCGATGGCAACCTTTTTCCTCATCTGGACGATCGTCTGGGCGCTCATGTACGCCTGCACGGTTCCCGGTAAAGGTGTGCTCGACAACGGCCTTGTTCTCGCCGCAATTTACACGATCATCGTGATAGCTGCCTCCTGCATTTTTCTGCGCCTTAACACTCATGGGTGGGAGAGCAATGCCCTTCTCGCCATCGGCATCGGCGGCGGCATGGGTTGGGTGATGATGCTGAATGTGTGGGGAGTAATCTGGCGCGCGCAAAAAAAGATCATCAAGTGGACAGCCGACAACGCAGCCAGCGGCACGCCGATGCCGGACAAAGCAAAATACCTGGCGCGCCAATCTTTTCTCATTTCGCGCGCAAACTTTGTGATGTCATTTCCGCTGCTGTTCCTGATGGGCGCAGCGAGCCACTATCCTATGTTTGGGAAATAGGTTTATTAGATGGCCTTGAATTAGGAAACGGAGTTTAACCTCATGAGCGGACCCATGAGTTGCCTCCTGAACGCCGCCGGCGTCGCTCCCGTCGCCCTGCGGAAGGCGCGCGTAAAGTGGCTCTGGTCCGCATATCCGGCAGCGAGACTGATTTCAGCCATAGACAACTCGCGCGTAAGCATCTGTTCACATGCCGAACGGATCCGCAGACGATGAACATGCTCGCCAATCCCCTCTCGGACAAACTTGCGGAAGACTCGCGACAGATGCACGGGATGCACCCCCGCCTCCACGCTTAGTTCGTCCAAGGTCAACCGTTCGCAATACTCGGCCGTGAGTTTTTCAATGACGCGCCCTAACCAGGGCGGCGGCTGAGCAACGTTTTCGCGGTGCCTGCTCGCAACGTACCCCAGCATTTCCGCCAGCAGGCTTTCGACAACCAAGTCATCGGCCGCCAGATTTTCTGTCGCGCCAGGCGCGTCCTGATCAAGAAACTCGCGATACATTTTCATTCCGAGCCAAAGCAAAGGACCACCTGCACAATCGTCGTGGGCGAGGTCGAGCGCGGCCGAATGATCCGCCAATCGCTGCCGCCAGCTTGGGCGAATTTCAATCTCGAAAAACCGCACTCCGCCGGGCCCAACTTCATCCTGATGTGGAATTCCCGCCGGCCGAAAATGGATGGTGAACGGACGAAACTGCCGATCCTGCCGTTGATAACGCTCCCCATATTCGCCTTCGAGCAGAAGCGCAAAGAACGCGAGTTCATGGGCATGAGCGGGAAGTTTCTTCGGCGATGAGTGCCGTAGGTTCGTAAAAATCGCGCCGCACTGCTCTCGCTTCGCTTCGACCGCGCCATAGAAATTGCCCGCGCCCAGCGCCTTCTCGCGACTCGCTTCGGAATCTACACCAGCCATGCCCGCTCCTCCAGGTTGCCTCTGTTCTAGACGCGCCCCGCTCGAGTTAGTTAGCCTTGCCTCACGATGTCTAGAGCTGCGTGGGAGAAAACTATATGATTCGCTATTCCGCTTTGCTTTGCCTATCGGCAGTGTTACTGGCCCAATCATCCGCGAAAGACGCGGCAAAAGATACTCCAAAAGCCGCGAGCAGCAATTCCGCCGCACCTGTATATACGGCGGATGGACGCCTCGTGTTCCCCGCCAACTATCGCGAATGGATTTATCTCACCACCGGCCTCGATATGGACTATAACCCCGATCTCGCGGCGATGCCGGGGCACTCCATGTTCGACAACGTCTTCGTCAATCCCGAAGCCTATAAAGTTTTTGTTGCGACCGGCACGTGGCCCGACAAGACCATGCTCGTTCTCGAAGGTCGCATGGCCGCCAACAAGGGCTCGATCAACAAGTCCGGACATTTCCAGACCACCGATGTCATGACGCGGTCCGTGCATCTCAAGGACGCGCGCTTCCCCGGCGGCTGGGCCTTTTTCCCGCTGGACGAAGCAAACCCGACCAAGCCGATTCCCAAAGAGGCAGTCTGCTACTCGTGCCACGAGCAGCACGGCGCGGTCGATACTACATTTGTGCAGTTCTATCCCACGCTGCTCGAAATTGCGAAGAAAAAAGGGACTTTAGCTCCCAATTACCAGAAAGAGGAAACTGCTGCGGCGACAGAAGGCTCTGGGAAGAATTGAGCGATCTGCATAACCAGAGCATAGGTGCTTTCCGCCCCACCTCACTGCCGTAACTCGACCTCAGCCGCCGACGCTGCCACAATCGAGTTGAGTATGTCCGAATACGTGGACTCGATTGTGGAATGGTCCGGCGCCCGCGAAGACTGGCAACCCATCTCGCGCTGGGCCATCTTCGCGTGGCTGGTCTTTTACGTTCTCTTTCTCATCTATGCCTTCCGCATGCATGGCGGTTACCTGTTCATCGACTCCGCTAACCTGGTGGTTCACGAAGGCGGCCACCTGCTTTTCCGGTGGTTCGGCCCAACTCTCTGCCTGTGGGGAGGAACCATCCTGCAATGGCTCGTCCCGCTGTTGCTTGCAATGTATTTCTTCCACGAACGCCAGCCCGCGGCGTTTGTGTTCTGCACATTTTTCTTTTTCGAGAATTGGCTCTACACCGCAACTTACATGGGCGACGCCCGCGCCATGGTCTTGCCCCTCGTCACTACGGGCGACCCCGATTACGTCGAGCACGACTGGAACACAATTTTCTCGAGCCTGGGGATTCTGGCCTACGACACTCGCATTGCTGCGGTTGTGTGCTTCCTGGGTTGGTGCGGGATGCTGGCCTCCGTGGCTTGGCTTGCACTGCGCGCGAAGATCATCGAGACGAAGACTGTCCAGACGAAGATCGCTAAGACGAAGACCGCCGAGACCAACACTAAGACGCAGGCGTTACCGCAGCTGCCTTCGTCGCCAGCGTCCACGGTTTGCCGTCAAAATGCGCCGGCAGCGCCAGCCCAAACAATTTCAAAATCGTAGGCGCGACGTCGACGATCGCCGGCTTTTCCTCGATAAACTTGTGGCTCGAAAATAAAACGCCCGGAACCAACCGCGGGTCGATGCAGTGGTCGCCGCTCCACGCCTTGATATTGTCTTCGAAAATCTGCGACGTTACTTTGCCCATCACCGAATCCCACGAAGCCCGATAGCCCGCGCCATAGCCCACAATCAGATCCGGTGAATTTTCGGTATAGGGTCCGCGGTAAACGTTGTCGGCGATGAACACGCCGGTAATGCTGACGGCGCCAGAAGCCGGATCCACCAGCCCATTCAAGGCCTTCTGCAACTCGGCCTTCAGAGCCTCGACTTCCGATGGATCGACAATACCTTGCTTCTCGCGCCCTTTAATATTCAAGTAAAGACCATTAAGGCCCATCGTATAAGCGCGCGTCCGCGACCAATCCACATCCTCGAACCAGTCGCCGCTCTCGGTCTTGCCTTCCTTGAGCGCGAGATATCCGTTCTGATGCAGCCAGGCATTCACGTTCATGCAGCGCGCAAATGACTTAAATCCGTGATCGGAGATGACCATCAGCAGCGTGTCTTCATCAATCTTTTCCATCACCCGCCCGATCAGCCGATCCATGCGCTCGTAAAGATCCTGAATCACCTGCGGATGCTCGCTGTGCGGCACATCCCGCGCCGCCGGATGATCCTCCTCCAGATAGCGCCAGAACATGTGCTGTATGCGGTCTGTGGTGTCGAAGACGCAGGTGCACAGGCCTTGCTTGGTTTTATCGAGCGCGTCAAACAGCATGCGCTCGCGATCTTCGTGATTGCCGTATGCCTGCGCCAGGAAAGCGTCGTCATCGAGCACGTGTTCATTGAGCGCCCAAGTGTCTTCCGCCAGCCCAAGAGTTGCGTAAGGCCCAAAGAGCTTCGCCAAATAAATTGAATAAGTCACCGGGTGTGAGATCGGCAAATCGGGATGCCCCGGATCGATATTCACCGGCGTCACGTAGACTTCAACCTCCGGCGAAAGTTCCTTGAGATAGAAGCGGCAGATGCCATGCGCCGTGAATCCCATGCCAGCCTTAAATTCGGCGGTAATCCACTCGGAATATTCTCCGACCTTCAACGTAAATTTTTCTGAGCCTACCGTGAAGCGCGCCTGCTTCGATCCGACATCTGGCTTGAGTTCAAATTCCATCCGCACTTCGCCTGCATTTTCCTTCACGGGATTATCCGGCCCCGGCACATAGGATCGGCAAACTCCATTCTTGCGCTCGATGGGCACGCGCACGCCGCCCTCGCGAAATTTGTCGTTCGAAGCGCGCGTCGTGCAGAAACAGAAGGTGCCCTGGCTGCCCTTAAGATCGGGCACGCACATCCCAGAAAGCAACACGCCCTGAAATTTTTCCGGCGGAAACGTGACCGGAACACGAATCACCGAGCTAAAAATTCCGGCATCGCCCAGCCAATGCCAGAACGGCGTGCCCTTGCGCATCGCTTTGATTTCTGTTTTTCCAAACGGAATGGAATACTTGCCGATCTTGATGTGCCGTTTCGGCCCCTTGATTTCCGCTGACGAAAGATACGGCAGATAACTATTCCTATCGCACGCCAGAAAATCGTAAATGTTGTGCTTGCCGGGATTGACTCCGGTCATAAAAGTCGACCATGCCACGGGAGAAATCGCCGGAAAAGTCGTGCGCAGCTTGCGGAAGGTTCCTTTGTCGCGCAACTTCGCCAGATTCGGCAGCCGCCCTTCTTTCATAAAGCGATCGGCAAGTTCGGGATCCATACCATCGAATCCCAGAATCACCGCGCGCTCAAACGTAGCTTTGCCATACGCATTGCGTCGTCGCAAAAAGCGAAACAACTGCCGGAACGGCCAAGTCATCAGCGCATAAAACGAATAAAGGAACGCAACGAAGATCGCCCAGAATGACGACAGCACGGCGAATCCCGCGCCAGGCCCAGCATACGCATGAGCAAGGGCAGGCAGAAAAATCAAAGCAATCAGCAAGACCCGCGTGGCGTGGGCGCCCCCGCCCGCGAAAAGCCGGCGCTCACAATGAAGCAGCCTTTTCATATCTGAATCCCCAAAAGCTCCTTGAACACAAATCCCGCCACCATCGATAAGATAAAGAACATCCAAATCCAGTTCATCCCATAACCCGCGACTGAAATATCTCGGTCGGGATAATTAACCGACATCGACTCAATCGGGCTATCACCGGGTATTGCCGACTCCGCCGACGAGAACATCCGCTCCCAGAATTTCCCGCGCAAACGGATCGTCGAAATTCGCGGCAGATCGCCGCCAATGCAAACGGCCTTTTCCACGCTCTGTCCGCCAGCGCTAATTCTCAACGCATACTTGCCATCTTTCGCGCCAGACAACCGCCAGACGATCTGGTTCTCCGCCACAACGTGAACCGGAGGCGCGGTCATCGTAATCTCAGGCGGCAACTCCAACGCAGCTTCGTTCAGCGCCTCGCCAGCCGCCGTGTGCACCGTTAACAAGAACGGCGCGTTCACAGCAATCGGAGTTTGCCCCAGATAGCGATCGACCTGCACCATCAGCAATGTGATCGGAATGATAACGTAGAGCAGCGGTTTGAACGCGAGTTTCAAATATCGCCCGGTACCCCTCAAAATCTTTCCATACGAGCCCATTACCACCGGAATCTGATCGCGATAAAGGCGCACCGCCAGCAGGTGAGCTTTCAGTTGATCCTTGGCGATACCAATCGCTTTCTGATCTGACGTGTAGCCAAACAAAACCACCATTAGCAGCCCAACCACCAGCGACAGCACAATCACAATCGCCAGAGGACTCGTCAGCAACGCGAAAGCCGCGATGGCAGCGGCATAACCAGCGGTCGGATTGGAGAGCGCGGTCAAGCTACTCGATGTACCCTAACCCGCGCAGGCGTTTTTGAATCTCTTCTTTTGAGGTGTTACTTTCGTCCGGCAGAATTTTCTTGGTTTCCTTTTCCAGCATATGGATGACGAACTCATCAATCGATTCGTATCCCGCTGCATCCGAACATTGCTTCACCTTCTCCAGCAGTTCGCCTTCGATCTTCACCTTGTGTGAGCCAAACATGATTTACTCCCGTTTCTCGAACGGCGCGTATTGCGCCACTCCCGCATCCCATAATTTTGTCATCCCGAGCGTAACGAGGGATCTGCAATTTTTCGGGCGGACTGCAGATCCCTCGCTACGCTCGGGATGACAATTCTTGAAGAGTTGTAGTTCGCGCAAAGCCAGGCTGCAGGCTCTAGGGCGACCGAAACACCGAATGCCCCATCATATCTTTGGTTTTCGCGATTCCCAATTCCGATAAAATCGTAGGTGCAATATCCGTCAATGACGGAGTCTGCGCCTCGATCTTACGGTTGCTCAACAATACTCCCGGCACCTTCGTAAAATCCATGCAGTGATCGCCGCTCCACGCATTGGTGTTGTCCTCGAGCACGTCCGGGGGGAACGCGCCCAGAATTGTTTTCCATCCAGCACGATACCCGCGGTTGTATCCGACCAGCGCATCGGGCCCGGTCCGCGCATACGGACCTTGATAGACTTCGCTCGCAAAATCGATTCGCGTGATCACCTGCGACCCGTCCTTCGGATCGCGTACCGCTAAAAGCTTCTGCCGAATCTCCTCCAGCAACGCATCGGCCGGGGCCCCCGGTTCGGCAATCCCTTCGCGCTCGCGTCCCCGGATATTGAGATAAAGTCCGTTCAATCCCAGACCGTAAGCGCGCGTGCGGCTCCAATCCACGTCAGCGAAGGGTTCGCTCGGATCGCCGCTCGCGCCTGCTTTCCTCGTGATGTAGCCGTTGTTCAGCAGCCACGTATTCAAGTTAAACGAATGCCGATAAGGGGCAAAACCGTGATCGGACAGCACGAGCAGAGTCGTATTATTGTCGACCTTCGGCAACACCTCGCCGAGCACCTGATCGATCTGCCCGTAAAATTCTTCGAGCGCTGTTCCGTATTGAGCCGCGAGAGCAGCGTCGTAAGCTGGATGCTGCGGATCCGTCAGCCGCCACATCATATGGCCGTTCAAATCAAGACTCGAAAAATAAAAGAAGAACAGGCCCTGATGAAATTTTGGAAACTCCGCATCAAACGCCCGCCGGTGTTCTGCGAGCACGGTATGCGCCTGTTCCAGATATTCTTTATCGTCGAGGATGCCCGCCGTGAGCGCCTTCGTGTCCTCGGCAATTCCCTGGGTGTGGAATTCGCCGATCTGTTGCGCCAAGTCTCTCGAATAACTCGAAGGCGTAGAGATGGGCAGAGCCGGATTTTCTGGATCGATGTTGATTGGCGATACGTAAAGTTGAAAACGCGGGTGCGCCTGCTTGAGATAAAAGCGACAGATCCCCTTCACATTTCCAATCACCGGCATCAGTTGGAATTCCACCGGAAGCCACCCGCTCCACTCGCCTTCTTTGAGCACGAACTGTTGATCCTGCAAGCTAATTCGCGCTACGGATTCCAGCGGATCTACATCGACTGTAAAAGGTTCGGTGGCTGGAGGCGAGTCCTTGCGAAACGTGTTGTCCGGCCCTATCAGATTCGTCGCGACCCGATTATTCTTCACTTCAACCTGCACTATTTCCCCACCTTCAATCGCGCCCACCGCCGCCGTCGGATCATCCGTGTAGAAAGTGAAGGTGCCATACGTGCCCCTTAGATCGGGCGTGCCCATGCCGGAGAGCGTCTTGCCCTTGGCCGTAATCGGAGGAAAATTTGCCGGCATTCGGTAAACATAATTGGGCACGCCTTGTTCATCCAAAATCTCCCAAAAAGCCTTTCCATGACGCAACTGCTCTGCCGAACCACTGCCCAGAGGAATCACCCAGCTTCCTATATGAAAACTGTGCTTCGGCCCTTCGACCTTTGAGGTAGAAAAATAAAGCTGAAAAGTCTTCGGATCGCGGTGAATGAAATCAAATATCCCGTGCCCGCCTGCATTCATTCCCGTGATGACATTTGACCAGGCAACCGGACTTTGCGGCGGAATGCTCGTGGTCAAACGACGGAACGACCCTTGTTCGGCCAAGCGGGCAAAGTTCGGCATCTTGCCTTCCGCCATGAACTTCGTAAGCAGATCAGGGTCGAGTCCATCGATTCCGAGAACAATTAGCTTTTTTGAGGCAATCGGACCGCCGTGCGCGTGCTGGCAGGAAATAAGAATGCTCAGTCCTCCGGCGCACAAGGCCATGAGGCATATGAGACAAGCGCGTTTTCTTAAGGACGCGGTCACTACGAGTTATCTGCAAACAATCTGATCCAGCTTCACGGAGGGCCGTCGCGCCGTCAAGGCAATGATGGGTGGCGATTCACGGCATCACTACGAGATTGGGGATCTCGAGGAGCAGGTAGATAGATTGTACAAGGAGATATCCGCGCGTCAAGACGAGAGGCGAGGAGTATTTGCTCCTTTGGTCTTTTGTTCAATGGCGGCGCAGCCTTTACACTTACGGGCATGATTATTGGCAGGATTAGCGAAACGATTCGAAAAGTCTTGGCTGGCCTGGGTATGACCTTTCTTTGTATTTCATTCGCCGCAGCCGCCTCGAAACCCAACCTGGTTCTGATCACGCTCGACTCAGTTCGCGCTGACCGCATGGGCTTCCTCGGCGCCAAGGGCGGTCTCACACCCAGCCTTGATCGCCTAGCCGGAGAGAGCATCGTCTTTGATCATGCCTATACCCAAGCACCCGCTACGGTCGTTTCGCACGCGACTATTCTCTCCGGCGCCTATCCGCAGAGCACAGGAATGAGTGAGATCGGTGGCACTCTTCCCCCGTCTTTGGCTTACCTTCCGGACCTGCTTAGGGCGCAGTCCTATCATACTGCGGCTTTTGTCGGCTCGATCGACCTTGATCCGCAGAACGGACTTGCTCAGGGTTTTGACCGTGGTTTTCCGACTTACGACGCTGGCTTTCGGCCGGCCATTCCTGGCGACGCGCGTCCGCCCGTCACCGAGCGCTCGGGAGGCGAAGTCGTCACCCGCGCTCTTACATGGCTCGACCATAATGCGCAGGGGCCGTTCTTCGCCTGGGTTCACATCAGCGATGCTAACGTGGGCGGGGCTTCATACAACGCGGGAATCAGCGCAGCCGATGCCGCCGTTGGCAAGCTGATCCGTGCCCTGCAACAACGCAAACTCTATGGCAATACGGCGCTGATCGTAGTCTCGAGCCATGGCCAGAGCCTTGGCGCGCACAGCGAGGAGACGCATGGCATTTTCCTATATGAAGAGACGATCCACGTTCCGCTGCTGATCAAGCTTCCTCAGGTTGAGCCAGCGGCCAAACCCGCGAGTTCGCGGGTAGCGGCCAAAGTGAGGCTCGTCGACGTCGCTCCTACTGTCCTCGAAATCGCCGCGATACCCGTTCCCTCGCAGATGCAGGGACAATCTCTGTTGCGGATCGCAAAGGCGGGGGGAGGAAGCGACCAGCCCGTCTATTCCCGTGCCGATCTGCCACAACGCGGCTTTGGATGGAGCCCGCTCGAATCCTGGCGCGCCAGCAAGTATCTCTACATCCGCGCCCCAAAGCCCGAACTCTACGACTTGTCCACGGACCCGGGAGCCACTCACAATCTGGCGCTGAGTTCGAAGGCGACGCTCGACACGTTGGCAGCGCAGCTCGACAACTTTGCGCGCCATTTCAGCGGCGACTCGGGGAAAGCTTCCGCGGAGTTGAGTTCTTCCGAGATGCAGAAACTGGCGTCGCTCGGCTACATAGGAATGCAAAAGTCGGCCGGTTCAGCCGCGGCAGTCGCTGGAACCGATCCCAAAGATAAAATCGCCACCGCGAACAGAGTGATCGAAGCAGCGTCTGCGCGCGACCAATCGAAGCCAGATCGCGCCATTCCAGCGCTCACGGCCGTAGTCGCCTCCGAGCCGAATCTATACCTGGCGCAATATACGCTGGGAGTCGACCTGGCCCGCAAAGGACAATACGCCGAAGCCGTGAAGCATCTGCACGCGGCCATCGAACTCCAGCCCGAATCGGCCTGGGCACATTACGAGATCGGTGCAACCTTGCTAAAGACCGGCGAATACAAGACAGCGATCGTTCATCTGGAAATTGCCACGGGAAGGCTGCCGGCGTTCGCGCCGGCGCATCAAGCGCTGGCCGCAGCCTACGACTACGTAGGCCGAGGCGAAGACGCCAAGCGGGAGCGCAGCAAGGCGGCTAAGAATCCCTAGGCAAACTAAAGTCAGGTTCATGGAAGCGGAGCGCCCTCACAGTGGACAAAAACTCAACCTAGTTTGATCGCGATTAGCACTTGGCTAGAAACAAAAAAAGGGGACGACATATCGTCGTCCCCTTTCCATGCGAATCGTTGCAGCTAGAACTCGACGCGAGCTCCCAGTTGCATCGTGCGCGCGCCCGTCGTCGAGATGCCAGCGGCGAACTGCTGGTTGAGCACGCCAAACGCGGCGGGGTTATTAAGATCTAGCGATACCGGTTGGTTGAGAACGGTGTGGTTAAAGATGTTGAAGGCGTCTGCAGTAACAACCAACCCGACACGTTCTGTAATCTGTGTCTTCTTGCCGAGCGAGAAGTCCACATTCCAGAATGGCCAGCCGTGAAGCTGGTCATGAGATATCCGCTCGTTCACGCTCAACTGCGGGTACTGTAGGCTGGCGAAGACTGCGGCTGGGTCAGCGAACGCATTAATGGTGCCCGCGGTCCCGACTCCGCCCGAGCCAGTCACACCGTTGTGTCGGCTATAGCTAGGAAAGCCAGCCGTTGCAATGGCGCATTGTGATTCAAAGAACGAGCCATAATTGCCATCGACGTTGGTAGCACAGGCCGGAGTTCCAGTCCAGAAGTTGAAGATCCCGGAAATGTTCCACCCGCCGATGGCGCGGTCGAGGCCGCCATTGCCGGTGCTAAAAGCCTTCCCATGGCCGAAGGGCAGTTCGTAATACCAGTTGGCAGTCATCGTTTGCCGATGGTCATAGCCCTCCGATGCCTTATCGAGATTCAGGTGGTATGGGCTGTTGCTGGAGTAGATGTACTGCTGGTTTGCGCTTTGATTTCCAATCGCGTGGCTCCAGGTGTAGTTGGC
>JBEKXO010000084.1:0-17911 GCA_049511995.1 Terriglobales bacterium
GTGCAGCCTGTTGATGGGCGGCAGGTTGCGTGTGGGCGGCAGGTTGCGTGTGGGCGGCAGGTTGCGTGTGGGCGGCAGGCTGCGTGTGGGCGGCAGGCTGCGTGTGGGCGGCAGGTTGCGTGTGGGCGGCAGGTTGCGTGTGAGCAGCAGGCTGCGTGTGAGCAGCAGGCTGCGTGTGAGCAGCAGGCTGCTCATGGGCGGCAGGCTGTGCGTGAGCGGCCTTAGTCCCAGTCGAGCTGGTAGCAGCTTGCCCACTCGCGGATGGCTTGTTTTCATTCGAGCGAGTGGCAGGTGCTGTGCTCTCGGAGGGCTTGTTTTCCCTCGAGTGAGTAGCAGCTGCTTTATTCTCGGCTGCTTTGTTTTCGGAAGATTTGTTCTCGGCTGCTTTGTTCTCGGCCGCTTTGTTCTCGGACTCTTTATTCTCCGCTGCCTTGTTCTCTGCTGGCCTGCCCTCGGCAGTCTTGTTTTCGGTAGCCTTGTTCTCCGCTGCCGTATTGCCAACAGCCTTGCCTTGAGTGGGCTTGTTCTCGGGCGCTTTGTAAGGTGCTCCCGCTTCTCTGGCCGCTACTACCCCAGAGCCGCTAAACTCCCCGGGCTTCGCGGTCGCAGCAACGGCCGGACGTCCCTGGTTCACAGAAGCGAGGAGCGCGTGATTAGTGCTGGCCGTATGCACGTGCTGGGTTTGCATCGCGGTTGCCGGCGTGTGTTGCGCGTGCATCGCAGTCTCTTCCACAGCGGTCGGTCGAGCGGTAATTCCACCTTCGCCGCCGTTATAGCTAACGTGGTTCACCGTGGTCTCGTTGATTACGGTCTTCTCGTAAACATTGGTGATGTTCGTGGTGTTCACATTACTCACCGAGCGGTTGTAGAAGAAGTTTCCGTTATTCCAATATCCGCCGCCATAGCCGACGCCACCGTAACCGAAGCCATAATTGACGCCGCCGTAGTAGCCGACACTTTGGCCCCAGTAGCCTTCATTCCACGCGAAGGCGTTGCCGCTCCAACCCCAATAACCGGGAGTCCAGAGCAACCCAGCCATGGGTGGTTCGACCCATGTACCCGGCACCCAGAAGTAGCCTTCATCGCCATAACCCCAGTAGCCGGGCATCCACAGATAACCGGCGGAGGGAACCATGGGTTGCGTGTAGACAGGGAGGGCGGGCGGAGCGATCATGATCGACACGCCGAACTGCGCTAACGAGGTGACTGGTATGGCCACTATCAGAAAAGCTAGTAACAGCAAATAGACTTTGCGCATTTGGACTACCTCAGTTCGAAACTATTAGGGTCAAATCGTGTGCCGCCGCACGGTTTCGCGGTGTACACACGCACGAACAATGCCGATTTGCCGGATGTGGTCGCTTGGCCGTGACCTGATCAGGCCGATAGGCAGCGACCGGGAATCGAAGCTCTGAACCAGCGTTCGAGGGCTCCATCTACACACTCAGCAGGATAAAGAATGGCAGGTGTGAGCTTTCGCGTCTGAGCAAGATAGCTCACTTACTAAAATCACGATTGCGATGTCGTGCCGCGACCAGATCAATTTAGCGTCGCTTCATTTCGCGGGACACTGTTTATCGTAACGTTGTTCGACGGAAGCGGGACAGCGAGTGCATGAGCGCCCATGAATACTCAAACTCCTGTCCACACTTCAAACAAACCTGGTACGTCCGTTTCTTGATCGTGAACACGGCGCTGCGTTGGCGGTGATGGCACCCAAAGGCAAACTGGAAAACCGAACGCAGGGGGTTCATAAATCCTGCGCCCGCTGGCGTCGGTCAGAGCTTCCATTGGCATCCAGCCACTCCAGCAATGAGCGCACGCTGGCCCGGGCCAGAGCGATCGCGCAATCCGCCGCTCCGTAATAGATGTTGATCGTGTCGCCATCGGGGTCCATTGTGTATCCGCACGGGAACACGACATCGTCGACGTCGCCGTGGCGTTCGTAGGGGGCCTCGGGGCCGAAGATCCAGGAGTCGCCTCGCCGCAGGCATCTTTCGGGATTCTCGAGCTCGAACAAGGCCAAGCCCAAACGATAGAGGCAGCCCGAAGGCGTGTGCCGTACTCCGTGGTAAAACACGAGCCATCCACGGGCGGTTTCAATGGGCGGCGGCGATAAACCGATTTTGTTTGCGTCCCACCAGGCGCCGCGGCGCGCTTCCAGCATGAGCCTGTGCCTGCCCCAATAACGCAGGTCGGGAGAATAGGAAATCCACATGTGCGCTCCGAGCGGCGTCATCGGGCGATGAATGAGCGCCCAGTAGCCGTTGATTCTCCGAGGGAACAGTGCTGTATCTTTGTCGTCTGGCGGCATGATGACACCGTAGCGCTCGAAGCTTCGAAAATCTTTTGTCAGAGCCAGCGACACACCCGGCCCACCACGCGAGTAGGAGGTGTAGGTAACAACATACTGCTGTAACTCGGGGACGAAAGTAATGCGCGGATCCTCAATGCCCCAGATTTCTTCCGGATAATGTTGTGCGTCCGGCATTAATGTTGGTTCACGATCGATCTGCCATCCGTCTATGCCGTTTTCGGAGCGCGCGGCGCATAGATGCGACAAGCCACGCCGGTCTTCGACGCGGCATAGGAGCAGAGTGGTTCCGTCGGGTAACAACGTTGCGCCGGCATTGAACACGCTGTTGATGGAGTATGGCCAATCCTTGCGAGTCAAAATCGGGTTGGCCGGGTGACGCGTAAGCAACGACGGGTAGTGCATGCTTTCGAGGTTGACAAGGGCAGTTTCAGGAGTCGTCATGAGGGATCTTTCAGCCTTTCAAGTGCCAGCCGTGCCTGGAGATGTTCAGAATTGTGGGCGGTGCGCATTTCCAGGAGAGCCATTAGGAACGACAGCGTTGATTCCGCACCCTGATTCTGATTGGCGCGTTCGGGATGCAAACCGTCGCGGCACCCGCCCGTGACGGAGTCATAAAGAGGAAGCTGCAAGTCATTGTCACCAAGGAACCAGTTGAATGCCGACCAGGCTTCGTTGCGCCAGTTGTCATCTCCGGTTACGCGGTAGGCTTGTAGACAAGCAGATACTGCCCCGGCGGCCTCAATTGGCTGTTGATC
Organism: Terriglobales bacterium; assembly: GCA_049511995.1. Classification (GTDB taxonomy): domain Bacteria; phylum Acidobacteriota; class Terriglobia; order Terriglobales; family Acidobacteriaceae; genus Acidiflorens. Next base: position 3,073 of record JBEKXO010000084.1, read on the forward strand.
GAAACGAGCCTTTTCGCCATCCTGATGATAAAAGCCCTGCGACCCGACGGGTACGAAGTGGTGGTTCGTCTCGCAATACTGCGTTTTCATGAGCCAATCGAGCGCTTCGAGGGCGGCGCCGACCATGCGATCATCCGAGCGCGCTGCGCCCACGACCAGCAGCGCCTGGGGCAATCTTGCGTTGCCATACGCAACTACGTTCTCGAACCACTTCCAATCCGGCCTGCGGATGGACTCATACATTTCGAGCAAGCGCCGGCTCAGGACGGAGCTGATTTTCTGTGCATCGCGGTCTCCAGGAAACGCGTTGAGATATTCGTGAATCCCAAGCAGGGTGTAGGCCGAGGCGCGAGGACTATAAAATTGCACGGCTGAAGGTAGAGAAAACTCGAACAAACGCCCGGCGGCGCTTCGCAATCCTTGATTGTTGGACTGGCCGAGAACGGTTCCCAGGCTCCACAATGCTCGGCCATGGGAGTCTTCCGAGCCTGCGGATTCGTTCCACCGGCGATCGTAGCCGAGAAAGTTCCGGAACCTGTCATTCTTAGGATTAAACGCATGTTCAAGGAAAGACAAGTAGAGGGCAGAAAAATCTGGAGGAAGCACAGCCGTTTTCTCCAACCCATCTTTTTCCAATTGCTCGAGTAGCACTGTAAAAATCAGCGCGCGCGCGTTGTCGTCAGTGCTATAGCCCTCGGCTCGATTGGGAACGGTAAAAATCGCGTGCTGCAGGATTCCCGTGTCATCGGTGAGAGCCTGAAGGTGCTTGAGCTCTAATGGGGGCAGTCGGTCGAGCACTTTGGGCGTAGCGCGAGCCGAGAACTGAACCCGAGGATTGTCTCTGCGGTCGCTGCGAACCCGCGCGAAACTTTCCATGTAGCCCTGCGCGACTTTTTTCCAGATCGTGTCTCGCGCGAACAGATAAGCGCGTTTACGCATGGCATGGCGAATCGCGGGAGTGTCCAAAAGCTCGATGGTCTTGTGGGCGATCGCCCCTGGATTCTGGAACGGAACGAGCGCTCCGCGTCGCTCATCCAGCAACTCAATCGCGTGCCAATAAGGAGTCGAGATGATCGCCTTACCTGCGCCTAATGCATAGGCGAGCGTCCCGGAAACCACCTGAGCTTCATGCCGGTAGGGAGTGATGTAAATATCGGCGGCGCCAATAAACTCGGCCATTTCCTCCGGACTGACAAAGCGGTTGTGGAAAATCACATTCGACTCCACACCCACTTCTTTAGCCAATGATTGCAAGCTGGCACGATAACGATCCCCCTCGCGACGAAGAATATGAGGGTGGGTCGCGCCGGCTACGATGTACATAACGTTGCTATGTTTGGCTAAGATCTGCGGCAGCGCTTGAATGACATTTTCAATTCCCTTGTTTGGCGAAAGCAGCCCAAACGTGAGCAGTACCGCCTTTCCTTCTACGCCAAAGCGATCTTTGTAAAAGTTAGGATCGAGAAAGGGCAGGTCTGGAACGCCGTGCGGCACCATGTCGATCTTGCTGCCCGGGACTTTGAATATTTCCTGCAAGAACTGGGACGAGAGCTGGCTCATCACGATGAGGCGATCCGATAGTTCCGCGATCTCTTGCATCACCATAAGTTGGCTGGGATCTGGCTCGCGCAGAACCGTGTGAAGTGTGGTCACGACGGGCATCTTCAATCCGCGTAAGAGATGAAGAATATTTCTTCCGGCCTCGCCGCCAAAGATTCCATATTCGTGCTGTAGGCACACCATGTCGATATTGTGGAAGTTCAGGAATTCAGCCGCTTCTTGGTACGACGCGACGTCGTCCTGGGCGAGCGACCATCTCACCTTTGCAGGGTAGTCATATCCCTCTTCGGTGTCGTTTACTGGCAGTGCCAATAATTGAGCGTTTCCGTACTCCGCCGATATGGCTGCGCACAGGTCGGTGGTGAATGTAGCAATTCCGCATTGTCGCGGAAGATAATTTCCGATCACCGCGATTCGACTCGGCAAGGATGGCTTCGGCTGCAACCGCGGGCGAGCCGACGGTTTGCCTCGCACCACGGGCAGCGGGCGCACCCCTTCCAATATTCGTGGAAGTGCGGTGAACGGTAGCGCCATTAGTCCTTCACTTTCTTCAGCACAAGTATTGGCAAAGGCGGTTTGCAGACGAGGGCGGCCGGATTCAGAGTCCAAGTGTCTTATCTACTGTGAAACTTCTGCCCAGTTAGTATCCAACGGAATGGGCTTGAGGACTGGTCAAAATTGACCATGCGTCGGAAGGGGCTGCTGCAGATTTACGAAACCGGACGACGAATATACGCGGCGCGACTGGCGCGAAGCTCATTAAGCCTACTACGAAGCTATCGATTCTCGAATAAGAAGAAGCCAACTGAGTAACCAGTCCTGGAAAAGGTGTGCAAATTTGAACAGCCTTGGCCCAGGCACATCACTGATCATTGTGATGCGGGGCCCACTTATGTCTACCTACCCAGTTTGTAAAACGATTCTGTGCATTGACGATGATGAGAGCATGTTGGGTTATCAACGCGCGCTGCTCGAAAGACGTGGATTTACGGTCCTCAGTGCTGCCTCCGCCCGGCTAGGTTTACAAATCGCGGTGGGCTGCAGGGTCGCTGCGGTGATCGTCGACTACCACATGCCCGAGATGAATGGGCATGAGCTTGCCACTGAGATCAAGCGCCTTAGGCCGGACATCCCAATCGTCATGGTTTCGAGTGACGACGCAATTCCTGAACACGCATTAAGCGTGGTGGATGCCTTTGTTTCCAAGGACGAAGCACCCAGGCTCTTGTTACCTGTAATCACTAGAATTTGCGGTGAGAACCTTACGGGTTTGAAAGGGAACAGAATTACAGCCTGACATGGATTGTTCTCCTAAGCTCTGGAGAGTTGCCGGTTTTCCGCGCCCGCGCAGACCTAGTGGGCAATCTTAAACAGAATTGCGGGGAACCTGCCTATATAAATGATGCGAAGCGTCACGAAGCACGGCGAGGGTCCCAAACGCCGACCTAACTTTTAGGCCGGAGAACGCGCTCAACTTCTGGCCCATTCCGCATCTTGCTGGGACGATCGCCGTCTTGCGGTCCCATCCAGATAACAGCTCTTTTGAACATGACGCGAATGTGCAGAAATGACGGTATAGGGCAGGCCAAAAAAACGCTTGGTAACGATTCCGGTCACTTCGAGGCCATTGAAGTGTTGTTGACTTACTTTGCCTAAGATCCGATTCAATGCGTCGTGGATCTTTTTCACACCAAGCGCGCCAAGAAACGTCGCCTTCACGTCGGATGCGATGAAAAAGAAATTCCATCCCGCGGCACGAAGCTTGCGATCGAGAGCGGAACCATCGAGTGCCTTAACCACGCTCCAATGTCCCAGGTACGGTTCATTTTCCGGCCCTTCACTTCTTACATCCAAAAGCTGCGGCCATTCCGACATCAGGACCGTCCCGACGTGAACGTCCCCTGGCATAAGAGCGGCAAGGTGCGGGTCGTGTTTTTTCATGGGGATCCTCGAAGGCTAAGCCACGGCCTTACGCGACACGCCGGCCACTGAACAGATTAATCACCAGTACGACCAACGCAACCACCAGCAGCACGTGAATCAGCCCACCAGCGATATGGAGGCTAAATCCCAGCAGCCACAGAATCAGCAGCACGACGAAAATTGTCCAAAGCATATTGATCTCCAACTCTCATTTGCGGGTCACCGAAAATGAGATGTCTCCAGAAATTCCCTATCTTGCCGGCGCCAATGACTTGCCGCATTCCAGACAGGAATCCATAGCAAAATTATCAGGTAGCAGTCTGATGCGTCTGTTCAACACTGCTCACATCAGGCCAATCCAAGTACCAGCTCTTTCGATCGTAAGTTGTCTCCATTAATTGCACGATCTGAGCAAAAGTGAACAGACATAAAAACTTCACTCTATTAATGTAAACAGCCATGTAAGGATACGAAGTCGCGCGAGTAGGAAGGAAATATGAAATCTCTGGTCGTTGTTCTGCTGGTTCTGTCGTCGTTGTCAATATGCGCTCTTGCCCAAACCACTATCACCCTTGGAACTGCTGACGAGTTTGCCTTGCTGGGTGCATCGAGCATCACCAACGTCAGCGCAAAGACCCACATAATCGGCGATGTAGGCAGTTCTCCGACGCCCACCGTCACTGGCATCGTGCCATCGCAGGTGAAGGGCACGCTCTATCTCACTGAGAGTCCAGTGACGGAGCAGGCCCAGATTGATCTGACCGCGGGCTACCTTGAAGCGGCTGGCGCACCCTGCACCAACGACCTTACCGGCAAGGATATGGGCGGGATGACGCTTGTACCTGGAGTCTATTGCTTTTCGACTTCGGCCGCATTGACCGGAGCCTTGGTTCTCAACGCAAAGGGAGATGTTAATGCGCAGTGGATTTTCCAGGTTGGCAGCACGCTGACGGTTGCCGCCGATTCCACAGTGTCCATAGTCCTGAACGACAAGAAGAAGACCGGGCCTAAGCCGCTTTGGGCCAAAGGATTGGAAGGATGCAACGTGTATTGGCAGATCGGTACAACAGCGACGATTGGCGACGACAGCATTTTCCGCGGACAAATCCTGGCGCTCACCAGCATCACGCTAAATGGCGGAATGTTGCACGGCAAAGCGCTAGCCAGTACTGGCGCGATCTCGATAACGGACACGGAATTGGTCAACGGACCGCCGTGCAATCCTCCTAGTCCGGTTAGTCCGGTAAGTTTTGTAAAGTAGGAATTTTCTTATCAAATTCTGGCGGGTGCAAATTAGCTTTGAGTTTGAGATCCATGTTTCTGGGTGAGCACTCTTGCTCAGACTAATGGTCTGTCGAGTGCTAACGTCGAGCTGCGCTTCGAGCCAAATCGCCGAGGAAGATAAGTTGCTCACCCTTGTAACAGGACCAAATTATGGTGAAGCGAATTGCACCAATGCTAGCTGTTACTTTTCTTCTGTTGGCCACTAGCGGGGTGTGGTGCCAGAAATATCCTTCCAATGAGTTGCGTCAGAAATTACAGTTCAACAGCTCAAACTCAGTCCTAGTGCAGCGCCAGGAGATGCGTACCAGGAGTTCATTTCCGGATGCTCCGTCGTCGGCACAGCGCCCAACAGAAGCAGTCAAATTTCGTACATTCGTCAATAAAACGGGCTCCCCTTTGACTCCTGGCGCTTTTAGAGTCAGCGCGGGCGCAATGCCCGGAACAGAACCGGGACACGTCACTCGGGGGCCGCAGCCCAACTTCACCGATGATTATAAAGTGGTGTTTAGTCAAGAAGAATCCCGCGGCTTTCTTGATAAGTACCTGTATCCATCGTTGCTCAAGCAGGACGCACGTTATTACGCTTCGACCAGCGACAGCTTTATGGGCCGGGCCTCCTACGCAGCTTCGCGCATTCTTGTCACGCGTGACGATTCCGGAAAAGGGAGGCTGAACACGCAGTATCTCTTCAGGCTGCTAACTCAGGTCGCTAGCACTGCTGCTTACCGTCCATCCTGGGCGCGATCCACTTCGTCGACCTTGAACAATTTTGGTTCGACGATTGGCAGCGACGCAGGGATGAAGGTGTACCAAGAGTTTGGACCCGGTATCCGGCAAATGGTGAAGGGCTTCACACCGAAGTTTGTGTCGAGGATCGAAGAGCGCATCAACCACGACAGATCCGCACGCTGAATCCGGTTTGGGGCAGTCAGTCGAAAGTTCAGACACCTGGATCAACTTTAGTGTGTCAGGAGGCTTAAGCGAAGATGTCATTGACCTTATCTAGCGCGTGTTGACTGTGTAACAGCTCAGATACCCCACTGTCGATTCCACGTCAAAGGGACCTAGACACTGCTGCACTGGTCGTAGTCGATGAGGTCTTACTCTTCCGAAGGGCGGGCAATATGAAAATTGGTCTCCGGAAATGTCTTTGGGCGCCAGTGGCGTATCTTAGCCTCTGGCCAGCTCTTGCTTTTGCTCAGTCCTCCGAATTTTCGCTGAATCTGGCGGCCTGCAAGTCTGGCCTCGAAGCCTGTGATCGGTCGAAGCTGAGCGTCCCTCAATCGGCGGAGGTGGCTCTGGCCGCCCACGGACGAAACGTTGCAAACTGCAGGAATCACTACGATTCCTGTGACCGCTCGAAACTCTCAGAGCCGGAGACTGTGGCATTGGCCGTGGCCGATCATCAACGGAATGTGGGCGACTGCAGGGACGGAATGCAGTCCTGCGACCGCTCAAAACTGACCCCGGCTGAAGCCCGTGAAATGGTCGCAGCCGAGCAACACCGCAACTTTGTTGCCTGCAAGGACGGAGCGGGAGCTTGCGATCGCTCCAGACTTACTCCGGCGGAGACCGCGGAAGTGAACATCGCCCGGAGCCAGCTCAATGCATCCGATTGTGAGAGCGGTGCTAGACTATGCGACCACGCCCAGTTATCCCCTTCGCAAACCAGGGACGCGACGGCCGCAGAACACCAGCGTAACGCGCAGAATTGTGAGAACGGATGGGACCTGTGCGACCACTCTAACCTAACCCCGTCGGAGTCTAAACAGACAGCATACTCAGAGCACCAGCGCAACCTCGCGGCTTGCAGGGACGGGAGGGAAACTTGCGACTACACAAGACTAAGTTCCTCGGAAGCCAAGATACTGGCTGACGCCGAACACAAGCGGAATTACTCGGCTTGTCTGAAAGGATACGGATATTGCGACACTTCTCGACTCACAGCCGACGAGACTCATTCCATTCAGTCCAAGGGCCATTGACTCTCAGGCACAATAGCATCTCCTGAGGCTTTTCCATTGCCCAAGTGCACTCCCAATGCCAACCCCTGCCTGTCGAAAGCGCGTTCGCATCCACGGTTTTGCCGAGCACCGAGAGGTGGGAATTGCTCGTAGATGCAGGTTTGACGCCATTGAAGGCCGTTCGGGTTAGGGTTGTGAAGTTAGTTGCAGGAACACGTTGATGATTTGCGGATCAAACTGTGTTCTACCCGCTTCACAATTTCCCCTTTTGACGCGCGGAAGTCTTAGAGCTTTTCCCGTCTCGTCAGAAAGGGCATAATCCTTGAGTGAAATTTTCTACCCAAGTACTCCCTTTCGTGCTCAGTCCAATTCTCTCTCTGCGTGTGATCAGCGCACATCCGATGCCGTGCGGGCATTTTCGTCGATTGGTGAGGCCGAAGCTTCGTGAACTGCGAAAGAAATGCGTAACCGCAGCAAATCACTAGGGGCTTTGGCTCCGGGGAATGGCATGCCCGACACCACCATCCTAAACAACGACCCGCCAAGCTTCCTGACGCCACCCGGCACAAGCCTCGGACGCGCCCGCTGGACCGTCTGCGCCATGCTCTTCGCTGCAACCTCGATCAACTACATGGATCGCCAAGTGATCGCGCTCCTCAAGCCCACCCTCGAACACACGATCGGGCTCACCGAAATAAATTACGGATACATCGTCGACGCATTCCAGATCGCATACGCGATCGGCCTCCTGCTCGCCGGCCGCCTGATCGACAAGCTCGGCACGCGCATCGGTTATATGTTGGTCATGGCCACTTGGAGCCTCTCCGCCATGGCCCATGCGCTCGCCGGCACCGTACTCGAGTTCGGCCTGGCGCGTTTCTTCCTCGGACTGGGCGAATCCGGCAACTTCCCGGCCGCCATCAAAACCGTCGCCGAGTGGTTCCCGCAAAACGAACGCTCATTCGCCACCGGCATTCTCAACTCCGGCGCAAACGTCGGAGCAATGCTTGCTCCCGCCATCGTCCCCTGGATTGCAGTCCGCTGGGGCTGGCACGCCGCCTTTCTAATCACCGGTCTCCTCGGCGTCCCCTGGATTTTGTGGTGGTTTGCCCGCTACCGCACACCCGCGGCTCACTTCACACACGCAGTTTCTCCCGAGCCTGCGTCCCCCTCTATTCCTTGGCGTCGATTGCTTCATTTCCGCCAAGCCTGGGCCTTTTCAACCGCAAAGTTTCTCACCGATCCCATCTGGTACTTCTATCTCTTCTGGCTGCCCTCCTATTTCAGTTCGAAATTCGATCTGAATCTTTCGCACCTTGGCCTGCCGCTGATTATCATTTATAACGTGTCCGCTCTTGGCAGCATTGCTGGAGGTTGGTTGCCCGTGCCCTTCCGGCGCCTCGGATTGTCCTCGCACCACGCGCGTCTAACCGCAATGCTCATCTGCGCTTGCCTCGTCGTCCCCATCTACGCCGCGAGCAGCGTCAAATCCATGTGGACCGCCATCGCCCTCATCAGCCTCGCCACCGCTGCGCACCAGGGCTGGTCGGCCAATCTCTTCACCACCGCGTCGGATATGTTTCCGCGCGCGGCAGTCGGCTCCGTGGTCGGTATCGGAGGCATGGCCGGATCGGCCGGCAGCGCGCTTTTTGCCTTCTTCGCCGGCCACATTCTGCAACTCACTCACAGCTATGCGACCCTCTTTGCCATCGCCGCCAGCGCCTACCTCCTGGCTCTCATCATCATGTACGTGCTAGCTCCCGGATTAAAAAAGGTGGATCTGACCGCATGAGCCTCTACTGCTCCACCGGCGCCGTTGAAACCAACCTGTCATTGCAACAGTTGCGCGATCTGCTGAGTGAGAGTCTGGCGAAATTCGAAAAGCGGAACCGTGTTCTGGTAGTGCCGCCCGATCAAAGCCGTCTGCACTCCCGCGCCGGCGATCTCACCCGTTTCGCATGGGAATATTTCGGCGACCGCCTGCGCGCGGTTCTCCCCGCTCTCGGGACCCATGCGGCCATGGATTCCGAACAAATCGCGCGCATGTTCGGCGCTATGCCGCCAGAACTTTTCTGCGTCCACAACTGGCGGACCGACGTCGAGACACTTGGCGCCGTCCCGGCCGAGTTCATCCACGAGCAATCGGAGGGCAAGCTTAACTATCCCTGGCCGGCGCAAGTGAATCGCCTCATCACCCGCGGTGACTTCGATCTGATTCTTTCCATCGGCCAGGTCGTGCCCCACGAAGTGATCGGCATGGCCAATTTCAACAAGAACATTCTTATCGGCGCGGGCGGCCGCGATGCCATCAACCGCAGCCATTATCTGGGCGCGGTTTACGGAATGGAGCGCATCATGGGCCGCGCCGAAAATCCCGTTCGCAACGTTCTCAATTACGCATCCGATCGTTTCCTCGCCCATCTGCCGATCGTTTACATATTGACCGTCGTCGGACGCGCGGCCGATGGCCAATTGGCGGTTCGCGGCCTTTTCATCGGCGATGACGCCGAGTGCTTTCATCGCGCCGCCGACCTCAGCTTGCAAGTAAACTTCGAGACGCTCGACGCTCCGATCAGGAAGGCCGTCGTCTATCTCGATCCCTACGAATTTCACAGCACATGGCTCGGCAACAAAGCCATCTACCGCACGCGCATGGCCTTGGCCGATCATGCCGAGTTGATCATTCTCGCGCCCGGCGTAAAACAGTTTGGAGAAGATGGCGGCATCGACACGCTGATCCGCAAATATGGCTATCGCGGAACGCCCGCCACGCTCGCAGCCGTCCGCGCCAATGCCGACCTTGCCGGCGACCTCAGTGCTGCTGCTCATCTGATTCACGGCTCTTCCGAAGGTCGCTTCACCATACGGTTGTGCGCCGGCCATCTCACCAAAGAAGAAGTGGAAAGCGTCGGCTTCGAGTACGGCGATCTGCAAGCCATGCTCGCGCGCTACGATCCTCAGAAGCTGCGCTATGGCTGCAACCATGTCGACGGCGAAGACGTCTTCTTTATTCCCAACCCTGGCCTCGGATTGTGGGCCTGCCGCGAAAAGTTGCAGGCACGCAACCCATGATTCTCGTCTTGATGGGGGTGAGCGGAATCGGTAAGACCACCATCGGCAAGCTGCTCGCCGCTCGCACCGGATGGAAGTTCGAAGATGCCGACGACTATCACTCCGCAGAAAATCGACGAAAAATGTCGGCTGGCATCCCGCTCACCGATGCCGACCGTCTGCCCTGGCTCGCGGCTCTGAATGAGCGCATGATGCAGTACCGCCAGAAAGGAGAGAGCGCAATTCTGGCTTGCTCGGCGCTCAAGGAAGACTATCGCGAAGTCCTCGCTCGCGGCTTCTCAAAAAACGAGATGCTCTTCACTTATCTGCATGCGCCCGCCTCTCTGATCAAAGAGCGCATCGCCGCGCGCCAACATCCCTTCATGAACGCCGCGCTCCTCGATAGCCAACTGGCGGCGCTGGAAGTTCCCTCCGACGCCTGGTCCGTTTCCGTCACAGGAACTCAACAGCAAGCCGCAGAAGATATACTGGCCCGTCTCGGCGAAGCCGGTCTGCTCACAGTCCCTGCAGAGAAAATAAAAATGGAGAGGCAAGAATGATGACGCCCAACATCCTCAGCCTCGAAGGAAAAACCGCCGTGGTAATCGGGGGCAGTTCCGGCATCGGCCGCACTCTAAGCCTCGGCCTTGCCGACGCCGGCGCCGATGTCGTCGCCTCGTCGCGCCGCCAGGAAATGGTCGACGAAACCGCTGCGGAGATCGAGCGCCGCGGATGCCAGACTCTCCGCCTCTCATCCGACGTCCGCAATCGCGCTTCGCTCGAAGAACTGCTTGCTGCCGCTCTCCGACGCTTCGGCAAAGTAGACATCCTTATTAACTGCGCCGGAAAAATAAAACGCACGCCCACGCTGACCATGCCAGAAGAAGAATGGACCGATATCCTCGACACAAATCTCACCGGAACCCTGCGCGCTTGCCAGGTCTTCGGTAAACATATGATCGAGCGGGGCTACGGCCGCATCGTCAACATCGCATCGCTCAACAGCTTCGTCGCCCTCCACGAAGTCGCCGCCTACGCTGCCAGCAAAGCAGGAGTCGTCTCGCTGACACGCTCCCTGGCGGTGGAGTGGTCAAAGAAGGGCATCACCGTGAACGCCATCGCTCCGGGCGTGATCCGCACCAGCATGAACGCTGACCTGCTGGACAGCACGCCCCGCGGACAGGAATTGCTGACGCGCACGCCGATGGCGAGATTCGGCGCAACTGAAGAGCTGGTCGGAGCCGCTATCTACCTTTGCTCCGATGCCGCATCCTTCACCACCGGCCAAACCCTGATAGTCGACGGAGGCTTCTTAGCTAGCGGCGTCAACCAATAGACGCTTGAGTACCGCCCAAAATACAGCCCCGCAGGGGCGCGCCTGACATTAACCCCGCGGGTCAGCGCCCGGGTGAGCATGATCTATGATTCAATTCCCGGAGGGACGCCCGATTCTCACACAATCTCTGGTTCATTATGATGGCTAGAGAACATCAACCGGGAGGCTACAACCTGTGCCCTACACCCGACGCTCCGCACTAACAAGACTAGGACTGGCAGCACTCGGTGCAGCATTCTCACCCCTGCTCAAGGAAGCCGCCGCCAGCCCCACCTGCCCTTTCCGGTTAGCCGTAATCAATGACGAGATCACCCAAGACTTCGAAAAGGCCTGCCAGATTGTCTCTGTCGATTTCGGCCTGCACTGGATCGAACTGCGTTCGATGTGGAACAAAAATGTCACCGAACTCAACTCAAAACAAATCGACGATGCGCGCAAAATTCTCGCCGAACACAAGCTGCAAGTGACGGACATCGCCAGTCCGCTCTTCAAAACCGATTGGCCCGGAGCTCCGCGCTCCTCGCAGAGCGAAACCCGCGACCAGTTCCACGCCGACTTCGATGCAGCCGCGCAAGACAAGCTGCTCGAGCACTGCATTTCCCTGACAAAATCTTTCAACACCGATAGAATTCGCTGCTTCGACTTTTGGCGCCTCGATGACCCAAAGCCGTACCGCGAAGCGATCAACAACAAATTGCGTCAGGCGGCCGAACGCTGCGCAAAGGACAACGTCGTGCTTCTGCTCGAGAACGAAATGTCATGCAACACCGCGACCGGCGAAGAGGCGGCTGCCACGCTCAAAGCGATTCCAAACCAAAACTTCATGTTGAACTGGGATCCCGGCAATGCCGCAGCCCTCGGCAGCACGCCTTACCCCACCGGTTATGATCTGCTGCCCAAAGATCGTGTCGGCCATTGCCACTGCAAAGACGTGGTCCACAAGCACGGTCACAAATACGATTGGGCTCCCGTCGGTGCCGGCATCGTTGACTGGGTCGGCCAGTTGAAGGCCCTGCAACGCGACGGTTTCCATTACGGCCTAAGCCTCGAAACTCACTGGCATGGCGCCGGCACTCCCGAAGCGTCAACCCGCGTCAGCATGGATGGCCTCAGGAAGACCCTGACCAAGGCCGAAATTTCCTGCTAGTAGTAATAAGGAGAGAGCAATGGTAACCAGACGTGAATTTCTCGATGCGCTAGCCGTAGGCACCGCCGGGCTAGCGGTGGGAACGACCGCAAAAGGCTACAGCCAGATTCTCGGTTCGAATGACCGTCTCAACTTCGCCGTAATCGGCCTGAACGGCCGCGCCAACGCCCACCTAGCGTCACTCAAAGCCAATAAAAAGGCCGCGCGCATCTCCCATGTCTGCGATGTGGACAGCAACATTCTCAGCAAGTTCGCCGACCATACGCAGCAGGAGATGGGCGAAACTCCCGTAAGTGAAAAAGACTTTCGCCGCATTCTCGAAGTCAGAGACGTCGACGCCATCACCATCGCCACTCCCGAACACTGGCACACTCCGATGGCCATCGCCGCATTGCAAGCGGGCAAGCACGTTTACGTCGAGAAGCCCTGCAGCCACAATCCCGCCGAGGGCGAAATGCTCGTGCAGGCGCAGCAGAAGTATCAGAAACTCGTCCAACTCGGCACGCAGCAACGCTCTTCCGCCCACACCATCGAGATCGTCGAAAAAATTCACGACGGCATCATCGGCCGCCCATACTTCGCCAAAGCCTGGTACGCCAATATAAGGAAGTCGATCGGCATCGGCAAAGAAATACCTGTGCCCCCGTCACTCGATTGGTACCTCTGGCAAGGTCCCGCCCCGCGCCGCCCTTACCGCGACAATGTTCACCCCTACAACTGGCACTGGTTCAAAATCTACGGCACCGGCGAATCACTCAACAACGGCACGCATGAAGTCGATGTCTGCCGCTGGGCGCTGGGCGTCGATTATCCGCAGCGAGTCACCTCATCCGGAGGCCGATACCATTTCAAAGACGACTGGCAGTTTTATGACACGCTGGTCACCAGCTTCGAGTACGAGGACAAGATGATTTCCTGGGAGGGCAAGAGTTGCCAGGGAATGAAATTCTACGGTCGCGACCGCGGTTCCACAATCATGGGAACGGACGGCACGGTGTTAATCGACCGCGGTGGCTACGAGGTTTACGATCTCAAGGGGAACAAGAAAAGCGAAGTCAAGGCAGGCATCGCGGCGTCGGTCGCCGATCTAGTCGGCCGCGATTCCATGACCGACGCTCACTTCGCAAACTTCATCGCCGGAATCCGCAAAGGCGAAAAGCTCAACGCCCCCATCAGCGTTGGCAACATCTCGGTTACGATGCTGCTGCTCTCAAACATCGCGTGGGAGGTCAAGCGCGAATTACATCTCGACTCAAGCTCCGGCCGAATCCAGAACGACGACGACGCAATGAAACTGTGGGGCCGCGAATACGAAAAAGGCTGGGAGCCGCATGTCTAAGAGCATTTATAAAAAAACGCCAAGCGCAGTCTCCCGCCGCGATTTCGTTCGCTCCAGCGCATTAGCCGCAGCCGCACTGGTTGTTCCGCTCGATGGCTTCGCATCGCCCCAAGCAAAACCATTCACCGAGGGACCATCCTCGATTCGCTTAGGTCTCGCGAGTTACACCTTCCGCAACTTCACTCGCGCGCAGCTGATCGGCTACATGAAGCAGCTCAACGTCTCCGCCTTAAATGCAAAGGACGTCAAAGACCATCTCCCCATGGACCCACAGCAAGAAGCAGCTGCAGTCTCAGACTATGCCGCCGCAGGCATCACTCTCCATGCCGCCGGAACCATCTATTTCCCCAAGAATGAAGACGCGGACATCAGTTCCAGATTCGATTACTGCAAGCGAGCCAGCATCAACGTAATTGTCGCCGGAGACCCCGCCCTCGAAACTCTGCCGCGAATCGAAAAATTCGCAAAGCAGTACGACATCCGCATCGCGATTCACAATCACGGCCCCGAAGACAAGTTGTGGCCCTCGCCCGTTGATGTTTTAAAGGCCGTAAGGAATATGGATCCGCGCATGGGCTGCTGCATCGACGTCGGCCATGCGGCCCGCGCCGGCACCGACGTAGTTCAAGCGATCCACGAAGCCGGCCCAAGGCTATTCAATGTCCACATGAAAGACCTCACCGACTTCCACGACAAAGACAGTCAGGTTGCGGTGGGAGAGGGCAGGATGCCGGTGCGAAAGATGTTCGACGCCCTTATCGCGATCCAATACAAGGGCTTCGTCGATCTGGAGTATGAGATTCATCCCGACGATCCGATGCCGGGAGTGATTGCCAGCTTCTCTTACATGCAGGGCATGCTGGCGGAAATGGGACTGCGGACAACGTCCGTCGGTCCCAAAGATCACCACTAGCGCAATGCGCCAATTCGCGCGGTGTAACTCACTCCTAGTGAAGTCGCCCGTACCGGGCGTCGAGCGCAAGATTCAGTTCAAGCACGTGAACCCGTGGCTCGCCCAGAAAGCTTAATTGTCGATTCTCGGAGTTTTGACGAACCAGCGCTTCCACTTCGGTTTCTGGCACCTTACGTTCGGATGCGACGCGCCGAATCTGGAACTCGGCCGCTGCGGGCGTGATGTCGGGATCCAGTCCTGAACCCGATGTAGTCACCAGATCAACTGGAACGGGAACTCCGGGATTCGAGGCCTGCAATTTGGCAACATCTCCACTGACCCT
>JBEKXO010000085.1:0-20189 GCA_049511995.1 Terriglobales bacterium
GTGTGGTTTATAAGGCCGAGGATGTACGGCTTCATCGTTTTGTAGCGCTCAAATTCCTGCCCGAAAACATTGCCCGTGATGCGCAAACGCTCGCCCGCTTCCAACGCGAAGCTGAAGCCGCGTCCGCGCTGAACCACCCGAACATTTGCACGATTTATGACATTGGCGAACGGGACGGGCAAGCATTCATTGCCATGGAGTTTCTGGACGGCATGACGCTGAAGCATCGCGTCGCGGGAAAGCCCTTCGACACTGAGGTTTTACTAGGTTTGGCGATCCAGATTGCCGACGCACTGGACGCCGCGCATTCCGAAGGGATCGTCCATCGCGACATTAAGCCCGCCAACATCTTCGTTACCAAGCGCGGCCACGCCAAGATTCTGGATTTTGGCCTGGCGAAGCTTTCTGTGAGACAGGGAACCCATGCAGACGCAAACGCCACCACCATCGACGCGGAACCCCACCTTACCAGCCCCGGCTCTGCGCTGGGCACCGTAGCTTATATGTCTCCCGAGCAAGTCCGCGTCAAAGAGTTGGATGCCCGGACGGATTTGTTCTCGTTCGGAGTCGTTTTGTACGAGATATCAACAGGGACGCTGCCCTTCCGTGGGGAGAGCTCGGGAGTGATTTTCGACTCCATTCTGAACCGAGCGCCTGTGTCGCCTGTCCGGCTGAATCCCGACCTGCCGCCTAAGCTAGATGACATCATCAATAAGGCTCTTGAAAAAGACCGCGTTCTTCGCTATCAGAGTGCAGCGGAGATGCGCTCCGACCTGCAACGGCTACGGCGGGATACGGACTCCCACAAGTCGATGACCGATTCGGCGCCCGTTTTCCACAAAAGACGGCTCAAATGGGTCGCTGTGGGGGTTGTTGGCGTTATCGCTGCAATTGTGACGGCCGTATTCTTCTGGCCATCCAAACATCCCACCGTCGCTCGGATTGGTGCTGCAGCCCCGAAGTCCATTGCGGTTCTACCGTTGCGGAACATGAATGACGACAGCAGTGTGGAGTTCCTGCGATTCGCACTGGCCGATGAAATTGCCAACACGCTCACCTATACCCCGACGCTTGACGTTCGCCCATCCTCCGTCACGCAAAAGTATGTCGTAGACAACGTTGATCCGCAGCAGGTGGGTAAAGAACTGCACGTCGTCAACATTGTAATGGGACACTTTTTGAAACAAGGCGACCGCCTGATGATCACGCTGGAGGCGATCCAGGTAGACGGCGACCGGGTCGTATGGCAGACCAACTTCACCGCGCCCGCTCAGGACCTAATCGTATTGCAAGCGCAGATGGCGGCGAGGATACGTCAACTGCCGCTGGCGCTCGGAGTGGGCGGCAATTCGCTCGACACCGGCACAGGTCCGAAAAATGCGGAGGCCTACAGTCTCTATCTGCATAGTCTGGCGCTTCCGCGCGATGTTGGGCCGAACAAAGACGCAATTGCGGTTCTGGAGCATGTGGTGGAAGTGGATCCTACTTACGCACCGGCATGGGAGCAGCTTGGTTTGCGTTATTACTATGACGCGAACTATTCGGATGGCGGCGAGCCGATGTTCCAGCGCTCGAATAAAGCTTACGAACGCGCGATGGAGCTCGATCCGAATCGTCTGTTTGCCGCCGGACATTTGATCACGAATCATGCGGAGCGCGGCGAACTCGGCAAGGCTTATCAGGGGGCGCAAGCGATGGTGAAGCGGCGCCCGGAGAGTGCAGAGGCTCATTTTACGATGAGTTATGTTTATCGCTATGCAGGGATGCTAGAGCAAGCGACAAATGAATGCAACACCGCGTTAGCGCTTGATCCGGGAAACTACGCCTTTCGTTCGTGCGCGTGGGCGTTCATGGAACTGGGAAAGACGGAGCGTGCGCGGGACTTCGTGCGGCTGGACGCGGGATCGGAATGGGCGGCGTATGTGACGCCATCGCTTCTTTTGCGCGAAGGCAAGGTGCAGGAGGCGCGTGAGACGGTGAAACGCATGCCGACCACGCCGCGCTATCATCGCGATCTGCTGGAAGCTTGTCTTGGCTTGCGTCCCGCCTCGGATCTCGACAGGATGGCACACGAAGCGGAAACCAGTTTGCCGACCGAGCCTGATCCGGAGACGTGGTACTACCAGGGATCGATTTTTGCTTACTGCGGCAAGAAACAAGCAGCGCTGCATTTGCTGCAGAGCGCGGTGGAGCAAAATTATTGTGCCCACGAGAATCTGCTCGCTGACCCTTTGCTCGCCAAGCTTCGTATAGACGCAGCTTTCAGCAAAGTATTAACTTCCTCGGCAGCTTGCCTAGAAGCTGTGCGGGCGGCGACTAACTAGAGTTCATACCTAGACAAATAGGAGGGGTGTCTCTGAGACCATCTCTTTCCCTCCTCCCGTCAACCCGTAACCGACGCAACCTTGAGCGATTAAAGCCTTTGCCGGTTGCCGCCGATTCTTCCAGACGTACCTCTGAATGCACGGCCAGGCTAATATACCGACCTATAAGCACCCTCTTGGTCGTATGATGTAGGAGATCACGTTTCCCACACAACTGATCTGCCAAGGAGGTGTGAATGAGCGGGCCCTCGTTCTTTCGCGCAGCAGAGGTTGGAGGTTTTAGCCTCATGCAGGCCTTGGTGGTCGATGATTCGGCCGTCTATCGCAAACTGATTGGTACGCTGGCGGAAAGCGGCTCCGCTGCATGGCGAATTCTTGAGCAGCCGGACTCTCCCAAACTTGCGCTGCTTGATTGGGTCCTTCCTGATCTCGACGGCGTCGAGCTGTGCCGGCGCATCCGCAACGCGAGGGCCTCTGGCCCTTACATCTATGTCATTTTGCTGACCAGCAAAGAGGGCCGCCAGAACATGCTCGAAGCGATGAACGCTGGGGCCGACGATTATCTAGTCAAGCCGTTCGACGAAATGGAACTAAAGGCGCGCCTGCTGGTCGGCAAGCGCATTCTGGATTTGCAGGAGGAACTGGTTTCGGCGCGCGAATCCATGCGCCATGCCGCTACCCATGACAGTCTGACTGGATTAATGAATCGGGGAGAGATTCTGGCCATGCTCGCGCGCGAACTGGAGCGGGCCCGTCGCGAAAAGACGCCAGTGGGAGTGATTCTGGGCGATATCGACCATTTCAAAAAGGTAAATGATACTCTTGGCCATCTTTTTGGCGATGAGGCGCTGCGCGAGGTCGGGCGCCGGCTGCGCGAGCAACTTCGCGTCTATGACGGCGTCGGCCGCTATGGAGGCGAAGAATTTCTCATGGTTTTGCCCAACTGCGATTTGCCGAACGCCATCCAGCGCGCCAATGAGTTGCGCGAGATCATCGCCAGCGCCGCGGTGGAGTGTTGCGATGAACAGAAACTCATCACCATGAGCATGGGAGTCGCGATTTCTGCCACCGACCGAAAAAACGATCTGGAAGCATTGTTGAATCAGGCAGACGCCGGCCTTTATGCCGCCAAAGAGAACGGCCGCAACCGAGTCGAACACTTCACTCCAGTCACCAGGAAGGCCGCGGCCGCGCGCGCGCGAAAAAACTAAGAGCTTCATTGCTCCGAACGCGGCTGCCTGAACCCACCGCCGGGGAAGTGGTAGCCTTTTGAAGAGGCGCCACATCCCGCGTGTTCTCTGACCTCTCAACCCGTATCAAGCAATGCGCCCGAGCCGCTGGCTTCGATCTCTGCGGCATCGCCCCGGTCCGCGATTTCGGCGAGTTACGAGTGTTTCCCTCATGGATCGCCGATGGCAAGCATGGCGAGATGAAATATATGGAAGCGCGCGATGACGCTGGAGAACTGAAGCGGTCCTCGCTCTCCCGCGCTGCGCCGTGGGCGCGCAGCGTGATTGTTTGTGCCGTCAACTACAACACCGCCCATGCTTACTCGACGCGGTTCACGCAGCCAGAAGACGCAAGCCGGGGATGGATTTCGCGTTACGCGTGGTCGCGTGAGGATTATCACGACGCTGTTCTGCGCCGTCTGCGCACAGTAGAAGATGACCTGCGCACCTTGCTTGAAGTCATTGGCAACCGCGCGCCGGGCAGCGATATATTTCATTCCTATGTCGACACCGGTCCGCTCGTCGAGCGCGTCTATGCCAAGTACGCCGGCATCGGATGGATCGGCAAAAATACCTGCATCATCAATCAGAAACTGGGATCGTGGTTATTTCACGGGGTGATCCTTAGCTCGCTCGAATTTGGGAGCAATGGCGCGAACCCTCAGCTCACCGCCGATCTGCCGGCGCCCGATCGTTGCGGAACCTGCGCGCGATGCATCACCGCATGCCCGACGCAGGCGATTACTGCGCCTGGCGAATTGGATGCCCGCCTCTGCATTTCTTATTTGACCATCGAAAAACGCGGCGCGATTCCTGACGAAGTACGCACCGGCATCGGCCGCCACGTCTTCGGATGCGACATCTGTCAGGATGTCTGTCCTTGGAATCGCAAAGCGCCCGTGACGTCGGCGCCTGAGTTTGAGGCGCGGGAAGGCCTGGTCAATCCGGCGCTCGATTGGCTGGCCGAAATGCAGCCGGAGGAGTTTCGCGAAGTCTTTCGCGGATCGCCGGTCCGCCGCACCAAGCTTTCCGGCCTGCGAAGAAACGCTGTGATTGCAATGGGGAACAGCGGCAACAAGAAATTTATTCCGACGCTCAAGAGATTAAGCGAGGATTCGGACGCTGTCGTTGCGGAACAGGCGCGCTGGGCGGCGGCAAGACTCGAATGAAGCGGTACTTGGTACCCCAGTACAAGCGGAGGAACGAATGTTCAGGAAAGATCTGCTCCAGGGTAAGCGCATTCTGATCACGGGCGGCGGCACCGGCCTGGGCAAAGCTGCCGCTCAGCGTTTTCTGGAGCTGGGCGGGGAGGTTTACATCTGCGGCCGCCGCCAGGAAGTTTTGGCAGCGACTGAGCGGGAGCTACATCAACTCACCGGTGGGAAGGTCCACTACCATGGCTGCGATGTGCGCGACCCGGCCGCCGTTGAACAGATGATCGATAAAATCTGGGCTGATGGTCCGCTTGATGTGCTCATGAACAATGCCGCCGGAAATTTTCTTGCGCGCACTGAAGAACTCTCGCTCGGCGCATTCCAATCGGTGATTGGCATAGTTCTGCTAGGTTCGCTGCACACGACCATGGCGTGCGGCCGGCGGTGGCTGGCGGCGGGCCACAAAGGCGTGGTGCTCAACATCACCACTACCTACACGACTACTGGTTCTGCCTATGTGGTGCCGTCGGCGGTGGCCAAGGCCGGCGTACAGGTGCTCACGCGAAGTCTGGCCGTCGAGTGGGGGGATCGCGGCATTCGTATGAACGCCATCGCTCCTGGCCCAATTCCAACCGAAGGCGCATTCTCGCGCCTGCTGCCGCGGGCTGAACTCGAGGTAGACGCAAAGAAGCGAAATCCCCTGGGACGCTTTGGCACCACTGATGAGTTTGCCAACCTCGCCGCATTCTTGATCAGTGACGGCTCCGGATACATCAATGGAGAAGTCGTCACCATGGATGGCGGCGAGTGGCTGCAAGGCGCGGGCGAGTTCACCGCGCTCGGCCGGCAGCTCACGAATCAAGAGTGGGAGTTGATGAAACCGAAAAAGGCGAAGGGATAACTTTTGCGATGGCGGCCGCGATATCTCAAAAAACGAAAGCGTCCGGACTCGGTTAGAGTCAGCGGACGCCCGTCGAACAGCCCTCCCCCGAAGTCTGCTCAAGGACTACTTTACGTTCTCCCCGCCCAGGCGAGAATGGCACGAATGGGGGACGCCATAGGACGATCTGGTAGGTAGGCATTTAACCCCTTGGTTTCTATAGTTTCCGAGCTTAGAACACCAGGCCCTTCCGATAGCGACCCTCTAGAGGAGAAATCGCGGCAGGACTGGCAGACGGGAAAAGGAGCTGCCCGTATGAAGGGAAACCGTGCTGGTTATCGTTTTAATGAGCGAGACAAAGGAAAGTCTGCCAATGGTGGGTTCACATGGCTCAACCTTCAGACAGTCGCGTGCTTTACCCTGTAGAGCCGGCAACCATAGCATCTCCCGCTCCAACCCCAGCCGCCACACCGGAGGGTTCAACTGCCGGCCCGCCCGATAACTCCGCGCACGCCCCCGCCAACGGCCGGCCTACGGGTTATACCGAGCCTCCACTGTATTTTCACGAGGCGCTCGATGATGCCGAGCGATTGCTCAAGTATGCGGCCGAAACCGGCGTCGATGTCGATGCCGCCTCGCGTGATCACATTTTGGAGGCGAGGGCCGCCAGTTGCACCGGATGGAATGAAGAAACAGTCGCTAATCTGCTGGCAGCTCTCACCACGCTTTCGGCCCGGCTCCGCCCGGTCAGCGCCGCCAGTCTGAAGGCTTACAGCGATGACACTGAACCCACCGTTCGCACCTACTGGATCGTAGCCATTCTCCTCGCCATTGTTATCGTTCCCTTTTCGATCGCCAGTTTTGTTTCTTCCGCTATCTCGACCGTCATTCGGACCGACATCGTCACCGCCAACGACCTGGTGGTAAAACTCCGGGCTGAGCTCGGAACAAAGGACGCACCAAAGGGGGGAACTCCCGACAAGCCGCTTCCGCCTAGCCTCAGCGAAGCGGAAGTCTTTTCTCAACTTCAGCTCTACGCTTCGACCCTGCGTGGCATCGACGCTCGTACCCGTCAATTAAATGCGTTTGTATTGGAGGCGGCGCGAGATCCTTATATTGACCTTCGCTGGGATCCGAAGAAGCCCGCAAAAGAGAACGTTGACAACGCGTCAAAACTCAAGGATCTGTTTCAACTCCCTCTGGGTGTTCCCAACATGCCCGAAACTCTGGACACCTTAACCTCCACCTACCAGGATGACCGCCTGTTTGCGCAAGACACACTCGATCTCGTCTCCGTTTACTATGGCGCGATCGCGACCTGCATCTTGCCCGTTCTCTATGCATTGCTCGGCACCTGCGCTTATCTGCTGCGAACCTTCGAACAGCAAATGGCCATTCGTACGTTTATGCCCTCGGTCGCTAACTCCGCCCGCTTTCTCATCGCCGCCATAGGTGGCGCCGTAGTCGGTTTGTTCAACAACTTCAATATCACGCAGGGAGCTACGATACCGCCCCTGGCAATTGCTTTCCTCGTGGGTTATGCCGTAGATGTGTTCTTCACTTTCTTAGAGAGCTTGATCGGGGCCTTCACCAAGAACAAAAGCGGCACGCCTTCCCCGCAGCCCGCGCCCGCCGCCGGCACAAAAGCGTAATTAAGAGATTCATGCAGCGAAACTCGACGGGGGAGCTGTGCGAGGAGATCCATGCCGCCAGGATTAGACAACCTGAGACACATCGTCGTATTGATGATGGAGAACCGCTCCTTCGATCACATGCTCGGATCATTGACAGCAGTCGATCCAAGAATCGATGGCATCACCGCCCAACTTAATAATCCCGACACAACTGGCGCACTAGTTACACCCCAGCCGCTCGCCCAGTTCCAGGGCCAGTTAGATCCCGATCCCGATCATCACTTCCCCGCGGTCGACTTACAGATCTTTGGAGGAGATACAAGCGCCACGCGCCAGCCCAACATGCAGGGTTTTATCAAGAGTTACTTCAACCAACAGCAGGATGTGGGGCATTCGCAGAAGATCATGTATTACTTTGCCCAAAACCAGTTACCAGTCCTGACAACCTTAGCGCTGGAGTTCGCCGTCTTCAACCGCTGGTTCGCCTCCATTCCAGGTCCGACAATCTGTAATCGCGCCTTCGCCCACTACGGAACTTCCTTCGGCCGCGTCGACATGAACATCCTCTACGTGAACGAACCCTTCAAAGATATTTACAGCCGCCTGATCAATGCCAATCCCAGGCACACCGCCAAGCTTTATTACTACGACACCACCAGCTCCACCATGGAAGTCGCGAACTTACTTCAGAACGAACCCCAGTTATTCGGAACTTACGATCAATTCCTCAACGATTGCAGCAGCGGCAATCTCCCCGAATACTGCTTCATCGAGCCCAATTACAGCGACCACGACACCGACACCGGAGAAGCCGTGGCCAGCGATCAGCATCCCGACCATAACATTCAGGCGGGGGAGTTATTCATCGCTTCGGTCTACAACGCGATCAAGCAGAACGCGAATCTATGGCAGAGCACCGCGCTCCTGGTCGTCTACGATGAACACGGAGGCATCTACGATCACGTCGTGCCTCCCGCGTGTACGCCCGACCAATTCACCGCGTCCGCGAATGACACCGGAACCGGCCAGCCCTTTGCGTTCGATCGCCTCGGAGTGCGCGTGCCCGCGATTCTCATTTCGCCTTGGATTCCAAGAGGCACTGTCGTGGACGGCCGCGTCTTCGACCATGCTTCGATTCCGGCAACGATCACGAAGTTCTTTCTCGGAGATTATTCGCCGCGATCTCCGCGGGAGACAAGCGCCGATGTTTTCATCGAGCCCAACGTGGCGCCGGTTGATCCGGCACGCAACTTACTTTCACTCGCGGCGATACGGACCGATTGCCCCGACTTCGACGTGTAAGTCGAGGCCAAGTCCCCGCAGCGACGAAAGAACGAAGAGAAGACTAAGGACTAACCCGATGACTCTCATCCACGTACCCAGGCCTGATCTCAGAAGCGCGATGGACCCCGATCGGCCGGTGAATGCGCTGCTGAAGGCTCAGATCCAACACCTGCATGACGCAGAGAACAATCTCCCTCTAAGCCACCAAACGGACATTTACATCAACGCGATCAAAACCGAAGGCGAGGCGGCCGAATATATCCGGCGGGTGACAACGGCGATCCACGAAGAGCATGAAGCCGCGGCTGCGAAGCGCACGCGCGGAATCGCCATCGCAGCGGCCGCTGAAAAAGGCGCTGACAAAAAACGCAGCATCGCCCCGAAAAAGAAAAAGGCCAGCAAAAAGCGCGGCCGCAAGACGTAATCTCAGGCAATTTTTCAGGAGTCAGTATGCGTTGGAGCTTGGTGGCATTGCTGGGGCTGGCATCTATCTCGGCGTTCGCTCAGGAAGGCCGGCTGCAAGCGGACTTTCGCCGCGAAGGCGAACGCGTTGCCGATGCCTGCAATGAGCTTAGCTTCAAACTGGTGACCGGATGCGCCTACGAGCTGTTCACCGACCACCCTCTTCACATTGCCGCCGGCAGCATGCCGCCTCAAAATGGGTTCGGTCTGGGCGCGGCGTTCGTCGCCGACAAGAACACAACCAACTGGCGCATGACTTGGGACGTGGATGCGGTTGGCTCGACGAGTGCCTCGTGGCGCGCAGGCGGTTACATGAAGATGATCCACACGCCGCGTGAGCAGATACACGTAATCATCCCGGTCGTTCCGCAGCCCGGAGAAGCGCCGCCGCCTAAGCCCGCGAAAAAGCGTCCGATCAACCTGGTTCATCCCTATACTGTCTTCAACCTTTACGCTCAATCGATCTCGCTGAACAAAATCAATTATTACGGCCTCGGCAATGATTCGACGCAGGCGGGAGCGTCAGTCTTTGGCATGACTCAGACCATGGTCGGAGGCAGCGTAATCAAGCCCGTCTTCGAATGGCCCGCGATCAGCAAACTGAATCTGGCATTGCTAGGCGAAGCAAACGGACGCTTCGTTAGCCTCAGAGGTGAATACGGACAATCCTTTCCCTCGATTGAAACTCGCTACACTAACGCGACCGCGCCCGGATTGAGTAGCCAGCCGGGATTTGTCCAGCTCGGCGAGGGCTTTCGTATCAAGCCCGTCTTTGGCGACCACTTGGAGCTGAATTATCTGGCAAACTTTCAGCAGTTTTTCGCGCCCTCGAATTCGCAGTATTCGTTTCGCCGCTGGACGACCGATCTGAACCACACATTTTTCTTATATGGCCACACCGAGTCGGCGCCCAGCAACACTGATGCGAACGGGCCGGACCATTGCGCGCCAACCAGCGAGACATGTCCGCCTATCTCCCGCTCGCGAAACCTGAATGGTTCGATCAATCTGCGTCTGTTGGTCTCTGAATCGGTCGCTTCGGGAACAAGTGTCGTGCCCTTCTACTTCCAGCAAACTCTCGGCGGTCAAGACATCGACAGCGCGCAGTCTCTAAGCAGCTACCAGGACTATCGCTTTCGCGCGCCTAACGTCTTATTACTCCAGGAAGACTTCGAGCATTCGATCTGGGGACCGTTTGGTTTTCGCTTCATGACCGATCAGGGCAGGGTCGCGCTCACCCGCGGAGACCTCGGCTTCAGTCATCTCAAGCATAGCTTCGCCACCGGACTAACTCTCCGCGCCGGAGGTTTCCCCATGGTCTCCATCATGTTCGCGTGGGGCGGTCACGAAGGGAACCATACGATCTTCAACATGAACACTGCCTTGCTGGGCGGTTCTTCGCGACCGTCCTTATATTGAAGGTCTTGGTGCAGACAACTGCAGAGGAGAAGCGGTGGTAGGCCCGGCAGGAATCGAACCTGCAACCCTCGGATTAGAAATCCGATGCTCTATCCGCTTGAGCTACGGGCCCGTCTAGTGAATTTTACACATCTTCAACTTTATCGAGCTGCCCCATTTTTCGTGCAGTCATTGCACACTCTTGGCTTCGGGATATTTTCGACAAAATAATATTCCAGAAATGCGAGGCTACACGATTTCCTGTAAAGACAGGAGTTGCCCGCAAGAGTTAGTCTGGGGTCTGGTTTAGAAAAATCCACTATAAGAAATGGCTCGATGGCTGCCTCGTGCAAGACACTGACTTAAAGCACTAATTTAAATCTATGACTGGCCCAAATTTTCCTGACCCGAATCCTCTACCATCACCGGAGCCGACGATTCCTCCGGTGAAAGAACCGCCCGACGATGCGCCATTGCCTCGATCGCCCGCAATTCAGCCTGACGATCCAGCCGAGCCCAATCAAATCTGACAAGAGCCTTCCGTTATGAGGCATCGCCCCATCTAGCCTTGCTCGCTCGCTTTGCTCGATGCAATCCGCTCCGGTCGCAGCACCCCATCCAACCCGAACCGCTCTTCCGGCAACTAAGACTTGGCGCAGGTCGACTACTACTCGAAAAAAATTCATAGATCTTAGCCAGGAGAAAAACATGCCTAACGAAGGACTGAAGCAACTTTACATTGATGAATTAAAGGATATATACAATGCCGAAACCCAGTTGGTGAAGGCTCTACCCAAGATGGCGAAAGCCGCGTCTTCCGATGAACTGCGCAGCGGATTTGAGGAGCATCTCGAACAGACCAAAGGCCACGTTCAGCGACTCGAGCAGATTTTCGAAGCGCTGGGCGAGAGCCCGAAAGGCAAAAAATGCGCCGCCATGCAAGGGCTGGTCAAAGAAGGCAGTGAAGTCATGGGGGAGGATTACGAGGGCGCGCTCATGGACTCGGCTTTGATCGGCGCCGCGCAGCGCGTCGAACATTACGAAATGGCCGCCTACGGCACCGTGTGCGAGTTCGCCAAAATTCTGGGCGAATCCGAGCATGCTTCGCTGTTGCAAGAGACTCTCGACGAGGAAAAGGAAACCGACGAGAAGCTGACCGAACTGGCGAAACAAATCAATCCCGAGGCGAACGAGGGCCTCGAGCAGGAGACTGAGGAAGATCAACCCAAGGCTGGACGAAAGAATTCGAAGCGTGCTGCCTGATTGCTGGAATTCATATCCGGGCGTCTAGCGACGCCACATTCGGGGAGGGCAAAGCCATTTACTGGAGTCGTGCTGATTCCAATGAAGGGCAGGCCCTCCCCGTCAATTTTGGCTGCTGTTCGGGCTGTTAGACCCACTACATCGTAAAAAGCGGGCTAAGCCGACGTTGCGCCTTACGCCGCTTTTTCGCTCCGCCTACACGAAGCGGTGTATAGCCGTCACCCTTCTTCGTTGGCTATAAATAAACTTGGATAAATAACTACGAGTGGTGAAGGAGATAGAACTATGGCATTCGGAAGAGGAAGTAACGCGAAACAGTGGGCTCGATTTGCAATGAAGTTTGGGCTGGTCCTCAGCGATCCAAAATTGTGGTCGTCGCTCAACGATCAATTGAGAGATCGCGCCGACGATGTGAGCGATGTAGTGCGGGAAAAGTACGAGACCGCATCGGACCGCTTCTCGGATATGAGTTCGGCATTGCGCGGAGAAAACCAGTGGGTGGCCCCCACCCTGAGCTTTGTCGGAGGCATCGCCGTCGGAGTCGGTCTGGGAATTCTATTTGCGCCCATGTCGGGTGAAGAAGCGCGCGAAGCGATCCGCGGCAAGGCGAACGACGTTAAGAACAAGGTGAGCGAAATGACCGGCCGTTATCGCGGTTCGGACGCAACGTTCACCGGCACCGACGGCGACTAAGGCGGCCTTCTCGGGGCAATCTCTAACCGGTGCGGTGAGTCGGCTCACCGCACCGTCTGCAATCAGCATTCGCCTGATCCCACTCGCCACTAAAGATCAGTCCCATTCCGCACGATACTTGCAGCGCCATTGCCGCATCCAATCTGCGCAGCA
This sequence comes from Terriglobales bacterium, assembly GCA_049511995.1. Lineage (GTDB taxonomy): Bacteria > Acidobacteriota > Terriglobia > Terriglobales > Acidobacteriaceae > Acidiflorens. The sequence goes on from JBEKXO010000085.1 coordinate 12,475, forward strand.
CTCCAATTGCACATGCCGCTGCCGATCAACAAGCGCTATCGGCCGATGGAAGCGCTCCCCGCGCACGAACTGCCCACCGGGCCAGAGTGGCAATACGAGCCCAAGTGGGACGGCTTCCGATGTCTCGCCTTTCGCGATCACGGTCAAATCGAATTGATGTCGAAGGCTGCCAAACCTCTGACCCGATATTTTCCGGAGCTCGACGCAGCACTCTCTTCGCTCGCTGCCCAGCGGTTCGTTCTCGACGGTGAGATCGTCGTTCCCCACGAAGGAACGCTGTCTTTCGACCAATTGTTGATGCGAATTCATCCGGCGGCGAGCAGAATCCGAAGGTTGAGCGAAGAAACTCCCGCGACATTTATTGTTTTTGATCTTCTGGTGGACGAGTCCGGCGAATCTCTTGTCGCCCAGCCGCTTCGGACCCGCCGCCAAAAGCTGGAACGCTTTGCCAAGCGCTATTTGAAGGCGAGCCTGACGATTCGTCTTTCGCCCGTCACCGAGGATTTGTCAGTGGCGCGAAAGTGGTTCCACATGGGCGTCGCTCTCGATGGAGTCGTGGCCAAGCGCCGCGACCTGCCCTATCAATCCGGCGAACGAACCGGCATGCAGAAGATCAAGCGGCAGCGCACGGCGGACTGCGTCGTCGGAGGCTTCCGCTATCTAGCCCGCAAGCCGCAGGTGGGATCGCTGCTGCTCGGCCTCTACAACGACGAAGGCGAACTCGATCACGTCGGCTTCACCTCGTCCATCCAACAGAAGGATCGCCCAGCTTTGACCAGGAGATTAGAAAAGATGATCAAGCCGCCCGGCTTCACCGGCAGGGCGCCGGGAGGGCCCAGTCGCTGGAGCACGAAGCATTCCGCGGAATGGGAGCCGCTAACGCCGACGCTCGTCGTGGAGGTGCAATTTGATCACTTCACCGGCGGGCGTTTTCGGCATGGAACGAAGCTTTTGCGCTGGCGTCCCGAAAAGGATCCGCGAGACTGCACAATGCGGCAAGTGGAAAGGGAGAGTCGTTCGGCGCTGGACTTGCTTTAATCGCTCGAGCGGGCTCCGAATCAGACTTGGGCTGTGGAATTGCCTCGGCACGTCAAGCCGAGACAGAGCGGTAGCCTAGTCTTTCAACGGAACCATGGTTTGATCGCCGCGGCAGAACGTCGCAACTTTCAAGAGGCCTCCTCGCGCCTGTGGCATGGTCATCACCGGGCCGTAGCAGTACACGGCGTGTCCGTTGGCAGCGAAGTACCAGCGGCCTCCCTTGGGCTTCGCCGGTTGTTGGCTGGGGGCAGGGGAGAGCTGCGCTGGGGGTGCTAACCTGGGAACGGGAAGAGACAGAACTAAGGCTAGGGCTAGGGCCTTCATGATAGGGTCTCGCTTCCATTGCGGGCCCTGTGCGGGGCCGCTTCCACAGAACCATTTCTCTTACTACTTGCTTCTTCAGCGTCCTTCCCCCGGTTAGATGACCCGGGTCGAACGCCGAACATCCTCTAAATCCGCTGCCGGCTTGCCTGGAACGGTCTTCAGCGAGCGTGCCGCCTTGCCCGGCCGCTTTGTATCCTTGTCGATCCCTTTGGCTCCCGGGTCGGCGCTCTTGTTCTCTCCCGGTGCTTGCGTTTTTTGCTGCGCCTGGGCACCATTCTGGGAACTGGCCTGTGAACCGTCGTGCATCGCCAACTTTCCCTTCAAGGCTGCCAGTTGCGTGCTGTCCTTGAGCATCTCGCGGATCAAACTGCGCTGCGACTCGATGGTTTGGCCCTGCTCGAAGACCAACATGGTCAGAATTCCATAAGACACAATGAACAGGATCACCAGCAGCGGCAGGACTCCAGTCGGCCGCGATGTCGCTTTGGTGCATTCCGCGCTGTAAATAACCGTCACGTTGCCCTCCCGCAAGCCCTGGAAGCCACCAGCTTCGCTATGCGTTAGTGCATCCTTGGAACCACACGAAGACAGGGTTGTATCTGACTGCATATAAACGGGTTAGCCGAGAAGATCAGAGTCGAGCCCAATCCGAGGGTGCAAGCATCTGCACTTTTTGAGTAACGAGTGCAGCGTGGCTGCGAGTGCTTCGCCCGATGGGGCGAAGAAAATGATTTGACCGCAACCTTCGGATAGTCCGCCTACCGGCCGCTGGCCTATGCTGACGTCATGGCAACCAATGCGATACTTGCAGAAGAGACACTGGCAGAAGAAGGGACGATGAACCGAACTCCACAACCTTCAGCAGCGCGAGCCGAAACCCGGCACTCGTCTGGCATCTCGGAACGAGCTACGGAGCGAGTCTCCGAAGGAGCCCGCGAGCGCACTCTCGACCAGATCGAAGCCCGCCGTTGGCAGGCTGTCATAAACCGCGATCGCTCGCTCGACGGCGCCTTCGTCTTCGCTGTGTCGAGCACGGGAGTTTTTTGCCGTCCGTCGTGTCCGGCGAAGCGCGCACGCCGGGAAAACGTTACTTTTTTCGATCATCCGCTGCAGGCGGAGCAGTCCGGCTATCGCGCCTGTCTGCGCTGCCGTCCCAAGGCCGTCGATGGAAGTCCGCAATCCGCGCTCATTCGCTCCATCTGCCGGTATATCGAGCAGCACGTGGTCGATCAGCAACTTGAGAATTCGCTAACCCTCGGCCACCTTGCGAAGGAGTTCGGCCGCAGCCCGTTCCATCTGCAACGCACCTTTAAGTCCGTCTTAGGCGTGTCGCCTAGGGCCTATATCGATGCGGTCCGCCTCCGCCATGTGAAACAAAACTTGCAGGCCGGACACAATGTCACCACCGCTCTCTATGCCGCCGGATACGGCTCCAGCAGCCGGCTGTATGAACGCACCGCCGCGCAGTTGGGCATGACACCGGAGAAATATCGCCGCGGCGCGGTTGCGGCTGTCGTTCGCTACACCATCACTGACTCGCCGCTCGGCCGGATGCTTATCGCCGCCACGGACAAAGGTATCTGCTCCATTCAGTTCGCCAACCGATCTACTAATGAGAAATATGGCGGCAACTTTGCCGACGACGAGCATCTTCAGCAGGGGCTGATGCGCGAGTTCCCCTTTGCCACCCGCCGCCGCGACGACCAAGCGCTGCAGCCTTGGAAAGAAAATCTCGACCGCCTGATCAACGGCCAGGAAACAAACCCGTCGCTCCCGCTGGATATAAGAGCGACCGCCTTCCAACGGCGGGTGTGGGAGGCTTTGCAACAAATTCCTCGGGGAGAAACTCGCTCCTACAGCGCCGTGGCCAAGAAGATAGGAATGCCGAAGGCGACTCGAGCTGTCGCCCGCGCCTGCGCCACCAACCCCGTAGCCGTAGCCATCCCCTGCCACCGTGTCGTCAGACAAGACGGCAACTCGGGAGGATATCGTTGGGGACTGGAGCGGAAAGAGCAGCTGCTGGCCATCGAACGCCAAAACGCCGAGGTGTCATCCTGAGCGCAGCCGCGCCGTGAGCGAAGCGAATGGCTCGGCGGAGTCGAAGGATCCCCACTAGCCCCTCACTCTACAAGTCATGCTTTTGAGTCGCGCGACAGTTCACCGCTGCGCTAGAAGCCCTATTTCAAGCTGAGGCTTTATGACCACTGAGGGAACCGCCACTCTTGACTAGCCCCACTCACGAGCCTACGATTTTTCCATTGGGGATAGGAGCATGCGTACCCGCCGAGCACTGACTCTAAAAACATTTCTCACCGCCACCATGAGTCTTCTTAGCGTTCTTGTTTTTGGTTTAGGAGCAATGCAGAAAGATGTGCTCTGGGTGTGGATAGGCTTTATCTGTTGCCTGATTTCGGGAGTCTTCATTCAATTCTTCATTAACAGAATAAAGGACGACGTTGCATCGGGTCGCAGATAACCTCACCCCCTTTCAAATGCGCCGGATTTGCTACTACAACGGTCACCTTAGCCCTGTTAACACGACCGCCCATCACGATCTGTCCAATTTTAACGCGCTCGCATACTCTGCGATCCGGGGATCCTATGAAGATAAAACAGAGATTTAGTTTCACCGTCGTTCTATCCGCCTTGCTGATCGCAACCAACGCCCAATCTCAGGAACCACCGAAGCAGGACAATACGTCCAGCGTAACCATCGTCACCGCAGGCAACATCTCCATCACCAAAGAAAATGGCGGCAATACCGTCGTGATTATCAATTTCGCTCCCGGCAAGACAAAAGCCGGCGACACGCGAATTACAATCTCCGGCCCGTATTCGTTAGACGTGAACGGAGGTGTGCAGGAAGTGCAGGGCCCGCGCGGTCTCGAGTTGCATGTGCTCAGCCATGAAGAATTGCGCTTTGCCGCGCCAGAGATCAGCGCGTGGGAGCAAACTCACAAATATTCGGAATACACCGCTTGCAGCAAAATTCCAAAGTTTTCCGGCTGCGGCAATCCCATATGCGATCAATTTGGTCACCCCGGCGATCAGTGCCGCTACAACAGTGTTGCCGGTTGCGCCTGCACTTCCGCGGGAGGCGGCCCGTGCGCCGAGTCAACAAACCCGCCCCAAGACAAGAGACCAAACTGAAACTAGTCAAGCAAAAGAAAAAACTGATGCCTGTCGCATGCAAGTGCGCAAATGCCCTCCCGCTCAAATTCCGAGCGGAAGGGCATTCTGGTTGCGGTCCGATATTAAGCGAGATCCCGCTACTGCTTGTCGTACACCGCCGTGGATTTCACCTTCTTGCCATCCGCATCGGTTGCGGTCACTGTGACCGTCCGGCTCTTGCCGTCTGCGGCGATCACAATTCGGCCGGTGACAGTAACCTTGCCAGCTTTCTTATTGGTTAACTCGGTCGTGCGGTCATCGATTTTCTTGTAAGAACGCGTATCCGCACTCGGATCGCCCGTCAGCGGATAATCCTTGCCATCGAGTTTCCCTGTCCACTCGTTGTGTGTGGGCTTGCCGCCGCCATCCACGCCATCTACTGTAACTTTTATGTTGTCGCCTGCTGCCTCGTAGACGACCGTGTTGTTCTTCGGCGACATTGGCGGAAACTTCGACTTGGCCTCGTTCAGCTTCCATGTGCCCATATTTGGATTGCTGGCGAAGCTCACTGCCACTGCCACAAAGCACACAGCCACTGCGATCGTAATTGTTCTTGTTTTCATTGTGCCTCCTGAGTGAAATTTCTCCGACAGAGTGAAGCGGCAGCCATTCTAGTGCCCGGTCACCCATTCAGCAATCGCAATCTCAGGTCTAAGATAGTTGTCGGCGAAGGAAATTAAAGGTAGGCGGTTTTGCTTTCGTAAATTCTGCCGCTAATGCTCTTCCTTGTCAGCTGCCGGATGGCGCTACTCCGCCTGTTTGGTGATATTCAGCAGCACGCCCACGCACATCAAAGTCACAAACAGCGAAGAGCCACCATAGGAAACGAATGGCAGCGGGATTCCTTTGGTAGGCATCAGTCCAAGAACGACGCTGATGTTGATGAAGGCCTGGAGCACGATCATGCTGGTAATTCCTACCGCCAGATAACGGCCGAAATTATCCTGGGTCCGAAGAGCCGCGCGCGTGCCGCGCCAGAGAAAAATTGCAAAGAGAATGATCACGGTGAGGGCACCGACCAAGCCCAACTCTTCGGCAGTTACGGCGAAAATGAAGTCGGTGTGCGGTTCGGGAAGATAAAACAATTTCTGCTTCCCTTCCATCAGGCCAAGGCCGGTTACGCCGCCCGTGGCCACCGCAATCAATGACTGAATGATGTGGAAGCCAAAACCTTTAGGGTCGGCATAAGGATTCAAGAAAGCCAAAATGCGATCTCTGCGGTAGGAGACGTGAAAAATGAGGAAATACAGGGGAACGATCGCGGCCGCGAACGCGTATCCGAAATAGCGCAGCCGGATCCCGGCCACAAATAAGACACACGCGGTAATTCCGGCACAGGCAATCGCAGTTCCGAGATCGGGCTGAAAAACGATTAGTCCCAGAAAAACCGCGGTGGGCGCAACGGCTGGCAGCAAGGTGTTGCGGCAGTCGTCCATGGCATTAGTTTTGTTTTCCAGAAACCAAGCCAGAAACAAAATGAGCGCAGGCTTGGCCAGTTCCGAAGGCTGCAACGAAACCGGCCCGAGATGAAACCAGCGATGTGTGCCGTGAGCGCGATCCAGAAAAAACACAGAAATCAGCAGCAGCGTGGTAAATCCAAGCACGGAAAAGACCAACGCGGGATGTTGCAGATGTTTGTAATCGACCTTCATGGCCACGAACATGACGATAAGTCCCGCGACCGCCCAAACCAGTTGCTTCAGCAAGAATTCGTAAGCGGAGCCAAATCGCTCTTTGGCCATCACCGCCGAGGCGCTGAAAATCATGACCAGCCCGATGAAGACCAGGATCGTGGTAACGGTAAACATCCAGCGGTCGACGCTAACTCGCTTGGCCATGGAGAATCCATTTCACCACGGAGCGGCGCAACCGCCGAGCAGTTTCGCGTGTGAATTGTTTGGAAAGGTGGTAACTGAGTTGGTTCCAGCGGTGAGTCGCTAACTCGACCGCGCCATCGCCAGCGAATGCACAAGTTCCTTGAAGACGCGTCCACGATGTTCGTAGCTTTGGAATTGATCGAAGCTGGCGCAGGCGGGGGCCAGCAGAATCACATCCCCGGCAACCGCCGCTGAGCTCGCTCGCCGCAGGGCATTTTCCAGAGTCTCCGCGTGATCGACCTCGGCCGCATCCTTGATCTGTGATTCAATCTTCGCCGCTGCCGCTCCAATCGTATAGACGCGCTTCACGCGCTGCCGCAGTAATTCATTCAAAACCGTGTAGTCGCTGCCCTTGTCCTTGCCGCCGAGAATCAAATGAATATTCGCCGGAAAAGATTCCAGCGCCTTGATTGTGGCGTCCACGTTCGTAGCTTTTGAGTCGTTGTAGTAATCAACTCCGGCGAAGCGAGCGACGAACTCCAAGCGATGCTCGACCGCCTTGAAATTCCGCACTGCCGCGCGAATCTGCTCCGGTGTGCAGCCGACGAGGACCCCGACGGAAATGCCGGCCAACACATTTTCCAGGTTGTGCGCGCCTTTCAACGCTAGTTCCGCGACCGGCATAATTTCCCGTTCGCCATGGCTATCGCGAAAATAAATATGCGCGCCGCGCGCAAACGCTCCGCGCTCCACCTCTTTTTTTCGGCTGAACCAATATACCTGCGCCCGCGTGCGCCCTGCCAATCCCGCCGTGGTAGGCTCATCCGCGTTGAGCACCGAAAAGTCCTCTGCCCGCTGGTTCTCAAAAATGCGCGCCTTCGCATTCACGTAATTATCGAAGGTCTTATGCCGGTCGAGATGATCGGGCGTGATGTTAAGAATCACTGCGATGCGCGGGCGAAATTCAACAATCGTCTCCAACTGAAAGCTGGATACCTCGAGCACCGTCCACGTCACTGACCCAGCCTGATCGACCAGGCTGATCGCAGGCGTTCCAATATTCCCACCGACCAGCGTGGGAAATTTTCCGGCGGCAATGATTTCTCCGGCCAGAGACGTGGTCGTCGTCTTGCCGTTGGCCCCGGTGATGGCGACGATAGGGCCGGCCAAAAATCGCGCCGCCAGTTCGATTTCGCCGATCAGCGGCTCTCCCAGATTGCGCGCCTGCACCAGTTGCGGCGAATCGATCGGAACTCCCGGACTCACCACAATCAGATCCTGTCCGCGAAAGGTACGGTCGCCGTGTCCCCCGGTTTCGACAGTAATCCCATGCTCGAGCAGCAACAGAATTTCATCCCGCAGTTC
>JBEKXO010000086.1:0-17469 GCA_049511995.1 Terriglobales bacterium
AACTGGACGGCACAATTCTGAAGCAAACGGCAAACTTGCCGGCCGACTACTGGCAGGAGTTCTGCAGCCTTTATGGCGGCGGCGACAACTTCTGGGCGGCGGGCGGACTCACCGTTCTGATACCGCAGTAACGGCGGGAAAGCAATGGCCACCGCCGCCCAACCAAAGCCCGCAGCTGCGTCCCCCGTACCTTCGGGGGACGCCATTGCTGACCCGCTCGCAGAAAAGTGGCGGCGCGTCGAACCGCTGCCTTGCCTGCTCACCATCGAAATCTCCGTGCCCGGCTTTACCGTCGGCGATCTCGTGCATCTGGAGCGAGGTCGCATTATCGCGACGCGCTGGACCATTGGTCAGGATGTTCCCTTGCGCGTCAATGATGAGTTGATCGCCTGGAGCGAATTTGAAGTAGTGGCCAACCGCCTCGCCATCCGCCTGACGGAGCTGGCATAGATGGAATTCGATCTCTAGAAACGGCGCCGATGAATTCGAACGTGAGCTCGATGGAAGCAGATTCGATAACCGGGAAAACGATGCAGACCGTCAAAAGTTTCTGGCGCGGCTTTTCCAGCAAGCTTCTTCGCCGGATCGCGAGCCCATGCAAGAAGCTCGCGGTTCGCGAAACCGCTTCCCTCGGCGATCGCCGCTTTGTGTCTGTTATCCAATTCGAGCGCCAGCGTTTCCTTATTGCTTGCAGTCCCACCGCGGTCACCTTGCTGGCTCATTTACCAGACGAACTGGCCAAGATCGAGGAAGCCGCGATTGCAAGCCGGCAAAATACCGGGGAAAAGAACTGATGCGGATCGTTCGCAGCGTCTTCGGACTCGTTTTCCTATTTTCGTTCGCTGCCCCTCCGGTGTGGGCGCGTTCGCAGCCCGCCCCCGGCTTATCCCTGCCCGGACTTTTTCCCGCCGGCGCTTCCGCGCCCGGCAGTTCCGCCCCCTGGAACATCGTTCTCTTACTCACGCTGCTCACGCTGATTCCCGCCATCGTGCTTTCGATGACGCCGTTCGTGCGCCTGCTCGTGGTCTTTCATTTTCTTCGCCAGGCGCTCGGCACCCAGACCACGCCCACCAATCAAACACTAATTGGACTCTCGCTCATTCTCACTTTCTTTCTCATGCAGCCGGTCGGCGCCGCGATCTATACCGAGGCCCTCCTTCCCCTCGATGCCGGACGCATCACCACGATGGCCGCTCTCAATCGCGCCATCGTGCCGATGCGCCGCTTTATGCTCAATTTTGCCCGTGAAAAAGATCTCGCGCTCTTTGTCGAACTCGCGCACCAACCGCGGCCCACCCGCCCCGAAGATCTCGACCTGCGCATCGTTGCGCCCGCCTACCTGCTCAGCGAACTGCAAGCGGGCTTTCGCATCGGAGCCGCTCTCTTCTTTCCATTTCTGGTCATCGATCTGGTGACGGCCGCCGTCACCACCTCGATTGGCATGATGCAACTGCCTCCGGTCATCATTTCCACTCCTCTGAAGATTCTTCTCTTCGTCGTGGTCGACGGATGGAACCTGCTGGTCGGTTCGCTGATGCGGAGCTTTGCCTGAAGGGCGCTTATGGGAACCGAACAGGTGGTCGCTCTTTTTCGCCACACGCTGCAGATCGCTTTGCTGATGGGCGCGCCGCTGCTCCTGATTGCGGTCTTCGTCAGCCTCGTCGTCAACGTAGCGCAGGTGCTGACCTCCTTGCAGGATCAGACCCTCTCCCACGTCCCGCGCCTGGCGGCCATGGCGGCGGCCATCCTGCTTTTCTTTCCCTGGATGTTGCGCAAGCTGATGTTTTTCACCATCGGCATGTGGTCGGACTTCCGCCCGTTTGTTCGATGAAAGCGCTCGGCGTGGGCTTGCGGCTGTTCTTGCCTTTGGGCGGCGCGGCGGTTGACCGCTGCGATAAGACCACTCTTCAACCCGCGGCTTGAGCCGCTGAGGTGATTGTGCTGCAGATGCCGCTGGCTGTGCCGTTTGCTCCGTCGATCGAACGCACCATCATCACCTGGATGACCGCCGGAGCGCGCGTCACCGGCGTGCTCGTCGTTGCTCCTTTCCTCGGCAGCGCAGCCGTTCCTCCGCGCATCAAGCTCGGCTTCGCGTTTCTGCTCACTCTATTTCTAGTTCCTTTCGTACCTGCGCCTCCGACGTCGCTTACGACACCCGCTCTCATCGTTCTTCTGCTCGGCGAATTTGCCATCGGATTCCTCCTCGGATTTACTCTGCAGCTGATCTTCGAAGCGGGACAGATTGCCGGGCAAGTCTGTGGCATTCAGATGGGATATTCGCTCGCCAGCATCGTCAATCCCGACAACGGTCAGGCCGACTCGGCCGCGCTCTCCACGTTCTACGAACTCATCGTCCTTCTGCTCTTCATTCAACTGGGAGTGCCGCACTGGCTCTTGCGCGGACTCGCTCGCAGCTTCGACTATCTTCCTCCCGGGCATTTGTCGCTTACTTGGCCGGCGGTCCACGCGCTGCTCGTATTCGCCGGCGGCATGTTTGTGGCCGGCCTGCAAATTGCGGCGCCGGTGCTCGTTGCCAGCTTGTTTGCCGACGTCGCGCTCGGCTTCATCGGCAAGGCGTCACCACAATTGCCCGTGCTGTTTGTCGGAATCTCGCTCAAAAACCTGATCGGCTTGGCCCTACTTTGCGGAGCGGTCGCCTACTGGCCGCGTTTTTTTGACGCCCGCTTCGCCCGCGCACTAGATGCTTCGGAAAGGATTTTGAAACTCGCTCACTGACCAACGACTAACGACCAGCGACTAACGACCATCCATGCCCGAATCCAACCAGACCGAACAGGCAACTCCGCGGCGGCGCGAGAAGGCCCGCGAAAAGGGCCAGGTTGCGCGCAGCCGCGATCTCATCGGCGCCGCTTCCGGGATGGCTGCCACCTTCGTGCTCTTCGCCATGATGTCGAGTTTTCCCCTCGCCTGGCGGGGCTTCTTTCACGATTGCATAGAAGGAGCCGCGTCGAACCGTCTCCGCCTGGACGCGCTCACTCCTTTCATCACTCACGCCGGCCTCTTCGCCGCCACCGGCGCCGCTCTCGCTTTAGGATGGATTGCGGCGCTCGGCACGGCTCTGGCTCAGGGAGGACTGGTCTTCGCGCCAACTTCGCTGCTGCCGACGGCCTCCCGGATGAGCCCGGCCGCGAAGCTCGGCCAGCTCTTCTCCATCACCGCGCTTCGCGGACTCATGAAGTCGCTGCTGCCCGCCGCCGCCGTCACCTACCTTGCTGTTGGATACCTGCGCCGCGACTGGCCTTTGCTCATGTCTCTTTCCGCCCGATCCTCGCGTGGCACGGTCGGCTTTGCCGCTAGCCGCATCTTCGAGGTCGCTTGGAAGTCCGCACTCGTTCTCCTCATCTGGTCCGTCCTCGACTACCTGTTCGAGCGCCAGCATCTTTCGAGCGAACTGAAAATGAGCCGCCAGGAGTTGAAGGACGAATACAAGGAGACCGAAGGCAATCCCGTCATCAAAGGCCGCATTCGCCGGTTGCAGCGCCAGATGCGCCGCCGCCGCATGCTTGAGGACACCAAGCGCGCCGCCGTCGTCATCACCAACCCTACCGAGTACGCCATCGCCCTCGAATACCGCCCCGATATGGTCGCCCCCGTCGTCGTCGCCAAAGGCCGCAACCTGTTCGCCGCTCAAATCAGGGAAATCGCACGCTGGGAGAATATCCCGCTAGTCGAGAATCCGCCCCTCGCGCACATCCTTTACCGCACCGTCGAGGTGGGACAGAGCGTGCCCGCAAAACTCTACGCGGTCATTGCTGAAATCCTCGCCGCTGTCTATCGCGCCCAGGCCCATGCCCTCGCCGCCGCCGCTGCATCTGCCCGATCTAGCGCCGCGGGATCGAATGCCGCAGAAAGAGGAAGGATTTAATGGCCGCTGCCGCAACCGCAACGACGACGACCTCGGCTCCCGCTCGCAATCCGCTCGTCGAGTGGATCGTTCCTATCGCCGCCGTCAGTCTCGTCTTCGTCATGCTAGTGCCCTTGCCGGGGTTCGTGCTCGACCTGCTCCTCGCGACCAGCTTTGCCGCGTCCGTGCTAGTCCTACTCTCCGCTCTGCAAATTCTGCGCCCGGCACAATTTTCCGTCTTCCCCAGCCTGCTTCTGCTGCTCACCCTATTCCGCCTGTCATTGAACCTCGCCTCCAGCCGCCGCATTCTTCTCCATGGCAACGAAGGCGCCGGAGCCGCTGGCCGCGTCATCGAAGCCTTCGGACAATTCGTGGTCGGCGGCAACTACATTGTCGGTTTCGTTCTCTTCATCGCCCTCATCGCCATTCAATACATCGTCGTCAGCCACGGCGCCGTGCGCACCGCCGAAGTCACCGCGCGTTTCACCCTCGATGCCCTCCCCGGCAAGCAGATGGCGATTGACGCCGATCTCAATGCCGGACTCATCGACGAACAGCAGGCCCGCGCCCGCCGCGAACAAACCGCGCGCGAAGCCGAATTCTATGGCGCCATGGACGGCGCCGCTCGTTTCAACCAGCGCGACTCCATCGCCACCATCCTCATCACTGCCATCAATATTCTCGCTGGCTTTCTCATCGGAGTCTTTCAACTCGACATTCCTTTTCGCGACGCACTCAAGACCTACACCGTGCTCACCGTCGGCGATGGCCTTGTCACTATGATTCCCTCGCTGCTCGTTTCGATGGCCGGAGGCATGGTCGTCACCCGCGCCTCCTCGAACGCCACCCTCTCCGTCGATCTCGGCACGCAACTATTTTCGCGCCGCCGTTCTCTGCAGATCGCGGGCGGCATTATGATCGCCCTGGCATGCATTCCCGGCCTTCCAAAACTTTCCTTCCTCGCCATCGCGGGTGTCGCCTTCCTGCTTGCTGCCCGCCTTCCACAACTGAAGGACAAAGACGGCAAGGTGATCGAACCCGCTCCCGTCGATCCCGGAGCCACCCCCGCAGCCGACAAAGAAAAGAAAGCCGCCAAGTCCGAATCCATCGAAGATATGATCAAGCTCGACGAACTGGCGCTCGAAGTCGGCTATTCGCTGGTCAATTTAGTTGATGTGCAGCAGGGTGGGCAGCTTCTCCCCCGTGTCAAGGCGCTGCGCAGCACACTTGCCGTGCAACTCGGCTTCATCGTTCCGCCCATTCACATTACCGACAATGTTCGTCTCAAACCCCGCGAGTATGTCATCTCCTTGCGCGGTGTCGAGATCGCCCGCTGGGAGATGCTGGAAGACAAAGTCCTCGCCATCAGCTCCGATCTCAACCCTCCTCCGCTCACCGGGACGCCCACGCGCGAGCCCGCCTTCGGCGTGGCCGCGCTCTGGATTGCCCGCGCCCTCGAATCCCAGGCGTTGACCTCTGGCTACGCCGTCGTCGACCAGACCTCCGTCCTATCTACTCACCTTGCTGAGGTCATCCGCCAGCACGCCTACGAATTGCTCACTCGCCAGGAGACCAAGCGCCTCCTCGATCGCCTCAGCGAAAGTCATCCCAAGCTCGCCGAAGAACTCGTCCCCAAAATCCTCAGTCTGGGCGAAGTGCAGAAAGTTCTCCAGCAGTTGTTGCGCGAGCAGGTTTCGATTCGCGACCTCTCCACCATCCTCGAAACCCTGCTCGATGTCTCCGCTGCCAGCAAGCATCCCGTACTCATGGTAGAAGCCGCGCGGCAAGCGCTCGGCCGCGCTCTTGTCCGGCCGTTACTCTCTGACGATGGCAGCCTGCGCGTACTCACTCTCGATCACAATATCGAAGACGAACTCAACCGCGCGTTCACGCCGCAGGCTCCGCCCACGACCGCTAGCGGATTGCAGCCCTCCTTCGTTCGCCGCATCCTTGACGGCCTGCGTCAATTGGCCGGAGATCAGGTTGCGCAGACCGCGCCCATCCTGCTCTGTGCCACCCCCGCGCGTTTTCATCTGCGCCGCTTGCTCGAACCCTTTCTCCCCAAAGTGATCGTGCTTTCTCCGCTGGAAATTCCTCCCATGGTTTCGGTGCAGTCGCTGGGGACGGTTCGTTAAAGAGCGCGACCTTCCGTCAAGGTCGATGGTCCTCAGTCGAGGGTCGTTCGGAGCGTGAGATGCGAACGATCAACTGCGGCTAACGACCACCGACCTCCGACTAACAACGCTTTAACGAAAGCAGGCCAGCCCCATGACCAAGCATCCCGCCGAAGCTTATCAACGGGTCCAGAGCGATGCCGAACGTGAGCACATTCTCATGGAACAGCTTCCCCAGGTCCGCTATATCGCGCGCCGCATCCACGAGCGGCTGCCCCGCCACGTGCCTTTCGAAGACCTGGTCCATGCCGGAGTCATTGGACTTATCGATGCGCTCAATAAGTTTGACCTGTCGAAGCATGTGCAGTTCAGCTCCTATGCCAAGTTCCGCATCCGTGGCGCGATTCTCGACAGCCTGCGCGAACTCGATTGGAGCCCGCGTGAACTGCGCCGCAAAGGCCGCCTCGTCGATTCTGTGTACTGCGATCTCTCCGGCAAACTTGGGCGTGCGCCCAACGAAAACGAGATCGCCCAGGAGATGGGGATCAACCTCGGCGAACTGCAATCGCTGCTCGCCGAACTCGATGGCCTCGAACTCGGCAGCCTGCGAGTCGAATCCCCACGCGACGGCAAAGAAGAGAATCTCACCGATCATGTTCCTTCGAAGCCGGAAGACACGCCGTTTTTCCAATGCCTGCGCTCGGAGATGAAAGATCTGCTCGCCGCGGCCATTTCTGAATTGCCGGAAAAGGAGCAGCGTGTCTTGGCGCTTTATTACTATGAAGAACTCACCATGAAGGAGGTCGGAGCGGCGCTCGGTATCGGCGAATCGCGCGTTTCGCAGATTCATTCTCTGGCTATGGTTCGGTTGCGGGCGAGGCTCAATTTTCTGTCTGCCCCGGTTGCTCGAGCGAAAGCTGCGGCCAATCCCTGAAAAACCGCGGTGTACGAGAGTCATAATTGCTCTCACTCGCCGCGGCGACGCAAGCACGGCTGAGCTTCTGAGTTTTTAGACTTCATCATCTTGGAGACACATGGAAAAAGTTCTCAACCAGCAGGAGATCGATGACATGGTCCGCAAGGCGCGCAGCGGCAACGCTGGCGCCAGCGCTACCGGCCCCGTCATTCAAGCCTGGAATATACGACAGGCTGGCCAGATCGGCAGCGAGCAGTTACGCGCCATCAACCAGCTCCATGAAAACTTTGCCCGCAGTTTGACGACCGCGATCGGCGGCTACCTGCGCATAGTGTTCGATTGCAGCCTGGTGTCCGCCGAGCATCTTACTTATCGCGAATTCCTGCAGAGCATTCCGGAGAAAACCTACCTCGCATCCTGCGATCTGGCTCCGGTTGGCGCTACCGCCGTGCTCCAACTCGACCTCTCCATCGCCTTTCCCATCATCGACGTGATGCTTGGAGGCGAAGGCAAAAGCAGCGAAATTACCCGCGACCTCACCGAGATCGAAGAGCAGGTCCTCGAGGGCATCATCCGTATTATGTTTCGCGAGTTGCAATCCAGCTGGAGCGCAATAGCGCTCCAATTCAATTTCGGCGCGCGCCAGCATTTTCTGCAAACCCAGCGCCTCATGCCTCCCGAAGAAAAAAATCTCAGCCTCAGCTTCGAAATCAAAATGTCAGAGACGCGCGGCACTCTTAACCTCGTCGTTCCTGCCGTGGTTTCGAACGCGTTGCTCAGAAAAATCTCGGCTGACTTTAGCTATCAGCGCCGGCGCAGCCCCATCGAGGCTCGACAGCAGATTCAGAAAAAGCTGCTGCAATGCCTCTTTCTCGTAGAACTCTCCATGCCTGATCTGCAAATATCCCTACAGAAGCTCACCGATCTCGCCGCCGGCCACGTGCTTTCTTTTCCCCGGAACGCTACCGCTCCGGCTGTGCTGCTCGTGGAGGATGTGTGGATCGGCTCTGCGGCGCCCGTCCGCGCCAACGCGCGTCGCGCCGCACGCGTCCTCACAATTGAACCCCCCATTGCCGCTGGCGGCGAATTATGACTGACGGCCCAGATACGCCCCTGCCCAACGCTCCCGCCCAAACTCCCGCTGAAACTCACCCGGAACTTCGCCCCGAACTCAGCCAATGGTGCGATGCATGGAAAACCGCGCTCCAGAATGTGCTCGCGCAAATCTCGGGAAAGCCCTCCGCCGAGGCTGACACCTTTGAAGCTTCTTCACAACCTCTTTCCGTTTCCGACTCCGATGTGTGGTACACCGTGGTTGTTGGCGGAGTCATTCGCGGCGAGTTGACCCTGCATCTGGCCGCCGCTTCCGGAACCCGTCTCGCACAAAAGTTTCTTGCAGAACCCGAGCCAGCCGCGGGAGCAGCCCCCGCTGAGACCATTACCGCCGAAAACAAAGAGGCTCTCGAAGAGATCCTGCGCCAGATAGCCGGCCTCACCGCTACCGCCCTTTCCCAGTCGCTCGGCGGCGAAGTTCAGTTGCACCTTTCCGCCTCTGCCGCGCCTTCCTGGTCGTCAGACGCCATTGTCTGCCTTCGCACTCGCGACGAAGCCGGTAACTCCGTCGCGCTCGAAATTCAGATCAGTCCTGCACTTGCTACCGCGCTGCACGCTCGGGCTCAACCCGCGCCGGCCCAGACTCCCGCTGCCGAATCGACGTCGACCGCCTCTATTCCCGCTTCGAGTTATAGTCGCCTCATGGACGTCGGGCTCGACGTCAAACTTCGCTTCGGAACTCGCCGTATGCTACTTCGCGACGTACTCGCCCTCAGCGCCGGGGTCGTCATCGAACTCGACAACACCCTGCAATCGCCGGTTGATCTCTTGCTCGACGGTCGCGTCATCGCCCAGGGCGACGTGGTGGTGGTCGATGGTAAGTATGGATTACGCGTTACTGAAGTGATCGACCGGGCGCCATCCGTGGTCTCTCCAGGTTGACCCCGCTTTGCGAAGAGGTCTTAGCTCAGAATCGCGGATTTTGCCTCGCTTTTCGCCTTCTACGGTCCGTCGCTGGCTTTACTGGCCGATCAATTTGGCAAAGCGAACAGCGAACGACGAACAGCATCGAGTTCGAATCTATTTAAGGATCGCGCCATGTTTAACTTCTCAAAGCTGCGCACCTGGTCTCGATGGATGAAGCGCCGCCGACCTCGGCCCACGCAACCGCCGTGCTCCCTCGCCTCCTGCGCGCGTCCGCAAACGCTGTGGCAGCGCCTTCGCGACCGGCATCGCCCGAACGGCACCTATCTTCAAGGCGTTTTCTATTGCCGGCCCCAATGTCTGGAAAGCGCTCTCGTCGGACAACTCTCCCGTCTGCGCATCATGGCCGCAACGGCGCAGCCTCCCAATCGCATTCCTCTTGGACTGCTCATGGTGGCGCGCGGCAAGCTCAGCTATCTCGAAGTGAGCGCCGCCCTCGAGGCCCAACGTCGCGCCCGCTACGGAAAGATTGGTGATTGGATTGAAAAACTCGGTTTCGCCACCGAACAGGAAGTTACCACCGCTCTAGCCTTGCAGTGGGGATGTCCCGTCGCCTCTTCCCTCGATCTCTCGGCTCTGCAATCCTTCGGCAACATTCCGCTTCCCATCCTCGAGGCTTTTCACATGCTGCCCTTCAACTACGTCGCATCGACCAACACCCTCTATCTAGCTTTTGGAGAACGCGTCGACCATGCTGCTCTCTTCGCAATCGAAAAAATCCTCGATTGCCGCACTCAACCCTGCGTAGCAGGACGCAAAAACATTGCCCGGCAGCTCGACATCATGAGACAGATGCCCCGTCCCCACGATGTTGAGTTTGGGCCGATCAGCGATCTCTCTGAAATGGCGCGCATCGCCGCCAGCTACACCAACCGCCTGGCGCCAGAGCAGGTTCGCCTCAGCCGCGTCGGCCGTTTTATCTGGCTACGCCTCGATGTCAACCGCTATATCCGCTCCAAAACACGTATCGCGACCAATCTCGTCTTCCGCTTGGCCATTCCTGCTCCCACTCCAATCCCCTTCATCCGCCCAAGCGAGTCCCATTCGCTTCACAAATCGCATCGCCAATAATTTTGAGGAGATTTGGGTTCTTGACCGAGGGGAGCTTCGCCTAACACCTGTGACCTGCGACCTGTCACCCGCCCTACAACGTTCGCTTAAACAGCGGAACCGCCGCCACCAGCGTCACCACCGCAAAAATCGTCAGATAAACCATGTCCGGCACAATCGCCCCGAGCCCCGTTTCCTTCAGCAGCAGTGACTTGAATCCATGCACGGCATACGTGAACGGATCCACCTTCGCAATCGCGCGCAACCACGCCGGAAACGCCTCTACCGGATAAATCGATCCACTGGGAAAAAACAGCAGTGTATTTAGAATGCCAAACATCGCTCGCGGCACCAGCGGATCTTCAACTCGCGCCATCAACAAAAACATCATCGAATTAAACGCCAGCGAGGTGAGCACGATCATAACCAGCAGCCCCAACATCGTCGCCGGATTGAATATCGTTCCGACGCCTGCGATCAGCGATCCAACCACCGTAATCACCACTCCGGTCATCACCGCCTTGATCGCACCCGCTCCGTTCAGTCCGAAAACCAACTCGGCCTTCGTGATCGGAGTGACGAGATATCCCTCATGCACGCCCCGCGCCTTGTCGTCGATATAAAGCATGCCGCCGCCGATCATCACCGACACAAACATCGCCAGCGAAATCGAGCCTGGCAGCAGAAACTTCATGTACTCGATATATGGATACAGCTCTACCACCTCGAGCGCCGTTTGCTGCAATAGCCGCGGTGACACATCCGGCTGATTCAGCGCATCCGTCAGACTCGTCATTTCGTCTTCAAGTGTCGAGCTCATGAAGTTGTCGCTGTTGTCGACGATCAGCGCGATCCTCGGATGATTCTTCTCATACACCATCTTCGAATACTGCGCCGGAATAATCACCGCTCCCTGAATCTTCCCGTCGCGCACGGCCTCGCGCGCCTCGACCTCGCTGTTATAGGGAATCGGGACGAACGTCCGCATGTTCGCGCGCACCGCGTCAAACGCTTCTCTGATTCGGATGGCCTGCGTGCCATGATCCTCATCCACGATTCCCATCTTCGCGTCGCGGATCTTTCCGCCAAAAGCATTCCCCAGCACAATCAGTTGCACCAGCGGCATCACCATCGACACCATCATGAGCGTCGGCGAGCGAAAAAACTTCCGCATCTCGCGCTCGATAATCGCCATCATCCGGTTCATGGCTGCAATCCCGGCCTCTGCGGCATCTGGTACCCATAGGCCTTTACCAATTCATCGCGCAACTGCCGCCCCGTGTAGTGGACGAACACATCGTCCAAAGTCGTGTTCTGCACGGTCAAAGTTTTCAACCCAACCTTCGCCACCACCGCCATCTCCACCAGATCGGTCGTCGTGCCCGATCCATTTGACGTCAACACTCGGAACATTCCCGCACTCTCGTTCTGCACCGAGGTCACTGCTGGCAATCCTTTCAAACGCTCTTCCCAATCCGCCGGAGGATGTTCGAACTGCGCTTCAATCACGGTCGATCCCGGCACGCTCGCCTTCAACGCCTCAGGAGTATCCAATGCCACCAGCTTTCCGTGATCGACAATCGCAATCCGATTGCACAGCCGGTCCGCTTCGTCCATATAGTGCGTCGTGATCAGGATGGTCAGCTTGCGTTTCGCCTTGATGTTCGACAGCATCTCCCACACCGCCACGCGCGACACCGGATCAAGCCCGGTAGTAGGCTCATCGAGAAAAAAAATCTTCGGACTATGCACCAACCCGCGCGCAATCTCCAACCGCCGCCGCATCCCGCCCGATAACGTCTTAGTCTGCGCTCCCCGCCACTTAGTAAGATCGACCGTTTCGAGTAACTCGTCGATCGCTTCCTTGCGCCGCTTGCTGGGGACGTCATATAGCTTGGCGTAAATATTCAGATTTTCTTCCACCGTCAAATCCAGATCGCTGGTCAATGCCTGCGGAATCACCCCAATCGTCCGCCGCACCGCGTCCGGATCGCGCGCCACATCATGCCCAGCTACTCGAGCCGCACCGCTGGAAATCGGAATGAGCGTAGTCATCATCCGAATCAAAGTCGACTTTCCCGCTCCATTCGGCCCCAGCAACCCAAAAATTTCACCTTCTTTGACCGTGAACGAAATATCATCGACCGCCGTGAACTCGCCGTATCGTTTCACGATATGTTCCACCTCAATCGCATTTGGAGCGTTCGCCGCCACGTCACCGCGCAAGCTGAGTTCCGCTGCCGCCACACTCAAACCGTTGGCAGTGTTAGCATTCGCCTTATTCAGATCCTCAGCCATAAATTTGTGTCTCTGAAACCCTGAAACTTTGAAACCTGCCCGCTAGCTTCCCTTCAATTGCTGCGGAGAAACCAACACCTCGGCCGTCATCCCGGGCACATACGCGCCCTTCGGATTGTCGAGACGTACCTTCAGTGCAATCGTCCGTATATCCCGCTTCCGCCGGCCCACGTCGCGCTGCGTAGCAAAATCCGCCTCCGCGGCTTTATAAAAAACTTTGCCTGGAATCACCGTGCCTCCGGGCAACCGCACCCGCATCGTGTCTCCAATGCCGATGTGATCGGCATCTGTCTCCGGAATCGCCGCGAACACCCAGGTGTCGCTGAAATCCACCACCGTCACAATCGCCTGTCCCGCATTCACCACTTCGCCTTCGCGCGCCGCCCGCACCAGCACCGTCCCCGTTACCGGCGCATAAATCTTCGTGTAGCCCAACCGCACTTCGGCCTCTTTCAACTGCGCCGTGGCATTCTCCACCTGTGCCCGCGTCGATGCCACCGTGCTCTGCGCCGCAGTAGCTTGATTGGTGCGCGCAATTGCCGAATTCAAATCCGCCTGCGCCGCCGTGACCTCCTCTTTCAGCGACTGCACCGTGGCTTCCTGCGCTTTCAAATTCATCTCCGCCTGCACTCGGTCCTGATCCGACGCTACGCCCGCCTCCGCCAATCCGATCGTCCGCCGACTGTCACTCTCCACTCGCGTCAGCGTAGCTTCCGCCTGCGCCAGTTGCGCCCGCGCTGCGGCCAGTTTTGCCTGCGCATTCTCCACATCGCTCGAGGTCGATCCCTTCGTCGATT
The DNA here is from genome assembly GCA_049511995.1 of Terriglobales bacterium. GTDB lineage: Bacteria > Acidobacteriota > Terriglobia > Terriglobales > Acidobacteriaceae > Acidiflorens. Next base: position 13,078 of record JBEKXO010000086.1, read on the forward strand.
GCCGCGTGTACTCGTTCGCGCTCATCTGCGACCGCATACTCGAAATCGTTGCCGCCGACGCGCGCTCCTCCGCCTCCAACTCCGATGGGTCCAACACAGCGATCAAATCCCCTTGCTTTACTTGCGATCCTTCCTCGACGAACAGCTTCAGAATCCGCCCCTGAATCTGCGGACTCACTACGATCTGGTTGGCATCCACCGTCCCCACCAAAACCAGATCGTTGCCGCGAGGCGTGGAAAAAAAGTAGTACGCCGAAGCAATCGCAAGAATGACCGCCAAAATAATCAGAAATTTATTGCGAGCACTCATCGTCCGTCTCCATAAATATCGCTGCTCTGCCAGTTCCGCTGCGGTCCCTGGGAACCCCGTGCCCTCTGTGGGCAAGCATTTTCTCGGCGCACTCGGCGGTGATCACAAGAACAGCGCCGCCGAAATAAACTCCAGCACAAACGCCCGCCGCTCCCGAATCCGCTGCTCAGATAAAGGATCGACCTTCGTCAGTGTCTTCGTGAGCGGAGCCGCGCTGAAGTAAAAAATAATGATTCCCACCAGCGTGGGCGCGAAATCCATCGGATTCACCGCGCGAAACTCGCCCGCCTCAATTCCCGAGCGCAACAACTCGCTCAGCTTCCGAAAAATTGGACGGAAATATTCCTTCGCCACGCGCTGCATCCGCCGGCTGGCTGTGCCCGCGCGCATCCATTCCGCCTGCACCACCCGTGGAAAGCGAGGATTTGCCGCGATGTAATCGAAATAAGCTCCCACATATTCCAGCATCTTCTGCCGCGGAGCCAGGTCGCTTTCGAGCACCGGCATCACCCGCGCCCGCAATCCTCCAAATACGTGGTCGAGCACCGCTTCATACAACGAGTCTTTATCTTTGAAGTAGTAATAAAGGAGGGCCTTATTGACACGCGCCGTCCGCGCGATCGCATCTGTCCGTGCCCCCGCGATCCCGTGCTCGGCAAATTCCGCAACCGCCGCCCGCAGGATCGAAGCCCGGCTCTCCTCTGGTTGCCCACGGGTTCCCAGCCGAGGAGCGCGCCCCCGGCTCACGCGTTTTGTGCCAAGGCGTGAACGACTTCCACCTCGGGTTCGCGAAGAGGACTTCATGTAATTAACCGGTTAGTTAATATTATAACACGGCTAACCGTCGTGCGCCTTAGCGGCCCTTGATGGTTATCGTTTTCAGCCAAGCGCACGGTGAAATCAGCGCCGCATCCATCACCCCTTAGGTTCAGCCGCGGGCGGTCCAAAAGGCCCGCAATGCCGCCCGCCCATGGCTTGACGAAACTTCTCCCGCTCCTCCGGAGTCATCCGCTCCCACCGTTCTTTCATGCGCCCGCGCCAGTGCATGCGCCGCCCCGATCCGCCCCGGAATCCGCCAAAAAGAATCTTGCACAGAATCAACAGTCCGAGCGCCTGCCAGAAGCCGATCATGTGCCAGCCAAACAAACCTGGCATCAGCCAGTTCCACAGTCGCATCACCACATAGCCAAACAGCGGCACGAACACGAAGAAGAACACTAAGCCAAACATCATCATCTTCACTACCCTACTCACTACGCTACCCGCCCAATTTTCTCTCATAACCTTCACCTCATTTCAAGAATTCATCGTGAATGGCCTGCAATCGCTCGCGCAAATGCAGCACCGCATAATGCTTGCGCGAAAGCAGCGTGTTCACGCTCACGCCCGTCTGCGCCGCGATTTCTTTGAAGCTCTGCCCCCTCAGTTCATGGGCGATGAAAACCTCGCGCTGCTCCTCCGGCAACTCATCGAGCGCTGCGTCCAGTTCTTCCAGCAACACGCCCCGCGCATAAAGCGCCTCCGGCCCGGCATCGGGAGAGGGCAGCAACTCTTCCAACTGGAGCGCCTCCCGATCCTCCGCCATCGTCGAGAGTGCCGGCTCGCTCCTCAGCGCCTCCCGCTTTTTCTTGCGGAAGAGGTCGGTGATGCGATTGCGCGCCACGCCGAAGAGCCACGCCGTGACCTGCTCCACCGGCTTCATCAGGCGATAAGCCTCGACCAGTTCGTAGAAGACATCCTGCAAGACGTCTTCCGCGTCCTCGCGGTCAGGCACACGCCGCCGTATAAAATTGCGCAGCCGGGATTCATCCCGCTCGATCGCCTCAGAGATCCGCTGGTCCTGATCCACCATCCCCCACCGTCGTTGCAGCGCCGCATCCATCTACCTATGTAGACGATGGAGCGCGCGAAATATTGTATGGAGATAAAGAGAAGATACAGGAAGGGATAATACGAACAGGCACTGGGAGTTGGGGCAACAGTCCGACCCGGATCAGTTGGGTAATCGTGATGCTGCGCCAACTACGGGTCAGTGAACTACCGACCGATGGGAAGATGCGATGGCTGAGAAAGACACCACCGCAATGAGCACCGTCAGTAACAACGAGAGTGTCGCGGACACGACTAACCGTGCAACGAACCCTGCAACCAGTGACGCATCTCGATAAATCGGCGACACGAGGGCAGCCGTCACGCTCGACCCCCCAAAACAAACACACGAGGCGCCCAGCCAGAAGATTGCCCACCGTTGCGCAATGGCTACGTCCGCCTCACGTCCACGTACGCCAAGCAAGTCACCCACCGTGATTCCTTGTCCAATGTAGTTCAGAAAGGTGAAGGCAGACGCAGCAGATAGCAACACGGCACAGGCTCCCAGCGCCCAGAACCGAACGGTGTATTTATCGTCGGTTAGTGGTTTCATTGCGAAGGAGTGTACACCTTGACCGATCAAAACTCCAGATGGGTGTTGAAAACAGGCATTAGCGCCACCTGCGATCTCACCCTAAATTATCGCGAAAGCTCACAAATCCAATTTACTTCCCAGGTCTTCCCACCATCCGCTGAGTACGACTGCTCCATGCGCGCTGAGTTAGGAGAGAGGTTGAGCCAGACGTAGCGCACCAGAATGGTTCGGCCTCGTAAGCTTTCCTGGTGAAAAAACTCGCCGCGATTGCCGGTAAACTGGCCCACCACGGGCGGCGCGTCGAGCGTCCCGTTATCCAGGTCGATGAGATAGATGCTCCACTGATGCGAGGTGGGGTCGTAGAGGCGGAGCGTCTGCGCCTTAATGCGCAGCTTCTTGTCGGCGGTCGAGACATCGAACTCCTCGAAGTTCGCATTGCTGTCGAGGAGTTTCTTGTGGTTCGAAATCCCATCGTACTCGACCCAGACGTTGGAGTTGTTGAGCCGATCCGGCAGCCGGCGGACGTGAGCCTTCCAGTCGGCAATCAGGAAGTCAAAGTCGTGAGAACCATCACGCTGCGGAAGATTGGCGGGATTCGCGGTGGTTTGAGCGTGAGATGGAGCGGGGAGAATTGCGATGAGGATGAGAATGAGAAGGAGTAGCGGCAGGAAGACGAGATTGTTGCTTTTCATAGTATCTATCTCTTCGACATGAGGGGCACCGCGCAACGCTACAGATGGCAGGAAGCAATATTGTATTCGGAGTCCAATTCTCTTTGTTGTTATTATGCTCGAACGTTCGCTGTTACACACACGATGCGGTTGATTTGTGCGATCGCGATATTTCAACGGCCAGCGAATTGGGTCCTCAGAACATTTCTGAGTTTCGGCGAATCCGTTTCTTTTCGTGGACGGAAATCAGCCTGTCACTTTGTTTTGTGCTCGCTGGCTTTCCTTTGGGCGGATATGGCTCAATTCGCATCAACCACGCTCGAAACCGCGCCACATTCTCTATGGTTAATGGGTAGTTGATTTCGGGACATGACCAATCTGCGATCACGGAAGCGAGCACCTCGTCTTCATCACCATCCCAATGAAATCTGTCGGACGCCTCTAGGGCGAAACCAATTGTTCGGAGAGATTCTGCCGGAAGATCTCCGGACAGCACAGCCTCACACAACGCAACCCCCATCTCACAGGTCACTCGGAAATCCGAATCCATGTCCTCGACAAAAGTCATACTTACTGTTGGCGTGGATTGTTTGGTCGAACCGGAAATATCTCGTGCCAGTTCAGTGGCGGAGGATTTGCCTTCGAAAAATTGGCGCAGGACTTGTTCGCGCATGGCCGTTGATTTCGGTTCCACTCTACTCCGCCGTGAACCGAATGGCCAGTCGACGAAATCAAGGCGATAGCACTCACTGGGATTTCGTCCCGGCAAGTCGTCGGGCAACTCTGCCTACTCCGCCCCGCCCGCGATCGAAGGCACCAGCAAGACCTCATCACCATCCTGGAAGGAATAGGAAGCGCCGCCGAGGAAGCGGATGTCTTCCTCATTCACATAAATGTTCAGGAAGCGCCGAGTCTCTCCCGCTTCGTCGCGCAGATGCGGAGTCAGGTTAGGGAATTGCCGATCGAGCTCGGAGAAGAGCTCGCCAAGATTTGCCGGGGAGCAAACC
>JBEKXO010000087.1:0-17370 GCA_049511995.1 Terriglobales bacterium
GCTTCAGCAACTGGTTCACCGATTTTTTCTAGAAGCTTCTCGGCGTCGGCGACCGAAATGGTTCCCTTAGACAGCATCTCGAGGACTTTCTTTCGCTCTTCATTCCGTTCTTCTCGGATTTCGGACATGACTTTCTCCTTAGTTGAATTGGTTTTTCAGCTCAGTTTTTCCAGGGCTTCCTCGACGGTGAGTTCTCCGCGCGAAAGCTGTTCCAGAACATAGAGGTTCGGAGTGGGCGCGACGAAACTCTGGTCGAGCGCCGCGCTGATTGCGTTCAAACGATTTTTGACGGTCGGGTAGCTGATGTTGAAGAGGCTCTCCATTTTCTTAATCGACCCATGGTGGCGAACGAAGGCGATGACCAAGGCCTGATCGTCAATGCTGAGGCGGGCTAGGGGGGACACCTCGAAATTGCCCTCAACCGTGAGGTTGCAGGATGGGCACGCCATGCGCGCGACTTTTAGTGGGCGATTGCAATCCGAGCACGTTGCCTTAGATATATCCATGCGTATATCACGTAAAAACACTAAAATAGCAATATTAATTAAATATGGCAATTTATTAATTAACTTTATTAATTACCTTGCTTGGCAACGCCTGCACTACCTGGCTCTCGGTTACACTGTCCCGTGCATGCCTATGGTTGAGAAAATTGGCCTGATCGCCGGCAACGGCAAGTTTCCTTTGCTGGTGCTGGACGCGGCCCGGGCGCAGGGGTATGAGGTGGTGGTCGCCGCTATTAAAGAAGAGACTTTTCCGGAGATTGACTCGGGCGGGGCCGAGTCCGTGCATTGGCTTTCTTTGGGCGAACTCTCAAAACTCATCGACACCTTTAAGGCTGCAGGGGTGACGCGCGCGGTGATGGCGGGGCAGGTCAAGCACAAGCAGATTTTTTCGTCCATAAAGCCGGACTGGCGGCTGGCGAAATTGTTGCTCTCGCTCAGCACGCGGAATACAGACTCGCTGCTGGGAGCGGTGGCGAAGGTTCTGGCGGATGAAGGCATCATGCTGGAGAATTCGACGGCCCTGCTGGAGCCGCTGCTGGCGAAGGCGGGCGTGCTGACGAGGCGAGCCCCGAACCAGCAGGAACGCAAGAATATTGAATATGGACGCATGGCGGCGCGGCGACTGGCGGAGGATGACATCGGACAGACCGTCGTGATCGCGGAAGCGGCGTGCGTGGCGGTGGAGGCGATGGAAGGCACGGATGCGACGATTGAGCGGGCGGGGGACATCATGAAGTCGTTGCAGCCGGGGGGCCGGGATTCGACGCTGAGCCGGGCGCTGACCGTGGTGAAGATTGCGAAGCCGAAGCAGGATATGCGGTTTGATGTTCCGGTGGTGGGCGTGAAGACGATTGAGACGATGGCGAGAGCGGGGGCGAGTTGTCTGGCGATTGACGCGGGGAGATGTTTGCTGTTGGATGGGGCGGAGGTTGTCGAGGCGGCGGACCGCGCGGGGATTGCGGTGTGCGCGGAGTAGGGAGAGGTCAGAGGTTAAAGGTCAGATTGCAGAGGTGAACAAAGCAGCCTTCCTTCCACAATCTTGCGTCTCATCTCGCAGACGGGAGTGTTCAATGACCGAAACGGCTCGCATTGCCGACCAGGTTCGCCGGGCGCTTGAGGGCGGGGCATGGCACGGCGATTCTGTGCTTGAAATTCTTAAGGGCGTTACTGCGGAGCGCGCAGCAGCGCGTCCGATTAAGAACGCTCACTCGATTTGGGAGCTAGTGTTGCACATTGCGGCTTGGGATGGCGCGGTGCGGCGGCGGATGGGCGGCGTGGCGGTGAAGCTAACGGATGCCGAGAATTTTCCTGCGGTCAAAGATACGAGCGAGGCGGCGTGGGGCAAAGCGCTGGTGGAGGTGCGGCGCGCGCATGAGGAGTTGATCGCGGCGGTCGCTGCTATGCCGGATTCGCGGCTCTGGGAGATGGTTCCGGGGAAAGAGGGCGCGCACTATACGTTTTATTACATGCTGCATGGCGTGGTGCAGCATGAGCTGTATCATGCGGGGCAGATTGCGCTGCTGAAGAAAATCACGTAGGGGGCAGACGCCCCCGTTTGCCCAGCCGAGCGCAGTTCCGCAAAGGCTGGCTGCTCGTGCCTGCGCGTGCACTTTCCTACTCAAGGCCTTAACTGCGACAATAGCGCGTCGTTTCTTCTTGCTGGAGCACTCATCTGAGCCAGGAATTTCCTATCAATGTGGCGGTGATTGGGGTGGGCGCTTTTGGGCGCAATCACGCGCGCGTCTATCAGCAATTGCAGCAGGCGGGAAGTGTGCGGCTGGTCGGAGTGGTCGATCCAGACACTCCTCGGGCGGACGCAATTGCGCGCGAATTCAGCTGCAGGGCGTTTGGATCGGTAGAACAGATGCTGACCACGCACAGCGAGGTGCAGGCGGCGTCGGTGGCGGTGCCGACCGTTCTCCATTTAGAGGTGGCGCGGACGCTGATGGAAGCGGGAGTTGATGTGCTGATCGAGAAGCCGGTGGCGGCAACGCTCGGCGAGACAGATGAATTGATTCGCGTGGCGAAGGAGCACAAGCGCGTGGCGCAGGTCGGGCATCTGGAACGATTTAATCCGGCGGTACGGGCTGCACTGCCGCTGATTGATCGTCCGATGTTTTTTGAAGTGCACCGGTTGAGTGTGTTTTCTCCGCGTGCGCTGGACGTGGATGTAGTGCTTGACCTTATGATTCACGATCTTGACGTCGTGTTGACGTTCGTGAAGTCGAAGGTGAAAGAAATTCGCGCAGTGGGACTGCCGATTCTTTCCGGCAAGGTCGATATCGCAAATGTGCGGGTTGAGTTTGAATCTGGCTGCGTGGCGAACTTCACGGCGAGCCGGGTTTCGACTGAGCGTGTGCGCAAGCTGCGTTTCTTTCAGCCGGGACAATATATTTCGATCGATTATGGGCGGCAGGACGTGCTCGTGTTTTCGGTGGGAGGCGTTTCTGACGGCTCCCACCCTGCCGCAAAGGCCGCGGAGGGATTGGGCGACCGGGCAAATGAGTGGGGTGCGCGGCCGAGCGTAAATCCGCAGATATCAATGGCCAAGCCGCCGATCGCGGCGGAAGAGCCGCTCCTGGCGGAAATCAACGCTTTTCTGCAAGCCGTGCGCGAGCGCTCGCGTCCACTGGTTTCGCTGCAGGATGGGCGCGACGCTTTGAAACTTGGACTGGCGATTCTGGCGGAGATCAAACGGCACGCGGGGCGGATCGGCGTGGGGACAAGTTAAGAGCAAAATTGAAGAAACGGCAGCGATCCCAGATTTGCTGCGAGGCCGAGCAACCGCCGGCTGCGCCTGGCCGGACGGCCGAGTGCGGCCGTCCTACGCAAGCCAGGCGGCACGCGGCCGTCCCCGTAGCCAGATTGTTACTGCTGAGGCGGCGGGCTCTGCTGGTCGCTCGAGTTGGGCGCACCTCGGCGATGTTGTCCCCATTGCGGTCGGTTCGCCTGCATCGCATCCCACTGCTTCTGCTGATTCGCGTCCAGCAATGCGCGGACCTGCGTATTCGTAGCCTGGTGAATCGCCATCATTTTGCTGCGCCGATCTTGCCGCGAAAGCGAGCTGTCCTGGCGCAGGCTTTCCATCTGAGAAGATTCGGACTGAAAGGTTTGCAGCACTTGGGCTTGCTGATCGGAGGTGAGGTTGAGCTTCTTGGTCAGGTCCTGGGTGCGCTGTGCGGGATCCATTGGGCCGCGGCGCCCGCCGCCGTTGTCCTGCGCGGGCGGCTGATTGTTGGGCGCGCTATCCTGCGCTGCGGCGAACGCGGTGATTGAAATGACGCTGGCCGCGAGAAGAATGAGAAGAGACTGCTTGATCATGGAGATCTCCTTAAGGTTAGAGACAAATAGTCTTCCGGACGAGGTGTCTACATCTAAGAATGGAATTATGGGCGGGAAGTTGCGCGAGAAATGCGATTCGGACAAATCTTTGCAAAACTTTACAAGATCGTTCGTGACCCGGAAAAAAGCTGAAACCTAAAGCATTGGCCGATTGACCGATTACGAAAGTATCTGACGTAACCTTGCTGTTACTACGCCCATCCTCCACACTTCTAGTGATGCAGTTTTCACGCACTCATGTCGCGATTGCCGTCGGCTCGGCTGCCCTGATAGTCGCCGTTTTTCTCGGCTATCTGTATTGGCTCAGCAGTCAGCCGCCGGTATTATCGCGATCGGAGGAGCGCGATCCGCTGACCCAGATGCCAATCAGCATCACGATGAATCCGTTTCGCGATCGCACCATTGAACGGACGGCCAACAAGTTTATTTCTGAGATGCGCGACGGGAATTGCCGCAAATTGCTGGCGCAATGGGAGAGGGACTACCGTAAAAAACGGGCCAACTTTCTTTGCAGCTCCGAAGCTCAGCATCCGCTGATTTCATGGAATTTGGTGGAATGGGAAGACGCTCCGCCCCTGGTGATTCTGCATTACAAAGGTGAACGTTACAGCACGCCGGCGCAGGATGCCACTTATAAAGACCTTTTCTCGATCACGGAAGAGAAGAAGGATGACGGCTGGGTAGTTACTAAGTACGATTCGTTCTACTGAGGCAGTCCACCACTAACCGCCGATATGCACCATGGTTCTTGACGCGGGCACGAATCCCGGCTCGCCGATATGATGGCGCTCTTCTTTCTTTCCGACCACTTGCAGGATGAACTCGACAAGTTTCTCGTCCGAAGCTCCGCGACGCATTAGCTCGTGCAGGTCATGATCCCAAACAGAAAATAAACAGGTGCGCAGCTTGCCGTCGGACGTAATGCGAATCCGGCTGCAATGTCCGCAGAAGGGATGCGACACCGGAGCGATGATTCCTATCTCACCTACGCCATCCGCGAAACGGTAGCGGCGCGCAGTTTCGCTGCGCTCGTGCGCGATCTCCTCGAGCGGCAGATAGTCCGACATGCGAGCGATGATCTCATCGAGCGGGACTACGATTTCCGGCGTCCACACGCGGTCTTCTTCGAGCGGCATGAATTCTATGAAGCGCACGACCACGCGCTCTTCGCGCGCGAACTTTCCAAAGGCTCCGACTTGATCTTCGTTGAATCCGCGCAGCAAGACACAGTTGATCTTCACCGGGTCTAAGCCCGCTTGGCGCGCCGCGCGCACTCCGGCGAGCACGCTCTCATATCCGTTGGGCACGCGAGTGATGCGCGCAAATTTATCGGGATCGACTGCGTCCATGCTGACGGTGACGCGGTCGAGGCCCGCGTCTTTCAGCGGCTGGGCGATTTCGGCCAGGAGATGGCCGTTGGTAGTCAGAGCGATCTCAGGCTTCTTACCCTGCTCGGTCCGCAACTTGGCGAGATCGCGCACGAATTCGACAATGCCTTTGCGGAGGAGCGGTTCGCCGCCGGTCAGGCGAATCTTCGTGATCCCCAGGCCGACGAGGAGCCGCGCCATGCGGAGGTAATCGTTGAAGGGGAGTTCGGCATAAGCTGCGCCGTTGGTGCCGGTGCGACAGTAGACACACTTGTAGTTGCAGCGATCCGTGATCGAGATTCGCAGATCGTGAATGGAGCGGCCGAATTTGTCAGTCAGCGGCATAGAAAGCAGCCATTAGCACTTAGCGTTTGGCACTTAACTATGGTTGCTAGATGCTAATTGCTGAACTCAGGAAACAAGCAGGCAGGAAAAAACCCAGCGAGCGTTTCCTTTCCAACACGGGAGGCGTGAACGTTTCCGTCCGCACCCTCGAATCGCGCCGGTCGAACTTGCGCAACCCTCGTCCCCGTAGCCAAGTATGCTCAGGCCACGGGGATCGGAAACTCGATCCCCATTATAGATGCCAACGGCAGACTCCGCGAATCATACTTCGCCTTTCGAACGCTGATAAACTTCCTCCCATGAAAGCTCTGGTCATTCCTCGCTTTGGCGGCCCGGAAGTTCTTGAAATCCAGCAGGTGCCGGACGCGCATCCGGCGCCGGAACAAGTTCTCGTTGAGGTCGAGGCCGGCGGTTTGAACTTTGCCGACCTGATGACTACGCAGGGCGGGTATGCGGGGACGCCGAAGCCGCCACTCACCGCAGGGCGTGAATTCGCGGGACGCGAAGTAGCCGCGAACGACGCTCGCGGGCGGCGCGTGATGGGCTACACGCAGTGGGCGGCGTTTGCGGAGAAAACTGTAGCCAAGCGCGATCTTGTCTGGCCGGTTCCAGAAAATTGGACGGCGGAGCAGGGCGCTGCGTTCCCGGTTAATTTTTTTACGGCGTACCTGGCTTATTGGAAGGCCGGCCTGCTCGGCTCTATAAAGGAGCAGACAAACAAGTCTCGCGCCCGTGTGCTGATTCATGCTGTCGCCGGTGGAGTGGGAACGGCGGCCGTGCAGATTGGGAAAATTCTTGGTATTGAGACCTACGGAACTTCGTCTTCAGAAGAGAAGCTGGCGAAGGTGCGCGAACTGGGATTGCAACACGGCATTAATTACAAGCAGTGCGATTATGCCGACGCAATCAAAGACTTGACGCATGGCGAAGGGGTCGACGCGGTTTTCGAAATGCTCGGCGGACCGCACGTCGCGAAGAGCGTCAAGTGCGTGGGCGAATTCGGGCGCGTGATTGTCTATGGCGCCGCTACCGGCGAGGCTCCGACGCTTGATACACGCGTTCTTTATACGAAGGGCGCGAGCGTTCATGGGCTGTGGCTGTCATATCTCAGCGCGAATCGTCCGCTGATGGAAGCGGCATGGAAGCAGCTTTCGGAATGGCTCGCGGCGGGCCTGTTGCATCCAGTAATTGGGAGAGTTTTTCCGCTGGAGCAGGCGCGTGATGCTTATACGCTGCTGCAAGAAGGCAAGAATTACGGCAAGATCGTGCTGAAGATTCGTTAGGGCATGTTGAAGTTGATGGCTGCTATTGCGTGATCCGTCTCAAACCGTGAATAGAAACAAAACATCTCGACTCTGTTACTCATTCATCGCATCGCTTTCTGCTAACCGCGCTGGCCTACGTTCGTCTAACGGGCATGTTAGCTAAGACATTTGAAACGATGAACTTTCGCGCGAAAAGTCGCGGCCATGGCCCGTTCCGTTCGTTTTCGGACAGCGATGTGCGGATGAGAACAGGTGACGGAATCGGCCGGCGCCGGATTACATCATCGGTTCAATGACTTAGACTCTCGCTACATCTGGCAGCAGAAATGCCATTCACAAGATAAGTGGTTCGCTAGAAAACTTGGGAACTTACTCGAAGCGAGATTCGTATCCTGTAGCGAGCCGAGAGTAGGTCAGAGGTGAGAGGTCAGATTGCAGAGGTGAGCGTTGCGAATTCTTACCTTTTCAAATTGGACTTCGCGCCTACGACGGATGAGAACTGAGTTGTCCGCCGAAAGAAGAAATTGCAGGGTGATGGGACTGGCGCAGGCATGGTTTGGCGGCCCTGGATGCGCCGGGTTCCAGTAAAAAGAACGAGTCTGAGGCCCGCATCTTTTTGCATCACCCTGACATGCGCATTGTAGGACTTTGCGGAAAAAAGGCAAGCCTTCAGTTGAGCGTCCGAACCATCACCAGCCGCCCCTAAAGCCCGGCCAGAAACCGGGAGAAAGACAAGGAGCATATGAAACTGACGAATCTGGCAAAGACTGTTGTGCTCGGGCTGGCGGTGCTGCTCGCAACGAGTGCTTTCGCAAGTAACCGAGGAACGCTGCAGGTGCGCGAGTCGTTTGAAATCAACGGTCAGCAATTGAGCCCCGGCGAATATCAAGTGCGCTGGGATGGAACAGGATCGACGGTCGAGGTAAGCTTTTTGAAGAACAACAAGGAAGTGGCGAAGACCTCGGCGAAGGTGGTTGCAGTCGACAAAGCTTACAGTTCCGACTCCGCGCTGATCGACCACAGCAACGGCAAGGCGGCGATTTCTGAGCTGCGCTTTGCGGGCAAGAAGTTTGCGCTGGACATTACGCCTAGCGAGAAGGCGGAGATGAGCAGCGGCAAGTAAGTTAGTAACTCCTGGAAGGCGAGGGGAGCGCTTTGGCGCTTCCCTTTTCTTTCTTCCTAGTACTTAGGCATCTTGGGATCGATGCGCTCGGCCCATGCGGTGATGCCGCCGGTCAGGTTATAGACTTTCGTGAATCCGGCGCGGCGCAAAAAGTTTACGGCTTTCGCGCTGCGTCCGCCCATCTTACAGTGAGCTACTATCTCGCGGCTGGAGTCGAGTTCACTTACTCGCTTGGGTAAGTCGCCTACAGGGATGAGATATCCATTCAAGTTGCAGATCTGATATTCGTGCGGCTCGCGCACGTCGAGGATGAAGACGTCGTCTTTTGCGTCTAACTTCTTTCTTAAGTCCTCGACCGAGATCGATGGGATGTCATTGCCGGCGGGCTCTTCCTGGCCGCGGATGCCGCAGAACTGATCATAGTCGATCAGCGCGGTGATGGTGCGATTGGTGCCGCAGACGGGACAATCGGGATTCTTGCGCAATTTTAGTTCTCGGAACTTCATTCCAAGCGCGTCGACTAACAGCAAGCGTCCGACGAGGGGATCGCCTTGGCCCAAAATCAGCTTGATGGTCTCGGTCGCTTGAATTACTCCGACTAAGCCGGGCAGAATGCCTAACACTCCACCTTCGGCACAGGACGGGACTAAGCCGGGCGGAGGCGGTTCGGGATAGAGACAACGATAGCAGGGGCCGTCTTCGGTGGCGAAGACGCTGGCCTGGCCTTCGAAGCGGAAGATCGAACCGTAGACGTTGGGCTTGCCAGTGAGAACGCACGCGTCGTTGACCAGGTAACGCGTGGGGAAATTGTCGGTGCCGTCGGCGACGATGTCGAAGTCGCGAAATAGATCGAGCGCATTGGCGCTGGTTAGTTTTGTATCGAAGGTGCGCAGGTTGAGATAAGGATTGATCGCCATCAGCTTGTCGGCGGCGGAGTCGAGCTTTTTGCGGCCGACGTCGGCGGTCGAGTGGATGATCTGGCGCTGGAGGTTGGTGTAGTCGACTACGTCAAAATCGACGATGCCAAGCGTACCTACACCGGCGGCGGTGAGGTAGAGGGCGAGCGGCGAGCCTAGGCCACCGGCTCCGATGCAGAGAACTTTCGCGGCCTTGAGCTTCTGCTGCCCTTCCATGCCCACCTCGGGCATGATGAGATGGCGCGAGTAGCGCAGGATTTCGTCGTTGCTTAAGAGGGCTTCGGCGGGTTTGACGTCGGAAATCGTGGCCATAGGTTCGATTAACTCTCGCTAATTGCAGATGTCAGAGGTCAGACCGCAGAGGTAAAGTGCATGACCTACGATCCGCCGGCGATTGACGGCACTATAGAAATGGTATCACCGTCTTTCAGCTCGGTCGCCTCTTTCTGAAGGTAGCGCATGTCTTCGTCATTGACATAGACGTTGACGAAGGTGCGCAGCTTGCCTTCGTCGTTATAGAGGTGACGCTTGAGGTCGGGATGCTGGGAGACGAGGCCGGCGAGGGCCTCGCCGACGGTTTTCGCCGCGACGTCGATCGAAGCCTGTTTGCCCGAGTATTGGCGCAGGGGAGAGGGAATCTGGATCTGAGGCATATACATAAAGATGCTATGGTACGGGCCGAAGATGCAAGTGGAAACGGCGGGTGGACTACTTTGTCCGCCCGGCGCGGGCATAATCGAGACCAAGCGCGCCTTGCAGTCCAGTTACTGCCGGTTCACATTTCTTGTAACTCCCGGCGCTAAGGCAGAAGCGGCAAGTTGCCGATTTGAAGAAGGGAGAGCCGCGCATGCCTGATGTGATTACCGCAGTGGAATCGGAGTTGGTGAAAGAAAGTCTTACCCATGCGGCCTGTCTTTGCGGTGAACATTTGCGGGAGGCACAGCTTATTCAGTCGTCGTTGCTGCCGGTTAAGGGACTTTGCCATGAATCGGTCGAGATCGCCTTCCGTTGCATACCTTTCTTCGAGGTGGGAGGGGATTTCGCCGACTTCTTTCGGCTGCCGGATGGTTTTGTCGGCATCTACCTCGGCGACGTCGTCGGCAAAGGGCTGCCGGCGGCGATGTACGGCGCGCTGGTGATGGGGACGCTGCGCGGGATTCACAAATGCGGGACGGACACGGCGCGCGTGCTTGCGAGTTTGAACGAGCGGCTGGTGCAGCGTCCGATCAGCGGGCGCTTTTGTTCGACTCTGTATGCGCTTTTCAATCCCGTGACACGAGAACTTGTTTTTTCGAATGCCGGGATGCCGCTGCCGCTGCTGGTTTCGGAGACGAGTTGCCGGACGCTGGGTGATGGCGGATTGCCTTCGGGAATGTTTGCGGGCAGCACTTATGGGCGGCATGTGGTGCAACTTGATCCGGGAGACTGCGTGTTATTCGCGAGCGATGGGCTGCACGAATTGCGCAACCGGGAGGGAGAGGAATTCTGCACGTCGGAAATAATGGAGGCGTGGGCGCAATGCGGGCGCAGGTCGGCGATGGAGTCGGTAAACTTTGTTTTTGATCGGCAGGATGCGTTCTCGGATGGCACGGCGCCGCATGATGATATTACGGCGGTGGTGCTGAAGGTGCTGGGGTAACTAGCTCACTTCGATCTTTTCATCTACGAATTTCTTGTCTGGTTCGTCGCTGCCGGTTAGTTCAAAGGCGTTGGTTAACGCGGCGGCGCCCTTCTCTACGCTGGTGATTACGTAGGAACAGTTGAACCAGTGCGCTTCGGCAAGATCGGTGGACGACCATTGCGCGGGGTGGTCGGGGTGGGAATGATAGAAGCCGACAATGTCTTCTCCACGCTCGCGGCCCTCGCGCTGGATGCGAATGAGTTCTTTCGGATCGATGTGATAGCGATTGTGGGGCGAGTCGGCGCGGGTGTTGCCGCAGCGCGCGAAGCGCGTGACGGTCTTGGAGCCGTCGTCGTCGAAGTGGCCGAGCAGGACTCCGCAACACTCGTGAGGATAGGTTTGTTCTCCGTGCTGGCGGAGAGAGCGGTAGTCGGATTGGGAGATTTTCAGCATTGCAAAGTTGGGCGTGAGGCTAGGTCAGAGGTTAGAGGTCAGATTGCAGAGGTAAAACCGTCACTCGGCGCGGCGTCGCCATCGGATGCATTCTAACCTCTGCAATCTGACCTCTCACCTCTGCAATCTCACCTCTGACCTCTGCAATTATTCTTCGCTCCAGAATCGCTCGCTTAGATATTTTTCGCCGGAGTCGCAGAGGATAGTGACGATGGTGCCGCACTGATTTTCTTTTAGTCGCTCGACGATCTGAAGGCTGCCGACGATCGCGGCGGCAGCGGAGACTCCGACGAGCAGTCCTTGTTCGCGGGCCAGGCGGCGGGCCATGGCGTGCGCGTCTTCGGTCGAGATTTCGAGATTCTCGTCGGCCAGGGACGAATCGTAGATGCGCGGCACGATGGCGGAAGGCAAGTGCTTGGCGCCTTCGATGCCGTGAAAAGGGGAATCGGGCTGCAGGGAGACGCAATGGATGGTTGGATTCAACTCTTTCAGGCGGCGAGCGTTGCCGACGAAGGTTCCGGTGGTTCCCAGCATGGCGACGAAGTGGGTGATGCGGCCCTCGGTTTGCTGCCAGATTTCGTTCGCGGTTGTGTCGTAATGCGCACGCCAGTTGGCATCGTTCGAATATTGATCGGCGTAAAAATAAAGATCGGGATGTTGCGCGGCGAGTAGGCGCGCGATCTTGATCGCTCCATCGGAACCTTCCGCGGGATCGGTGTAGATGATATTTGCGCCGTATGCCTGTAGAATGCGTTTTCGCTCGAGCGAAACATTCTCGGGGACGCAGAGAGTGACGGGGAATCCGAGAGCGGCGCCGAGCATGGCGTAAGCAATACCAGTGTTGCCGCTGGTCGAATCAAGCAGAGTT
Source organism: Terriglobales bacterium (assembly GCA_049511995.1). GTDB lineage: Bacteria > Acidobacteriota > Terriglobia > Terriglobales > Acidobacteriaceae > Acidiflorens. The sequence continues at coordinate 11,808 of JBEKXO010000087.1, forward strand.
TTTCCCTGAGCGAACTGGCCGGCACGGTGAGCTTCCGCCACGATGCGGGCGGCGGCGCGATCTTTGACGGAGCCGCCGGGGTTATACCACTCGGCCTTGCCCAAAAGATTTTTGTGGGGGAAGTCGGCGAGGAGCGCGTCGAGCGGCAGCATTGGTGTGTTGCCGATGGCTGTGAGAACGGCCTCTCCTCGGGGCGCGCGGGCGGCGTCGGGTGGCAAGGGCGCTGAGCTGTAGGCGGTTGCGGTCATTTCGCGATACTCATTGAGCGGTCGCCATGATTAGTCCTGTGGCACGAATGTTCCTGTGACTGACGTAATGTGCCCGCAATCTTAAAAAGGTATATCTATACTAACGTTGTCCAAGCGCATTTGTTGAGTCGCGTTACTGTGTTTGCCGATTCGAAGGTAATTAGATTCGTGGCTGGCGGTTTTGGTTCCATCGAAACGGCGGGGGCGGCATCTAAGACAAGGTGCGGGATATAGTTCTAGAAGTCATTTTGCGAGAATTGAGTTCATAAAATGGCGGCGAAAGTCGAAGAGAAAACCTACGAGGAAGCGGTGAACTGGCTGCGCGATCATGGCTTTGACCTGATTGAGGCGCCGGGCGCGCAAACCCGCGTGTTCCTGAAGAAGTACAACTGCTCGGCAGCGATCCAGAAGACGGACGACGGCGGCGTGAAAATTTTCGCCTATCCCGGATACTTGATCGGCGGCGAAATTTCAAAGTTGGTCAATCGTGGCTACCAGCAGTTTTTGAAAACCAGCAAGACCGAAGTGGCAGCCACGGCAGACCATTTGAAGGCGCTGCAACAGTTCTCGGAAGAGCTGAAGGAAGCTCTCGGCCTGCCTAGCCTATACAACGAATCGCTCGGCACGGTGAGCGAGTCCTACCACTATGATCGGGTGAAGGACCGTGACCAGCCAGTGGTGGATCGTCCCAAGAGGCCATGGGAGACGGTGAAAGTGAAGGCTGCCGCGGCGGCGAAGAAGAGCAGAGCGTAGAGCGTACTGCTAGCGCTCCCGCAGCACCTTGAGCACTTCCTGTTGGGTGGCCGCAATCACCGGACTTGAAGGGCTCGTGGCAAGGTATAGCGCGAATCCGCGCAGCATATAAGTATCGTTCTCAAAGGTTCGCAGCAGGTCAAGCTTCGGCGGAGAATCCTTCCAAACGCGTTGATCGGACGCATCCAGCGCACTTAGCCAACTGTGAAACGCCGTCGCGTCGAAATCCTTTCGCAGCGCAATTCTTGCCGCCACCAGCGCCAGCCGGTCTTGTTCTCCGAAGCCAAAAATCTCATGGGCGGAAGATAACCGACGCGAAATTGCTTCCAGAATGTGGGTCTGGTCCTCCGGCTTAAGCAAGGGATTGCGAGCCAACGCCGCCAGCAAATCGGCGGTATGCGCGGTCGCGTGAATCCATCCGATCGTTGGATCAAATCCACGTAAATCGCGTTCGTCTTTGAGATAGGCAAGTGCATCCGCCAGCAACGTACGGTATCGGTCTTCGCTGAGGAACGGCATGTCCAGGTCCCGCTCTGCCAGTGCGACCAGACTCAACGCCGAGAACGATCGCTTGAGGACGGAGTCATTCTTATAGGCGCCTTCGCCCGCAGGTTCTTCAACCGGAGATTCGCCGATCCCAACCCGCAGATTGGCTTCCCACTCATCGAGCAGCGAGTTCAGTTCGTCCAGCGAAATTTGCTTTTGGTGTTTAATCCAGACCGTAGTGATGGAGTATGCGAGGTCGTCACGGAGTTCAGAGTCCCGCGAGCCAACATATCGGCTTAGCTCCCGCAACAGAGGGAATACCTGCTGACCTTCCGGGACCGCATAGTGGTTTTTCGCGATGGCCCGCCAGAATTCGCGATCATGCATGGGCTTGTTCGATACATCCGCAAAGGGCGCCGCCGACTGCGATAGTGCGGGAGAGCACATCAGGAACCACGCCACAAGCATCCAAATCGATTTCACAGTTGCTCCTGCGCCAGATAAATCTGTCGTTGCTCCATGGAGACGAAGCGCATAATGCGTAAGAGTGAGACGGGAATTCCGGTTCATTGTTAGCATAACCGCGCATTCATCCCGTGAGGGCGGCGATGCGCACGACGATGCGAAGTTAAGGGGGAAGAGGAGCGACCATGCGGAATTCGATTTTGTTGGCGGGGGTGACTGCGATGCTGACCACAATGCTAGCCATCTTCAGCGCAGGCCAAAGCGATGCCGGCCCTGCGGCGATTCGGAAGGTGATTGAGGTGCAGCAAGGGGCATGGAACCGGCACGATCTGGAAGGCTTTATGGCGGGATATTGGAATTCTCCGGAACTAACGTTTTTTTCGGGAGCACATGAGGCGAAGGGTTGGCAGGCGGCGCTTGATCGCTACAAGGAAAAATATCAGAGTGCCGGGCATGAGATGGGGAAGCTCGAATTCGCCAACCTGCGCATTGAGATGCTGGGGCCGGAGGCGGCGTTTGTGCGGGGAGAATTTCATCTGACCATGGCAGATGGGAAGACTCCGCATGGGTTGTTTACGCTGATTTTTCGCAAGTTTCCCGAGGGATGGAAGATTGTGCATGATCACACGTCGGGAGAGTGAGGGATTGCAGAGGTCAGAGGTGAGATTGCAGAGGTAGGAACCAATTCATAGCGGTTCTATGATCTGACCTCTGCAATCTGACCTCTTACCGCTGCAATTCTACTTTTTGCCTCTATCCATGGCCTCGTTGGCGAGACGGTCGGCGGTTTTGTTTTGCTCGCGCATGGCGTGGCGGATTTCGAAGTGCTCCAGGCGCCGCACCAGTTGCTGCGCTTCGTCGTATAGCTTGCGCAGATCTGGATTGCGGACCTTGTAGATTCCTTTCATCTGGCGGACCATCAACTCGGAATCGCTGACGACCTTGAGCGCTTTGATCTGGTTTTCAGCCGCGTAGCGGAGAGCCGCGAGGAGGCCTTGATATTCCGCGTAGTTGTTGGTGCGATGGCCCAGATATTCGCTGAGTTCGGCTACGGCTTTACCCGTGGCATCTTGAATGGCCACTCCGTAACCGGCGGGGCCGGGATTGCCGCGGGCTCCGCCGTCGACGTGGGCGGTGTGGGCAGCGGGGGCGGACTTTGGCGTCGAGAAGAGATTGGAAGAGTGCGAAGGCATGGAACGAGTTTACAACGTGGCCTGGCGGTGATTATCGCGGCCCAACCTTTTCGCAAAATGCGGCGAAAAGGGTCGGGCACCCGGCTTGACAAGGGTGCCAGCCGCTCATATCGGGCCCTTCCTGGACCGTGGTCACAACCGACAAGGGCCGCGCCGCATCTTAGGTAGTCGGGCGATTGCAGGAGTGTAAAGCGTGAACGACACAGTCAAGGAAAAAGCAAACAACGGCGCCACGAATAACGGTGCGAAAGGTGCTGGAAGTAATGGCGCGAATAGCAGAAATGGCAACGGAAACGATCCGTCGAAGATTGACTGGGTGACGGCGCGGTCGGCGTGCACTTTGCCAAAGATTTTTGCGACGCTGCGGCAACAGGTGGAAGAGGATGTAAAAACGCGAAATGCGCAGCGTCCGAATTATGCGGTTTACGAATTTTCGGTGGCGGATGATATCGACGCGTTTACGGTTTTTCTGAGGGCGAAAGATGTGAGCCGGGCGGTGAACTTCAAGCTCAACGAGCATGCGATTGCAGTGCAGGACGATCAGGCGAGTTCGAAGTTTCAGGTGAGGCTGCACTTTACTAATTCGGGAGAATGCAGGCTACGGGTAGATGATCAAGAGCGCGAATATTGGCAGATACGGCGAATGGCGCTTGAAGATTTGATGTTTCGACAGGAATAGTCGCCAGATTTATTAAGCCAGAAAACGAGAACTGGCTTCCCCGCTCAAGCAGTTCCTTGGGCGGGGATTTTTGTTGGACGTCATACAGTGAACGATCGAAGTAGCGCGACGCTTTAGTGGTGATCGCCGTGGCCGTGGCGCCAGGTCCAGTACTCTTTCTGTTCTCCGGGAGGCAGGTGGCGGAAATCACGATTGGGATCGCGATGGTATTCGTGGGCCCATTGATGGTAGTAGACGACCTCGTCATGGTTCCAGACGTGATAGTCGCTGTAGTAGGGATCGTAGACTTGGTAGTAGTGATGGGCGCAGGCCGTGCCGAATGCGGCAGCCGCCAAGGCCGCGGTCAAGAAAAGCGATCTGACAAAACGAGCTGCGGTGTTCATCGGTCGAGAGTCCTCCTGAGGCGTCGACGTCAAAATATAGGTGCCGAAAATGGATCGGCCGCGCTGACGAAAATGACGTGCACGGATAAGGAAACCCTGGAGGACGGAGAAAGTTTCACGGAAAATCTAGAGATTGGGTAGCGGACAGGTTCTAACTCAGCGTCTACGGGCGCAATCAAAACAAAACGTTCACCGCAGCGCTAAAGCGCTGCGCCACCCAAAAGCAGAAACAGAATCTGGTTTGTCCGCAGCCTGTGCGGAGTTGTCAACTGTATCTCCAGACCGCTGCGTGGTTCGTCTGACGTCACTATCTGCCGGTGGCGAGCCTGGTGGCGAGGCGCTGAGGCAAATTCGCGGCGAGAATTTTTTCCTGGGCTACACGCAGGTTGTAGGGGACGCGATAAAAACTGACGATCCAGGCGTCGGAATCGAAAACCGCAAAAGCAGCGCGCCAGTCGCCGTCGCGGGGCTGGCCGACCGAGCCCGGATTGATCAAATAGCGGCGATCTTTGCGCAGCGGCCAATCGGAAGACTCGGGCTGGCCAACCGTGCGATAGCCAGGACGATAGCCTTCGCTGATCTCGCCGCTGAGCACGAATCCGCCTTGCAGATGAGTGTGTCCGAAAAAGGTGACGGGGACGGGATTGGTGATGAGCGGAGCGATGGCGTCGCGGGCGCTGACCATGTACTCGTCCTCGTCAAGCGAAGAGCCGTGAACGAACTGGACGCCGGGAAGTTCGTCGAGGTGAATGGGACCTTGAGGAAGGGCCCGGAGCCAATCGAGATTTGCGGGCGTGAGTTGATCGCGCGTCCAGAGTGTGGCTAGGCCGGCAACAGGATTGAACTCTTCGAGATTCATGAGGCCGCTGACGGCCTTGTCATGGTTGCCGCGAACGAAGACGCGGCCGAGGGACTTCGCTTTGGCAATTACTTCGTTGGGATTGCCGCCGTAGCCAACGGTGTCTCCGAGATTGACGACGAGGTCATGGGCAGGCGCGGCCGCCAGACACGAGTCGAGCGCTTCGAGGTTGCTGTGAATGTCGCTGAGAAGAAGGATACGCACAAAGGGAGGATTATAGCTTTAGCGGTCAACCCACGCCATCTGCTTAAGTCTCCGCGAGCTTACGCTCGGGAAGGAAGTAGGAGAGCGCGACGAACACAAAGATAGCAAACGAAATGCGAACGTCGACAAAGGCGAGGGGCGCGGAGGCCAGGTAGAGCACCATGGAGTAGAGATTCTTGGCCTGGATGTGGCGGTGATAGCGGACCATCTCCTCGTTATTGAGGTGATGCTGAATGATGGCGTTGCGCAACAGCGCGAACGAGATTGAACACAGCGTCAATACAATTCCGTAC
>JBEKXO010000088.1:0-17063 GCA_049511995.1 Terriglobales bacterium
GACTTCTTTCGCGGGCCTTTGGATTATGGGATTGTGCGCCGGGCGCGGGAGACGGGCTTGGTGGATGTTGGCATTCACGATCTGCGGGCGTATACGAAAGACAAGCACCGCACCGTGGATGACCGCCCGTTTGGCGGCGGCGAGGGCATGGTCCTGAAGCCGGAACCGATCTTTGAATGTTTGGAGTCGCTCGGCGATGTGGCATCGCGCGAAGCGCGCTTGAGCGCCGCGGCGACGCAGTCGGTTATTCTGCTTTCGGCGCAGGGGCGCAGGCTGGATCAGGCGCTGGCGGCGAAGCTCTCTGGGCTGGAGCGAATTGTCCTGATCTGCGGACGGTATGAAGGAGTGGATGAGCGGATCAGCGAGCACTTGGCGGATCGCGAAGTTTCGATTGGCGATTACGTGCTGAGCGGCGGCGAGCTGGGCGCGGCGGTCATTGTTGACACGGTGACGCGCCTGATTCCAGGAGCGGTGGGGAATCAGAATTCGACCCGGCAGGAGTCGTTTACAGAGTCATTGCTGGAAGTGGGGTTCGCGGGCGAGGGCGCCGGCCCCACACTAGCTGCTAATTCTGCGCCCAGTTCGACTTGCGTTTCTGGCGGATTGCTCGATTATCCGCACTACACGCGACCCGCGGAATTTCGCGGGATGGCGGTGCCAGAAGTGCTGGTGAATGGCAACCATGAGCAGATTCGCAATTGGCGGCGCAAGACGGCTTTAGCGAAGACGCTGCGCAACCGTCCCGATTTGCTGGAGCGGGTTCGGCTTACGGATGAAGATGAGGACTTCCTGGCCGAGATCAGGTTGGGTCTTTCTCAGGGGATCGACACAGAAGCAATCGACAGAGAAGGTTAGCGCTCTCTGTAGAGATTAGAATCAGGAAGGAAAACATTATGCGCAATCCGATTATCGAAAAATTGCTGGCGAAATCGCGCCGCACAGACATTCCGAAGTTTGGCCCCGGCGATACGGTCAAAGTGCAGGTCCGGATCAGAGAAGGCGAAAAAGAGCGCCTGCAGGCGTTCGAAGGCGTGGTCATTTCGCGGACGCGCGGGGCGCAACCGAGCTTCACCGTCCGCAAGATCAGCTTTGGCCAGGGCGTGGAGCGCATCTTCCCCATCGACTCCAAAGTCATCGACAAGATTGACGTGGTGCGCTCGGCGAAGGTTCGCCGCGCCAAGCTTTATTACCTGCGCGGGCTGAAGGGCAAAGCGGCGCGACTGAAGGAAGTTGAACAGCAGTAGGCGCGGCGTTTGGTATTCGCTGGGGTGAGCCTGGCGACCCTTGCCTATCGAGTAGATTGGCGAGGGACGCGAGCGCTCATCCGGCGATCTATTTTTCCTGGTCACATCTTGTTCTCCGAGCGCTTATTCCCCTTGAGCGCATCGGGCGCCGCAAAGTACGCCCATTCGTGATTACCACTCCTTTCTCCGAATCCTGTATTAGTTGCTGGACGGTTGACTGCCAGCTTATTCCTACCCTCCCGAAGCTAAGCCAGCCCGTTGATTTCGCGAACATGAGTTGATTTCGCGTTGGAAGAGAAAATCGATGCTGTCACTAGCTCGGAATGCAACGTTGGCGACAATTTGGATTCTGGCCAGCACCGCGCTTTACGGCGCCGATAAGCCGATTACGGTGGGCTTGATTCTGGATGGGTTGACGCAAGAGGAAAGAGAACCGCTGCGGGCTTATCTCACGAAAGCAATGGGGCGACCGGTCAATCTGGCGGCCCCGGACAGCTATGCGGACACGGTCGCCGGGCTGGCGGATGGGACATTCGATTTCGCATGCCTGGGGGCGCTGATGTATATACGGGCGCACGCCAAGTATGGCGTGGTCCCGCTGGCGCAACGGACGTCGGACTTGAAGTTTCACTCCGTCTTCATCACTGGCGCGAACTCGACTATCCATACGCTGCGCGACCTGCGAGGAAAGCAGTTCGCATTCGGGGATATCAATTCGGCGAGCGCTCACCTGATCCCGTATCGCGAGCTGAAAGAGGCAGGAATCGATCCGAAAACGGATCTGATTATCCGCTTCAGCGGGAGCCATCCGGTAACTGCGACACTGGTGGAAACGGGAGTGGTCGAGGCGGGAGTTCTGGATGAAAGCGTTTTCAACTCCATGATCAGCGCGGGAAAGATTGATAGCAAGAAAGTCCGGGTTTTCTATATCTCCAAATCGTTTGTGGATTACGTGTATGTTGCGCAAAAAGACGTGGCGGAAAAAGAACGGGAACAGTTTGTTCGTGCCCTGCTGGCGTTGAAAGAGGGCAAGGACGATTCCATCTTAAAGGTTTTGAGGGCGCACAGGTTTGTCATTGCCCATGACGACGAATACGACAACATTCGCAAGATCGCGCTGGAATTGAGCATGTACTGAGCTGCGGGGGATAGGCGCGGGGGGCTTGATGTTCTTACTGGCTCGAAACGGAGCGTTGGCGGTAATTTCTCTTCTCGTGACTGCAGTGTTGTACGGGGCCGACAAGCCGATCTCGGTTGCCCTGATTTTGGACGGACTGACTCATGAGGACAGAGAACCTCTACGAGATTACCTCACCAAGGCCATCGGACGTCCGGTGAAACTTGTCACTCCGGACACCTACAGCAAAACCGCTGCGGGGCTGGAGGATGGGTCTTTCGATTTCGCGTGCCTGGGCGCGCTGACGTATATTCGGGCTCGTGCCAAATTAGGGGTTATCCCACTCGTCCAGCGTACCTCGGACTTGCGTATGCACACGGTCCTCATCACCGGCGCTGCATCGTCAATCCATTCGCTCGGCGACCTCAACGGAAAGAGGTTTGCATTTGGTGACGTCAACTCGACCGGCACGCTAATGGTGGAGCGCGAACTCATGCAGGCAGGAATCAATCCTGAAAGCGATCTGCAGATTCGCTACAGCGGTAGCCATCCTGCGACGGCGGCGCTGGTCGAAACCGGGGTGGTCGACGCCGGAGCTATTGATGAAACGGTTTTCACCGCTCTGATCAGTGAAGGAAAACTCAACAGCGAGAAAGTTCGCGTTTTCTATACCACGAAACCGTTTGTCAGTTACCTATACGTTTCCCGCAAAGACGTACCGGAGGGCGACCGCGAAAAATTCGCTCGCGCCCTTCTGACGCTCAAAGAAGGCAAAGACGATACCGTTCTGAAGATCCTTCGTGCAAAGCAATTTGTTGTGGCCACGGACGAAGAATATGCAAACATCCGGCAGATTGCTCGCAAACTGGGAATGTTCTGAGCCATGGGCTTGCGATTCAGGGATTCAAAATCAAATTGTCGATCAGGCGCGTTTTGCCGACGTAGGCGGCGACTGCTAGCAAGCTCGTTCGCAATACTTGCTCCACGGGATCGAGTGTGTCGGGACTGACGATCTCGCAATAATCCAAGACAACCTGGGGCTGAGTCGCAAAAACTTCTTTGGTGGCGGAGATGAGGCGCGCGACGACTCTTTCGCCAGCTTGAAATTTTAGCTGCGCCTGCTCCAGCGCGCGATGCAGCACCAGAGCGCGGGCGCGCTCTTCTCCATTCAGATACGCATTGCGCGAACTCATGGCGAGGCCGTCAAGTTCCCGCACGATGGGACAGGCGACAATTTCTACCGGGAAATTAAGGTCGCGCACCATGCGACGGATGATGGCGAGCTGCGCGGCGTCTTTCTGTCCGAAGAACGCGGCGTCGGGAGCGATGATGTGGAAGAGTTTGGTGACGACGGTCGTGACGCCGCGAAAATGGCCGGGGCGGGAGCGTCCATCGAGCCTTTCGCTCAATCCTTCGACCCAGACCGAGGTGGCGTCCTTGTCGAGAATTTGGCCGTCTGAAGCGAGATCGGCCGGATAGATTTCTTCGACAGCAGGCGCGAAGAGAATGTCGACTCCTTCTTTCTCGAGTAGTTGACTGTCGCGATCGAATTGGCGCGGATACTTCGACAAATCTTCGGTGGGACTGAACTGCTTGGGATTCACGAAAATTGAGACGGCAACGGCGTCGCATTGCGCTTTGGCGGCCCGGATGAGCGACAGATGGCCTTCATGAAGCGCGCCCATAGTGGGAACGAGACCGAGGCGATCGGCGCTTGCTCGCGCGGCGCGGCAGGCGGCACGGACTTCGGCGATCGTCGAACAGATTTTCATGGCTTAGAGCGAGTCTTCCGGCTGCTTGGCGATCAGGGCGCCTCGTAGTATTCAACCTCCAGTTCGTGGAGCGTTCCGAGCAGCAGGGCGCGATTCTTGCGCAGGTCGGCTTTGGTCTGCTCCGATGGACTCTTTGGAATCGCCTGCGCGACCATGACCACTCGGCCGTAGGGCCAAGCGCTCGACGGAAGCGAAACCAACTCGGCTGGGATTTCCTCGGACTTGAGCATGTGGATTTCGCGATTGGAGAGGTCCACGATGCCGATGCCATCCTCGCGCACGACAAGGTAAGGATTCTTCCAATCGACCATATGGCTGAGCTTCGGATACTTAGAGGGATCGGCTTGCGGGATGGACTCGAGGCCGGTCGGAGGATGCGTTTGCGCTTCCGGCGCGGGAGCGGGCTTGGAGCAGGCGATCATAGCTGCAAGCAGAATCAGGGCAACCAGCGTTCGCACTCCATCGCGCGCAGCGCCCCGGAGGTTGGCTCGTAAGCTTCGCGCGTAAGTTCGCACGCTATCCCGCAAGTTGTTTCGCACGACATTTTCTCCGCCCGCTATTATCGCTGCAGGGCGTGTTTGCGGTGGAGTACCGTTTCGAGTGCGGCCTGCGTTTCCTTGGGCAGGTGGTAGCTCTCGGCATCGCTCGGAAATTGGTGCGAAATAACGTCGGCCTTAAAAGCAAGCAACGATTCGGTGATCAGGGCGGCGGCGTCTCCGTAGCGGCGGACGAATTTTGCCGCGTGTCCGAATGTCAGGTTGACGAGATCGTGGAAGACGAGCACCTGGCCGTCGCAATCGGGGCCGGCGCCGATGCCGATGGTCGGCGTATCGACTTCGGCGGTAATCATCGCCGCGACCTCGCGCGGAATTCCTTCCAGATAAATACAGGCGACGCCGGCGCGATCGAGCGCGACCGCATCGCGCATGAGTTGCTCGATGGCGTTGAGCGACTTGCCCTGAACCTTGTATCCGCCCATCACGTTGACCGATTGCGGAGTAAGACCGATATGTCCTGCGACGGGAATCTCGGCGTCGATGACGCGGCGGATCACGTCGGCGCGCTTCTCGCCACCCTCCATCTTGACCGCTTCGGCTCCGCCTTCTTTAACGAAGCGAGCAGCGTTGTGAATCGCCTCGTTAGCGTCAGCCTGATAGGAACCGTAGGGCATGTCGGCAATGAGCAGCGCGTCTTTCACGCCGCGGCGCACCGCCTTGACGTGATGCAGCATCTCGTCGACGGTGACGGAGAGCGTGTTCTCGTACCCGAGCATAGTCATGGCCAGCGAATCGCCGACCAAGGCGATGTCGATTCCAGCCTCGTCGACCAGTCGCGCGGTGGCGTAGTCATAGGCCGTAAGGCAAGTGATCGGTTCGTGGAGAAGCTTCTTTTCGCGGATGGTGGCGGTGGTGATCTTGCGGCGAGGAGAATGCCCGCCGATGGGTGTGAGACTCACTGTGTCCTCCAGTGCCCCTCCGCGGACTGAGCGGATAGAGCCTGTGCGCGTCGATCATTACTTGCAAGCTTTAGATGACGCTTTGGACATTATAGCTGCAAATGAAGCGTCAGTCGATAGGATCCGAGCGGGTTCGTAAACCGAACTTTAGAAAGCTGGCAAGTCCCTTATCTTCAATGCGGCGGATGCGGATTCAAGAAGGTTACCGCAGCTTTTCCTCTTCTACTTTCACTCCAAAAAGGCGAGTAACTGCGAATTAGAGGTCCGTATTGATCAGTTATCTACCAGCAGGCGCCGGATACTGGGGATACGCCGTTCATCGAAAGCACGAATTCGGAGGTTAATACAATGTTGCAATTTAAGAGCGTGGGCCCTTGGGCTCACAAGCTGGCAAAGCGCGGTCTGCTTCTCGCCAGCACAACAACGTTCCTTGCGTCCTTGGCCTTGGTGCCGACGGCCAGCGCACAAGTCGTAATCGGCGTAGTCCCGCCCGTCTGTTCCTATGGCTACTACGACTATGCACCGTACGGCTGCGCGCCCAGTGGTTTTTATGGACCGGGCTATTTCTTCAACGGCGTCTTCCTGGGCGTGGGCCCATGGGCCAATTGGGGCTACGGGCACGGATGGGGTGAGCATCGCTTCAACGGAGGCGGGGGCGGAAGATACGGCGGGGGCCGTGAAAACGCCGGCGGCCGAGAAAACGGCGGAGGCCGTGCCTATGCAGGTAATCGTGGAGGTAATGCGACGGTAGTACATACTAGCCATGCTGGCGGGTCTCGCGGTAATTCCTCAGCAGATCGCTCCCATGCAGCGGTAGCGCATGGTGGCGCCGCCCACTCGTCGGCAGCACATGGCAGCGCGGCCCATGGCTCATCTCATGCAGCGGCAGGGCATAGTGGTGGCTCCCACGCCGGCGGCGAATCGCATGGCGGCGAACATCACAACGACTAGCGACTGAATTTAGCGGGCGCATGGAGCAGAAGCGGCGGAGCTAACAGCTCTGCCGTTTTGCATTTCGCCATGTTAGAATTCGCGCAAATCGTCGCCTGAAGCGTCAAACCGGCACGCGTTACCACCTCACCTCCCAAGGAGGACAAATCACATGTCGTTCCCAATCTTTCCTAAGGCAGTGATGATTTTGTTGGTGGGCATGCTACTTGTCTTACCAGGCGAGGCGCAAACCTACACCGTGCTCTATTCGTTTACGGGTGGGACGGATGGAGCGATGCCCGTCGGCGGAGTCATTCTTGACGCAGCGGGTAACCTCTATGGCACGACCTTCGGCCTCGGAAGCCTGGGATTTGGGGATCAGCTGGGAACTGTCTTTGAGTTGAGTCCTGACGGTAATTTCACGTTGCTCCACAGCTTTGGACCCGACTCACCTGGCGGCGAGGATCCCATGGCCACATTGGTGCGGGACTCGGCTGGCAACCTGTACGGAACAACGACGAATGGCGGCTTGAATTATGGGACGGTCTTTAAAGTCGACAACGAGGGCAATTTCTCTTTGCTCTATAGCTTCACTGGGCAGTCGGACGGATACTATCCCAGCGCTCCTGTGACTCTCGACCCAGCCGGCAATCTTTACGGTACGACTGAGTTTGGTGGAAGTTTGACCTGCGACATGATGCTCGGCTGCGGCGTGGTCTACGAGGTCGATACGCAAGGGGAAGAGACTGTGCTCCTCGAGTTTTCGAAGCCGAAATCTGGCGACTTCCCGGATGCCGGCTTGATCCGCGACGCGGCGGGCAACTTGTACGGCACGACAGTGCACGGGGGGCAGGCCGGTAACGGCGGGACGGTGTTTAAGCTCGACCCGGCTGGCAACGAGACTGTGCTCTATAGTTTCCGCAAAGAGACGGACGGCAGACTTCCGGAAGCGCCGTTGATCGTGGACGCAGCCGGCAACTTTTACGGAACGACGATGAAAGGCGGATCGGGCAAGACTCACAGTGGAACGGTATTTAAGTTGGACCCGCAAGGTAACGAGACAGTACTTTACAGCTTTACGGGAGGAAGCGACGGCGGCCTCCCGGTATCAGGCCTGGTGATGGGCTCGGCGGGTAATTTGTATGGCACCACTCCCTGGGGCGGTGTTAACGACTGCGAGGGAGTGGGTTGTGGAGTGGTTTTCAAAGTAGACCCGGCGGGCCACCAGACGGTGCTGCACGCGTTTACCGGTGGGACCGACGGCTGGTCTCCTCAGGCCGGTTTAGCGATCGATGCGAATGGCAACTTATACGGCACCGCGATTTATGGCGGCAACCTCGGCGATTGCCCGAAGTTGCCAGGCGGAGGCTGCGGCGTCGTCTTCAAAATAACGCCGTGAGCTAACTCGTGATCAGAGGAAACTCTGCCGAACCGACCTGTCCCACGTGCTCTTCGGCGTAGGCGGTGACGCGTTCGAGGGCGGCTTGCAACTGGCGGTGAAAGTCCGCTAGCTCATTGTCCCTTTCCAAAAATGTTTGCGTCTTGGTTTCGGCAGGAACTTGAATTTTCGCGCTGAGCCGCACCAGCGCTTTGGAAAACGGCTTGGGGATCATCATCGCGTCCCAGGTATTCAGCACCCAGGCATCGCCTAGCGCCACGTAGAAGGCTGCCATGGGTATGTTGCTGGCACGGGAAAGGAGCACCGGTCCCGGCTTCGCCACATTTTTCGGGCCGCGCGGACCGTCGATGGTAAATACTACGGATGTGCCTTTCTGCAGTTGACTTCGCAAGCCTAGCAGGGCTTTTGCGCCGTCGCGGCTGCTGGATCCTCGGACCGCGATGAAACCCAATTTTTCCAAGGTGCGGGCGATGTATTCGCCGTCGAAGCTGCGGCTTACCATAACCGCTATGCCGGTTCTTCTCCAGAGCCATGCGCTTGGGAAAACGGCGCGGTGCCAGAAGGAGTAGATCATGGGCTTTTCGAAGATTACGTCGCGGGTCGAAGGCGTCTCTTCCCAGGAGATGGAATAGCGCAGGGTGGGACCGATCAGAGAAATCGCCAGATAGCTGGCCCAGCTGATCAACCACAATACGATTCTTTGCCGGAGCGAGAAGTGGCGCGTTTCGAGAACGGAAGGCTCCTCAGGCTCGACCGCGGCGGATGATGAACGCACGCCGATATTGTAGCCGGGAAGGTTAACGTTTGACTGAAAGCTGACGGCTGATAGCCTGCGTTAGGGCAGAACTCTTTCTACGTTTCGAGATAGCCAACGATCCACTCTTTGAGCCGTTGCCGGCGGTCGTCCGTCGCATCAAAGCGAATGCCAAAACTTTTGTTGGGTTTCTTCCAGCTCACCTGTCCACGCACCCAGACCCGCGGCAGAGTCAGCAACGAGAATGAGACTTCGAGCTGAGTGCCGAGCTCGGGAACGTGATTGCCCTTCAACGACATTCCTCCGGAGCTGATTTCCTGGCTGGTGGCCGTGATGCGGCCGCCGTCATTCATCACGATTCCTACTTCCGTCATGACCGGGACCCGCACGTAGCGGCGGAATTCATGGAGCACGAGCATGCGCGTGGAGCGCACCAATTTCATAGCCGCGGAGCGCTCGAGCGGTTCGTGAAACACCGCGTTGAGGCAGAGCTTCGAATAGCGCATGGCATCTTGCGCGCTGCCGCCCAAACCGAAAATGATGATTCGGCTGTTGGAGGTCGATGCTCTGGCCAGCTCGATAATGCTGCCGGCAGTTTCGCCGAGGGGCAGAACGCAGGCCTCGAACTTTTCGCGCCGCAAGCGGTCGGCGTGCTCGCGGGGAATCGGAACGGTTTCGATTCCATATTGACGGAAGCACTCGTTGATAAGCTGTGCCGAGGCGTCGGGCAAATCAAAAAGCGCGACGCGTGCAGTACTTTTTCGATGGACGGGGAGAGGGGCGAGAACGGCTCCGGTCGAAGTAGGCATGAGTCCCAGGGGTTGAACTCCTCTAAAAGCCCATTCTGACGCGGCGTTTGACGGTTGCATAGGTTTCGAAAGGGCTGAGTCGATTTCCAATAGGGCCATTACGGAAGTTGTACCTGGACCCGTTTGTGACTGCTCCCTTCGTTCGTGAAGTTACTCGGCACCGCGTGGGTCAGGTAAGATGTTGCAATCATTGCGTCGATAGACGCGATCAGCATGATTACCTTAGATGACATCCACTCGGCCTTGCGCCGCATTCGCAGTTCCATATACCTTTCGCCGTGTGCGCTGTCGGCAACATTTTCTGAGTCTACTGCGAACCAGGTCTATCTGAAGCTGGACAACCTGCAACGGACGGGCGCTTTCAAGGAGCGCGGCGCGCTGAACAAGTTGCTTTCTCTGAGCGCGGAGGAGCGCGGGCGTGGCGTGATTGCGGCGTCGGCGGGAAATCACGCGCAGGGCGTCGCCTATCATGCGGGAAAGCTCGGTATTCGCGCCCAGATTTGTATGCCGCTGACGACGCCTCTGATCAAGGTTTCGGCGACGCGCGGCTATGGCGCCGATGTGGTGCTTCACGGAGCGAATTACGACGAAGCTTATGAAGAGGCGTTACGGCGGAGCCAGGCTGAGCACTTCGCCTTTGTGCATGCGTTTGATGATGACGCGGTAATCGCAGGGCAGGGGACGATCGGGCTGGAGCTGATCGAGCAGCATCCGGACCTGGAAGCGGTGGTCGTGCCGATCGGCGGCGGGGGGTTGATTGGCGGTATTGCGTGCGCGCTGAAGGAGTCGAATTCGAAGATTCAAGTTTTTGGGGTGCAGCCGTCGCGGCTGCCGTCGATGAAAGTTGCGGTCGCTGAGGGAAAGCCGGTGACGCTGGCGGCGGCTTCGACCATTGCTGATGGAATCGCCGTGCGGCGCGCCGGGGAGCGCACGCTGCCGCTGGTGCAGAAGTACGTGGATGACATTGTCACTGTCGAAGAAGAAGAAATCGCCAATGCAATTTTGCTATTGCTGGAGCGCGAAAAAACTTTGGCCGAAGGCGCGGGCGCGGCGGCGATTGCGGCTCTGGTGAATCGTAAGTTGCCGCTGGTCGGGAAAAAAGTTGCGGTGCTGGTCTGCGGCGGGAATATCGACGTGACGCTGCTCTCGCGGATCATCGAGCGCGGCCTGGTCAAGGATGGGCGCCTGGTGCGGCTGCGCGTTCACCTGCCGGATTATCCCGGAGCGCTAAATCGTCTGACGTCAATCCTGGCGCAGCATCGCGCCAACATCGTCGAAACCGACTACGACCGCGCGTATCACGGTGTCGGCCTCGGCGAGACCGCAATCGAGATCACTATGGAGACTCGCGGGCCGGATCATATTGCCGAGATCATTTCGGCGCTGGGAGCGGCGGGATATACGCAGGAACGGGTGCTGTAGGGCTTTTCACCGCCGGGACGCCCGGAGCGCTGGGAAAGTCATGGTCTTTACCGCTGGGGGCACAGAGCAACACTGAGTGAGACTCATTCGAACTGCCGCCGAAATCTCTCTAATTGATCCTTCACTTCGCCCACTTCCCTTCTGAGTTCGGCCACTTCTTCTTCCAGTCGGGCAATGCGCTCCACGTCTTCGGAATTGCGCTCAGTACTTGCCGCGTACTGCGTCGGCAGCTCGGCTTCTACCACATCTCCGGCCAGCAGATGTGCGTAGCGCGATTCTTTCGTTCCCGGCTGGCGGGGCAGAACTTTCGCCAGCGACGGATCGCGCTGCATTAATTTCTGCAACGCCGATTGCACGTCGTCCAGGGCCTCGAAGTGAAACATGCGCTCGGTGCGGCCGCGCAGTTCTCCGGGGGTTTGCGGACCGCGCAGCAGCAAGACGCACAGGACGGCAATCTCGGGTCGCGTAAAGTTGAAAACCTCTTGCAAGCGCTGTTCGTATTTGGTGACGCGGCTATCGGCGCCGCGGGCGGGACCGGCCAGGCGCTGCTCTTGCAGGCCTTCGAGCGCATCGCGCACCGCGTCTTCATCCAACTGCATTACGGGATCGCGATTCGACTTCTGGTTGCAGGCATTCATCAACGCGTTCAGCGAGAGCGGATAGTACTCGGGAGTGGTGATGTCTTTTTCAATCAGCGAGCCGAGCACGCGGACTTCGTTTTCCGTCAGGGTTATATCCATTTTGTATTCGTGAATTTTTCGACGCTTCGATTGTATAGAAAGAGCAAAATCGAGGCCGCGGCCGAGGGCGCCCGCGCCACACTGCGGCTTGCGCACGGTATACTCAATAGTTTGTCGAATACTGCGAGAGCGAGTGCGTTATGAGTCACAGGTCTGGGAGTGAAACGTCAGAGATGGCGGCGCGAGCTGCGGTCCGGGTCGAGGTCGATGAACTGGTCGCCAAGCTGCGCGCTTTGCCCGGTTCGGCTTTCGATGAAATGGAGACGATTCTCGCGCTCCTGACGAAGATGCCGGTTTCGGAGGCCAGCCTCGCGCCCTATCTGACCTGGGACCGGCAGCATTACACGCGCAATCTCATTGACAAAACGGAACTGTATGAACTGCTCGCCATCTGCTGGGAGGTGGGGCAGGGCAGTTCGGTGCACAATCATCGCGGGCAGAATTGCTGGATGGCGGCGCCGATGGGAAATCTGCTGGTCGAAAATTTTCATGTCGGATTTGAGGATAGCGAGACGGGAAAGTGTCAGCTGACCGCATCTAACACGGTGGAGTTGACGGCGGCGAATCCGTGCGCGGTCGATCCGCGGGAACCGGTGCATCGAGTGGTTAATCCGCGGAAGGCAAATCAGCGGGCGGTCACGCTGCACGTCTATTCCCGTCCCTTTGATAGTTGCGTCGTCTATTCGCCCGAGCAGGGGACGTGCGGGGATATACGGCTTCATTACACTACAGCGTTTGGAAAACCAGTTGGCAAGCAGTAGCCAGCTGCCGGTTGCCAGTTGCCAGTGCTCCATCGGAATGGAAGAAGCGCGGCCGCTGTTCTTACTGGCGACTGGGAACCGGCAACTGGCAACTGCATTCAAGGAGGAATCGTGAGGAAATACCTGGGAGTTTTGGCTGGCATGGCTGCGCTGTGTGTGATGTCTTGGGCGCAGGCTCCGGCGCAAGGGCAAACTCCCGCGCAAACCCAAACCCCGGCGCAGCCCCCGGCTCAAACGCCTGCCCAAACTTCAGAGCAAGGTCAGCCGCCGGAGGCGGTTCCGATTCCGTCGTCCGATCTGGGCAAGAAAATCACCCTGGTACCCTTTCCACGAGTGGAATTTTTTGTTGGCGGCTCGTATGCCGAGGCCGGTTTTTACAATGCCGGGCACTGGGCGGGGCTGCCGGGCTGGGACTCTTCTCTCGGCTTGAACATAACCCATTGGCTGGGGGCAATCGTAGAGGGCGGCGAATTCTTTGGGACTTCGAAGATACCGACGATACAGCCCGCGCCATTTCCGCCGTGTCCTCAATTTTGCCCTTATACATCGCCGCAGTTTGATGCGACGACCCGCGAATACAACATTCTTTTCGGTGGCCAAATAGCGCGCCGAAAGTATGAACGCTGGACACCGCGAGGCGAGTTCTTGTATGGACATCAGGGCGTCCGGGGCATCGCCAACGGCGGAGGCGCCCAGGTGACCGAGGTCGGAACGGGGCGGGCGCTGGTAGCGGGCGGAGGGCTCGACTACAAAATCAATCCGCGACTCGCGCTGCGGCTGAATGCCGATTATTTTCAGACGGGCACAAATTTTATTCTTCTCGGCAAGCAGAAGCAGGACAATTTCCGCGTCTCCGTAGGCATCGTGATTCGCAACGTGCACAAGAAGCGGCGCACGCTGGAAGAAGAGAACCGGAGCGAACAACAGCAATGAGCTAAGGGTGTTCGCTGTTCGCTATTCGTCGTTCGCCTTCGTCGTTCGGAACGGCCGCGGTTTACCGGGTTACGAACGCCCGGCGAATCGCGAACGACGAAGAGCGGACAGCGGGGTGCCGACAGCACACTCCCCACTATAAGTAACCACGATGCGTCTGCCGTCCTAGGAGCGGCGAAGCATGTCGCTGATGGGCTTGGTCCTGGAGCGAACTTCTGAGCGGACTTCGTCGGCTAGATCGGCGCCTTTTTCGACGACTTCTTCAAAGCGGCTTTTTGCTTCGTCGGTCCAGTCGGAGGCGGTTTCGAGAACATCATCGTAGGAGCGACGCAAATCTTTCCGCAACTGCCGGCCAGCCTTCGGGGCGAGCAATAGGCCGAGTGCTGCGCCTACGCCGAGACCGATCATCAGAAAAGTAATGGCGGTGCCGACGGTGCCTTCCGAACTCTCGTATTTTCCGCTGCGCATAAAAACCTCCTGGTTTCTAGAATGCCAGACGGGGCTTCGCCCCATATGTATATTCTAGTCCTTATTGAAGCGGCAATTTCGGAATGTATTTTGGAGGTTAGGCCCGCTCCGTTTTCCAGCCTTCAGCGGTATGGTGCGGTTTTGCGAGAGCTTCAACCACACAGGTCACTAAGGTACACGAAGGAAACACATGGGCAAAGCCTTCGCGGGGTTTCCCAGAATCCGCTCGCGCTGTGTAGAATGAAGGGTTAATTCCGAGTGCGGCGGGAAAGTTGGCGCCTGCCCCGCTGCCAGAATTCCTAGCAGAGTGAAGGAGATGTAAACCAGCAATGTCGATTCCAGCGACCCAACTCCGTCCCGGCATGATCATCAAGCACAACAATGACTTGCATTCCGTGTTCAGCGTCGAACACCGCACCCCGGGCAATCTGCGCGCCTTTATCCAGGCCAAGCTGCGCAACTTGCGCACGGGCGCCATGTTCGAACATCGTTTCCGTTCGCCCGATCCGATTGAGAAGGTCAATGTGGATGAGGAGAACATGGAGTTCCTCTACAGCGACGGCGACGACTACTACTTCATGAACACGGAAAATTACGAGCAGACGCACCTAACGCGCGATACGCTGGGCGATGCGGTGGATTACCTGACTCCGAATCTGCAGATCAAGGTCGAGTTTTTCGATGGCAAAGCCGTGGGCATCGAGTTGCCGCAGACGGTTGTGTTGACGGTCATGGAGGTCGAGCCCGGATTGAAGAGCGCTACTGCTTCAAGCGTGACCAAGCCGGCGAAGACCGAAACCGGCCTCATCGTGCAGGTGCCGCCCTTCATCAATGAAGGCGAGAAGATCAAGGTCGACACCGCCGAGGGAACGTATTTGTCGCGAGCCCAATAAGGTCAGAGGTTAGAGGTCAGATTGCAGAGGTCAAGAGCCGTTGCTTTGGGTTTAACCTCTGCAATCTGACCTCTTACCTCTTCAATCACACGAATGGCTTCCACCGCGGAACAATCTCGCATTCAAGCTCGCCGATTTCTCGTGTATGGACGTGTCCACGGCGTCGGCTTCCGCTGGTTTGTCGAGCGCGAGGCGCACATTTTGCAAATTGCCGGATGGGTACGCAACAATCCGAATGGTACGGTCGAAGTGCTGGCTATTGGAACGCGCGAACAGCTGGCTGGATTGCGGTCGCGGTTGAATGAAGGCCCGCGTGCCGCGCGAGTAGATAAGGTCGAAGACTTCGACGCTGAGCCGGTCGCGGGACTGACGTCATTTCAGGTTCGAGGAGCTTAGTTCAGAATGAAAACGCCGCCGGACAAGTTGATTGAAGCAGCGGAATGCGACCGATTGAAGAAGCTGATCCGGGAGGTGCCCGACTTCCCGAAGAAGGGCATTCTCTTTTACGACATCACCACCCTGCTCAAGGATAAGGTCGGCTTCGCGCTGCTGATTGACGCACTCTCGGCAAACTATATTGGCAAGGAGATTGACCTGGTGCTGGGCATGGAGGCGCGTGGGTTTATTTTTGGTCCGGCGCTCGCCTACCGTCTGAATGCGGGATTTGTACCGGTTCGCAAACCAGGGAAGTTGCCGGCGGAGACGCTGAAGATCAGCTATGAACTGGAGTATGGCAGCAACGCGCTCGAGGTCCACAAAGACGCCATCATCAAGGGCCAGCGAATTTTGATCGTGGATGACCTGCTGGCGACGGGCGGAACGGCGGTGGCCACTGCGGAACTGGCCAGCGGACTGGGCGCAACGATTGCCGGACTGGCGTTTGTGGTGGAACTCGACTTCCTGAAGGGAAGGGAGAGACTGCAGAAGTACGACGTGTTTTCGCTACTTCACTATGATCGGTAAACTTTGATCAGTGGTGATAGTCCGCCGATTCGGGCCTGGGGTTTTAGGTAAACGCTTCCCCCGTGAACCACGAGCCGCCGCTCGCGCCGATTTCCCTACCTCTTGACTTTCTAACCTGCGTTACTTCATCAGGCGTTCAACAGCCAGGAATAGACTTCTCCAAATTGCGACGCTGACGGCTAGCGACGCGCTATAGGAGAAGATCGCAATCCAATTCCATTGAACATCCGATTCCTGTTCGCGGAACCTCATGGGGGAGGGCTCCTTTAATTTCTTGCGCCAACTAGGATGCGATCATAGGCCCCTTTGTTGTTTGCCGCAAGTGACTGAAAACATTCCCCGAGGTATTGCAGGTGGCAATCCGCCTTGAGTCAAGTCGTCCATCGTGTCGAAAATATGTCGAAAATTTGAACGCGGTAAGACCGAAGGAAGGAAGTTTGTCGAGGTCGTCATGCGAGTGTCACTTGTCCCAATGGGTATACGGCGACGTTGAGCGCAGGTGATAAGCTAGGCACGCTGGGAATGGAGCAGGCGCGATGGCGCACGGGCAGAGTGTCGATCGCAATCCCAAGTGCGTTCTAGAGTTCGAGGCCAAACCCGAAGCATTTTCCGGGCAAAGTTCCAACCAACGTCACGACCACCTCTTGAATCAAACAATCATCAGGCTCTTAATCAAACTCTCGGTGAAGTCCTGCCTTCTGCTTGCGGTCGCGCTCGTCGTGTGTGGCTTCGAGGCCGAACCTGACGCCGCGCCATTGCCGCCCTCGATTACTACGGCGCCGCTGTCGCTGCAGCAGGTGGTGAGCAATCTGGTTCGGAAAGATGCGGAGCGGGCGCAGGCGCTGCGCCATTATGAATCCACGCGCGTCTATCAACTTTCGTATCGCGGATTCCCCGGCGACCGCGATGCCGAGATGACCGTGGAAGCGACTTTTGACAGCCCTTCCACCAAGAATTTTAGAATCATTTCTCAATCGGGATCGAAGCTGATTATCGAGCGCGTGTTCAAGCGATTGCTGGAGAGCGAAAAGGAAGCAGCCGAACCGGAAATACACGCCCGCACGCTGCTCAACCCGCAAAACTACGAGATTGCGCTGGTGGGCTTCGAGTCGGCCAATGGGGGCGGCCAATACGTGCTTGAAGTTAACCCGAAGGCAAAGAGCAAATATGTTTATCGCGGCAAGGTCTGGGTGGACGCAACCGACTTCGCGGTGACGCGGATCGACGCCGAGCCGGCGCAAAATCCCTCCATCTGGACGAAGAAGAGCGAGATTCATCACCAGTACATGAAGGTCAAGAATTTCTGGCTGCCGCAGCGCAATGAATCGGTGAGCTACATACGTCTCGGCGGGCGCGCAACATTGACGATTGACTATAAAAATTATCACGTGCTGGATTCGCA
>JBEKXO010000089.1:0-16839 GCA_049511995.1 Terriglobales bacterium
CATGCTGTCGAGGTCGGGCACGAAGCTGTATGCCCCGAGCATCGCGGGATAGGCGTGCCCGAGCGGGGTGCCCAGCGACCTCGCCCATTCGCCCATCCTGCCGTACATGCACTCCTCGGGGAACGCCAACGAGCCGTCGTCGCGGGCTTCTGCGGGCGGCCCCGCCTCCTCGCTCATGGTGCCAGTTATTTCATCCAGCCGGCCCGACACCACGAGCTTGTCTATCTTCAGGCGCTCCTCGGCGAAGGACGCCTTCAGCTCTTCTTGCGTCAGCACCTTGACGATTTTAGGCTTCGTCGTCATGGCACCTTCCGAACGGCATCGCGTCCCCGGCCGCGTCCAGGTACCACTTCCTGCCCTGCTCGTCCTCTCCTACTGACGCATGCAGGCGCTTGGCCCTCCGCCACAGGTCCATCTTCCCCTCGAACGCGAAGCCTCGGGGGTTCTTCTCGTAGAGTTTGAATGTGTGGCACTCGTCGCAGACGCCGTCGATGAAATGCGTGGGTTGCTGCTGCTTGCAGGTGGCGCAGGTTACGGTTCGTTCGCTCATTTCCTATCGCTTCTCCCCATCCTGTTTCGCTTGTCGAAGGCGGTCGGGAAGCCTTTTGGGGTTGGGCGGATAGGTGGGAAACCCAACCCCGGCTTTGATCTCGTGAGAGACCCGACATTTATAGATACTGAAAGTCCGGCTATTTTCAGTCATTCTTTCCTTGGGCCTCTTGGCCGTCTGGGTAATTTGAGCGCCCTCCGCCACTTGTACAGGCACCGGGCGGTGACCCCCAGGGCCTCCGCTATCTGGTCGTAGGTCCAGCCCAATGCGTAAAGCTCCGCGTACCTCTGCTTGATCCGGCTCACACCCTTGCTTCCGTAGTTCACTAATCAGTTCAGTTATCGAACTAGGGGATTACTGTTCAGGAGGGCCACACAATGGACAGGCCAATTTGCGAGGTCGAGGGATGCGGGGAGCCGGCGACCATGATCGTCGCCTGGAACCGCGCCTGGCAACGCATCAAGCTAGTGTGTGCACCTCACGCCAAGGATCGCGTGCCAAAGGGATATTGGGCGGGCAGGCTGGAAGGGTTCATGGCCGGAACCGAAGACGAGGAGTACGACCACGAGGCTTGGTGCGCGGAGAAACGGGCCAAGGCGCTCGCAGCCATGGCTGAGGGACGCGCCATAGCCATCAATCAAAGGAGGGGATTTTGAGGCGTCGCAGGGTGGAAACTGTCGGTCAGATAACTTGATGTTTTCTGAGCCTCCGTTACGCGACGCAGACGTTCTCCGCGCCAACTCTCCCCTCTGATAAATACCGAATTCGCTCCATCTGCGGTATTAGGGTGCAGATAGGCTACGGGGTTCTTCGGATGACTGAAACGACTGCGCCGTCGAAGGGCAGACCGCTGCCGGGACCTATACAAAGGGTCGTTCCAAAGCGGCACGATCCCCAATCTCAGAACTTAAGGAGCAACAAAGCAATGGCCAACAAAGTAATGACCACACGCAAGGCATCCCAGCTACGCCGCAAGATAGGGGACGCAGCAATCGCGGAGGCCCGCAACCGTGCGTTCGCAACCCTAAGCGAAGAGACGCAGAACGAGGTCTTGGAGGCGATCAACGAGCTCAACAGCAACTTTGCCTCGGCGGTTGACAACGCCGTTCAGGAAGCCGAATTCAAGGCACAGGACGAACTTGGCCGTCTCATCGCCAAGTACGGATACAGCGTCCTGAAGGCGGCGTTCCAGAATGGCGCCGACGCGGTTGCGTCCCCGGACTACGCCGACTTCCGCACGGAAGCCGATCTTGACGGCAGCAACATCGCCGACACGCCAAGCGTTCTGGGGGCGGCGGAGAAGTTGGTGTTGGAGGCCACGGTCACGGAGTTCGGCCCGGTGGTCTTCGACGACGTGGACGACGGCACCCCGGTGCAGTGGATCTAGTAATAAGCAGAGTGGCCGCCCAGAGTTCAAGGGCGTTTAATGCACACTCCCGGTCACAAGTCCGGGGGCGAGCCAACAATGCTAGTGATTCGTTACGGGCTTCGCCGGTCTCTGCATGACAGAACCGACCGCAACTTCGAAGGGTAGACTGCTTGGAACAGTGCCTCCACATCAGCGGCTCGATGCCCGGTCCCAACGGGGCGGCGATCTCCGCCCTCGCGGAACTGGCGGTGTCCGGAAAGGCATGCCTGCCCTGGGCTTTGGCTCCGGTCAGTGGACAATTCCCTGCCAGCAGTAATAAGGTTCATAGCGCGATACCAGACCAGAGACGGAGGAGATATATGTCTCGCAGGTCTGGTCAGAACGGCCGTATCGAGCAGCACGGGAAGGTTT
Organism: Terriglobales bacterium; assembly: GCA_049511995.1. Lineage (GTDB taxonomy): Bacteria > Acidobacteriota > Terriglobia > Terriglobales > Acidobacteriaceae > Acidiflorens. Next base: position 2,331 of record JBEKXO010000089.1, read on the forward strand.
GGACTGTCCGGTTTTGGTTGGACGTTGAAGGGCAACACGAGCGCGATTACAAGCGCGTGAAGATTTGCCCCGTGAACGGGCCCGGATCACTCAACAAGTCCGAACGGAAGCGAAGAGCACAACAGATCATCGCCGAGTTCGGAGCAAACTCCGAGGAAGTCTTCCGCAAAGCGGAGGCCATGAACCTCGGAACTACGTTCAAGGAACAAGCTGAGAGATGGTTCAAAGAAGTGCAAACACGGAAGCGGCGACCAATCAAGCCGCGTACCGCAGATGCGTGGGCGACCTATCTCTCTTACCTCAACGCTGAGCTCGGGGAAATCCCGCTTGCATCGGTGAACAACCTCGCAGTGAAGGAACTCATCGCGAAGATGGCCTCCGAAGTGAAGAAGGACAAACCGCGCTTCTGCGCAAAGACGATCAGCAACTACGTGCAGGTCGTGAAGATGATAGTGGCATCAGCGGTCAACGACAAAGGTGAGGAGATCTATCCGGTGAAGTGGAACCATGACTTCATGGATCTTCCAGAGGTGAAGGACCAGAGGACTCCGACGTTCGCGGCCGAGGAGGTCAGCACTATAATCTCGAAGGCCGAGGGACAGTATCAAGTCCTCTATGCCTTGCTTGCGGGGACTGGTCTTCGGATTGAGGAAGCCTTCGCGCTCCAGGTGGAGGATCTTGAAGGTTCTGTGATCCGTGTCCGGCACAGTATGTGGAACGGCAAGGCGTACTCTCCAAAGACAGCAGCTGGGGTCCGCGAGGTGGACATCACGAACTCGCTGGCTGAATTGCTGCACGATCATCTCAACGGTCGTCGCACGGGGTTCGTCTTCAAAACGGCAGCTGGAACGCCGCTGGCCCGCTCAAACGTATTGCGGAGGAGCCTACACAAAATCTTGGAAGAGATGGGCCGCGAGAAGTGCGGCTTCCATGCCTTCCGGAGATACCGTGTCACCCACCTTCGCAAACAAAGAGTGCCGGAGGACCTGTTGCGCTTCTGGATTGGGCACGCTGACAGCAGCGTTACAGACGGATACTCGAAGGTGAAGGAAGATGTTGAGTTCCGCAGATTCACGGCGGAGCAGGCTGGCCTCGGTTTCCACATGCCCACTGTGGCACCGAAATTGCCAGTTGCACCCATTGCACCCAAAACTACGGGTGCTGAAGTAGCTCTAACTGCTTGAAGGAATTGGTCGGGGAGAGAGGATTTGAACCTCCGACCCCCTGGTCCCGAACCAGGTGCTCTACCAGGCTGAGCCACTCCCCGACTGATGGTTGGTCTCTGAATTTTACTACATTTCGCGCGCACGCTGGCCGCCATCACTGCGGCGAATGTCGATCGCGCCTGAAGGTACGCTTTCAAGGCGCCGGGTCGCCACCCTGGCAAGCAATCAGGGCTGCTCGAAGCTCGTGGGCCAAAGCTATAATCCACAGCAATGCGAAAATTTTTCCGTATGCTGCTTCTCGCTCTCATTCTTATGACGGTCGCCCTGATCTCCGCCCTCACCGCCATGCAGCTAGCTATTCACGGCCGCGAAGTCGCTATCCCCCAACTCATCGGCCTCACCCCACTTGAAGCCGAGCGCACCGGAGCCGCCTCCGGCCTGCAAGTCATCATCGAGCGCCAGTTCTACAGCCCCACCATCCCCGAAGGAAAAATCATGACCCAGATGCCGCTCCCCGGCACCAAAGTCCGCCGCGGCTGGTCTGTGCGCGTCGCTCAAAGTCTCGGCCCCCTCCGCATCGCCATCCCCGACGTCACCGGAGGCAGCGAGCGCATCGCCGAACTCAACATACGCCGCCGCAGCCTCACGATTGGGTCAGTCGCTCACATCAATTTGCCTGACGCGCCCGCTGACCGCGTTATCTCCCAAAACCCTCCGCCCAACGCCACCGGCGTAGCCGCGCCAAAAATCAACCTGCTGATCAGCGACGGTCCCGACCCGCTCACCTACGTGATGCCGAACCTCACCGGCCAACCTCTGGGCAGTGCCACCCTGGCCCTGCAAGACGCCGGCATGAAAGTAGGCAAAGTAAGCGTTCAACCACCACCCCAAGCCGACCAACCATCCGCGCAACAAGCCGCTGTGCCCATAGCTTTATCCGCCATCTCCGAGCCAAGCGCCGCGAGCATGATCGTCACCCAAACCCCCGCCCCCGGCCAAAAAGTGGCCGCCGGCACCGCGGTAAACTTCGAAGTCCGCTAACGTCAGCCCGTTATATAAGTACAAATGTGAACTACAAAATTGCGTTGTCATCCTGAGCGAAGCGAAGGACCTATGCATTAGCACCCGCTGCAACATCAAGGTCCCGCCTTATCTCCTCGCAATCACCGCCGCAAAAAACCCATCGCACCCATGCACTCCAGGAATCGTCCTCAAGAAAGATCCATCCACCAGCGACCCAACCTCCACTCCACCCGCGATCTCGCCCGCCTCCCGCAACCGCTCCAACTCCCCGCGACAATCCACCACCTCAAACTCCGCACCCAGCGCCGCCTCCACCACCGTCTCGTTCTCCTCCCGCTCCAGCGAACACGTCGAATAAACCAACCTCCCACCCCGCGCCAACTGCCCCAGCGCAGCCTTCAAAATAGCAACCTGCCTTCCGTGCAAATCTCTCAAATCTTCCTCACGCAAACGCCACTTGATCTCCGGATTCCGCCCCAGTGTCCCCGTCCCCGAACAGGGCACATCCGCTAACACCCGATCGAACCCAGAATTAAATGGCAAACGTCGTGCATCCGCCGCAACCACAAAAACATTCGGAATCCGGCAAAGCGTCTTAAGCAGTCGCGCGCGATGGGCATGCACCTCCGTAGCCACTACCTTAGCCCGCGGATTCCGCCGCGCCATCAGCGCAGTCTTACTCCCCGGAGCCGCGCAACAATCCAGAATCGCACCATCAACGCTCGTAGCGCGCCCTGCCAGCAGCGCAACCAGTTGCGATCCTTCATCCTGAAACGCTACCTGCCCTTCGCGATAAGCCCGAGTCGCAGTCACGTCACCCGAAACCACCCGCCGCGCCGAAGTCAGCAACCGTCCGGGAGCAAGCCCGACGCCAGCTAAGTCTTCTTTACATCGACCATCATCAATGGAAATCGCCGTCTCCGGTACCGTCTGGTCATAAGCGCAAATTCCCCGAGCCATCTCCAACCCATATCGCTCGACCCACCGCTCCACGATCCAACGAGGATGAGCCGCTGCTAGCGCCAACTCCTCCGCGTCCCTCGCGCCCTCAATTTTCGCGAAAAAATCGGCAGCCTCAGCCCCGCCCACCTTCCGCAACACCGCATTTACCAACGGAGCCGCCGATCGCTTCCGCGCCGCCTTCACTAACTCCACACTCTCAAAAATCGCCGCCCGCGCCGGTACCCGCGACAGAAACAGCAATTGATAAGCACCCAGCCGCAGCGCCGTCAAGACTTCGCCATCCATCCGTTCGATTTTCAGCGACGAAGCTGCCGCGACTCGCCCATCCAACAAGGCACGCCAACGCAGCACTCCCATCACCAGCTCAGTTGTCAGTCCATGATCGCGCGCAGAAAGCTTCGAGAGCGCTGCCGAATGCAGCAACTCCGCAGCGTAAGAGTCCTCACGCTCCACCCGGAGAAGAATTTCGAAAGCAGCAGAGCGAGCGGGAGAAACGGCCACGCGCTATTGTCCCACGCCTATCCCACGCCGACGCGAAGTGCCTTTTCACCACGGAGGCACGGAGACACGGAGGAAAGCAACGGCGGGGCAAGAGCTTCTTCTGCGAGGCTTGTTTGGTTCTTCGCGTGCCGGGAAAGGACGTTGGGATAGGTCAACAGGCCTACCCAAGACGATCGCCCGACCGCGGCCGATACCCATTGATAAATTCCAGTGCCGTCATGCGCCGCTTGCCCTCCATCTGCACCTCAAGCAACTCCAGCGCCGACGCACCATCTCTACATCCCACCAGCATCCGCCCACCCTCAATCAAAATTTCGCCAGGTGCAACTCGCGCATCCGCAAGCCGAGCCCGATGCACGCTCAAAGTCTTCCCCTTGAAACTGGTGAAAGCCCCCGGCCAGGGCTGAAACCCGCGCAGCCGATCCAACAAAATCTGCGCCGGCCGCGAAAAATCCATCCGCCCATCCTCCTTTCTTAAAATGGGCGCCACCGTAGCCCGCGCATCATCCTGCGCCAGCGGTCGCACCTCGCCACTCTCAAGCCCACCCAGCGTCTCGACCATCAACCCCGCGCCCATCGAAGCCAGCCGAGGCCCGAGCGTCTCCGCCGTATCCTCCGCTTCAATTGCCATCTCGCGCTGCATCAAAATGTCGCCCGTATCCAGCCCCGCGTCGATCCGCATCGTAGTCACGCCCGTCACGGTTTCCCCATTCGCAATCGCCCATTGAATCGGAGCCGCTCCGCGATACTTCGGCAACAACGACCCATGCAGATTCAAATTCCCCAGCCGAGGCAGATCGATCATCCATTGCGGAATAATCCTTCCATACCCAACCACAATAATCGCGTCCGCGGAGATACCCTCCAGCCGCGAGCGAAACTCCAAATTGTTTTTGATCGAAACCGGTTGCGCCACGTCAATCCTCAGGCGCAAAGCCGCATCCTTCACCGGAGAAAACCCCAGCTGCATCCCCCGCCCGCGACCTCGATCCGGCTGGGTCACGACCAGCGACAGAGAATGCCCAGCCAAAACCAGCGCATCCAGAGTAGGAACCGCAAAAGAAGGAGTCCCGCAAAAAACGAGAATCATAAAGTCAGGTGACAGGTGACGGGTGACAGGTGATAGGAAAAGCAAGTACCGGGAAAAGCGAGAAATCGGAAACGCGTCTAGGCCGACAGGTGTTAGTCGAGAAGCCCTTCAATCAAATGACAGGCGAGGATTGACGTCGCCAGCAATAAGCCTTTCCTGTCACCTAAGACCTGTCACCTGCTTTCCCTGCCCTACCACTCCCCCGCCTTCACCATCTTCTTAATCTTGCGCTTGATCAAATCCCGCTTCAGCGCGCTGATATGCGAAATATAGAGCTTCCCGTTCAAATGATCGGTCTCATGCAAAAACGCGCGCGCCAGCAAATCTTCCCCGGTGTGCTCAAAAAACTTCCCATCCGCATCCTGCGCCCGCACCGTAACCGTCTTAGCCCGACTTACATCCTCACGAAAATCCGGAATACTCAAACACCCCTCGCTGCTCCGCTGCCGCCCCTCCTTCTTAACAATCACCGGGTTAATCAGCACCAGCTTCGCCGCGGGGTCTTCTTTAAACGTCACATCCACCACCGCAATCCGTTTCGAAATCCCAATCTGCGGAGCCGCCAATCCAACGCCACGCGCCGCATACATCGACTCAAACATGTCCTCAAGCAGCTTCTTCAACTCCTCATCGAACGTAGTAACCTCGGCCGAAGGCTTCTCCAGCACCGGATCGCCAAATTTCACAATGGGATAAATCATTCTCTTTCGTAGCTCGCCATCTTTTTTGCTTAAATTGTTTTTAGATTTGTCATCCTGAGTGTAGCGAAGGACCTGCTGTACCTCGCACAACGACGATCTCAACTTTGCTCAAAAACGCCCGCACAATCAAAACTCCCGCAACTGCTCCAAATACCCGCTAAAATTCCGCTTAGTCTCCTTCATCGAATCGCCGCCAAACTTCTCCAGCGCGCACTTCGCCAGCGTCAGCGCAACCATCGCCTCCGCCGCCACTCCCGCCGCCGGCACCACGCACACATCCGACCGCTCATACGCTGCCTTTACCGGCTCCCGCGTTTCAAAATCCACCGACTGCAGCGGACGCCGCAAAGTCGAAATTGGTTTCAAATACCCGCGCACCCGGATCTCCTGCCCATTCGAAACCCCGCCCTCCAACCCTCCCGCATTATTCCGCGTCCGCGTAAATCCCGCGAACCCCGCATCGCTCCGATACCCAATCTCATCATGCACCGCCGATCCCGGAGAATGCGCCGCCATAATGCCGCTCCCAATCTCCACCGCCTTCACCGCCTGCAACGACATCACCGCCGCCGCCAACAGCGCGTCCAGCCGCTCATCCCACTGCACATACGTCCCCAGCCCCGGAGGCACGCCATGCGCCACCACCTCAAAAACTCCGCCCACCGAATCGCCCGTCCGCAGAACTTTATCGACCTCGCCCTTCATCTGCTGCTCACCCTCCGGATCGGCGCAAGAGAGCAGCACCTCATCTTTCTTTGCCAGCCGCTCAATCTGCTCCCAGGCAATCTCTCGATCCGCAATCGACACCGCGCCCACCGCAATCACATGACTCAAAACTTCCACGCCCAACTCGCGCAGCAACAATTTTGCCAGCGCCCCAATCGCCACCCGCGCCGCCGACTCCCGCGCCGAAGCCCGCTCCAGCACATAGCGCGCCTCCGTGAAATCGTATTTCAACGCTCCCGCCAGATCGGCGTGCCCCGGCCGCGGCGACGCTACCCGCTTGTGCTTCGCCGGATCTCCCGTCTCCACCGGCAGCGCCTCTTTCCAATTCTGCCAGTCGCGATTCGCGAGCATCACCGCGATCGGAGACCCAATCGTTTTTCCGTGATGGACGCCGGAAAGAAAATGCGCGCGGTCCGTCTCGATCTTCATCCGCCCGCCGCGCCCAAATCCCTGCTGCCGCCGCCACAATTCACGGTCGACAAACTCCTGATCCACCGCCAGCCCCGCCGGCAGTCCCGAAAGAAACGCAACCAGCGCCTCGCCGTGCGATTCTCCGGACGTGAAGTAGCGCAGCATGTTTGAACAGGCATTGTAAACGAAAAGAAAATTTCGTTAGCCCTTTAGATTGGTTGTCATTAAGAAGATTGTTTTTAAATTACGAGGATTTTGTCCTGATTACCAAAATTTGTCATCCTGAGCGAAGCCGCGCTAAGAGCGAAGCGAATGGTGAAGCGGAGTCGAAGGATCTTGTGTTTCCGTCAAAAAACTCTGCGTCCTCGGCGTCTCTGCGGTTAAAGCTCTTTCCCCACACTACGAAAAACTGCACTGATCGCAAGATTTTGCGCCAAACCCCCGCCCTCTACAGGTACAATGAGTCAACGTAGTATTCTTGGTGGCCGAGTCCGGGCTCCGTCTCATCGCGCCGTTTCGTCAGAATAAACAAAGAATTGTAGGGTAGTGAGTCCATGTTGACAACTAAGCCAGGCCCGTTTCACGTGCCTGCCGAAAATGCCGCGCGCATTCGCTGCGTGATCGCCGACGATCACGAAATGCTGCGCTACGGTGTGCGCCGCCTGCTCCAGGACGCCCCCGACTTCGAAGTCGTAGGCGAGGCCCGCGATGCCGCCGAAGCCCTCAAGCTAGTCATCGAGCACCGTCCCGACCTCGTCCTGCTCGACATCAGCATGCCCGGCATGTCCTCCTTCGAAGTCGGTCGCCTCGTCGACGAACACTGCACCTCGACCCGCATCGTCTACCTGACCATGCACGAAGATCAGGAATATATTCAGCAAGCTTTGCGCTCCGGAGCCAGCGGCTATCTTCTGAAAGACACTCCGGCGCCGCAACTGCTGGATGCTCTCCGCGAAGTGCATCGCGGAGGCCGCTCTCTGAGTCCTCAAATTCAAAAGAAAATTCAGTCAACCGTCAGCACCGACGGACAGTCGCGCGAGCCCGCGCGCGTCCCCATGCGAAGAAATTCCCTGACCCGCCGCGAGTGCGAAGTGATGAAGCTGCTGGCCGAAGGCAACACCGTCAAGCAAGCCGCCGCCGTCCTGGGCGTGAGTCTCAAAACAGTAGAGGCGCACAAATTCAACCTGATGCGCAAGCTCGACATTCACAACAAAGCCCAGTTAGTAACCGCCGCCATCCAGAAAAAAATTCTTACCCTCCCCATCGCGACAAACTAATGGCGTAGGGCCCACCTGCCCGGCCGAGCAAAGCTCGCCATACTCTGACCGTGTGGCGCGGGCGCCCCGCCCGCGTGCAATTGCAAAATGCTCAAGACTCGTGTTCGGATCGCACACGTGAGAGATTCCAGCGCCGTACTTTCAACCGCCGAGCGCAACCTCCGCCAAACTCTTCAAATCCGCAACCTCCAAATCCGCCTGCCCCTCCGCCGCCAGCACCGCTCCAATCCCCGGACGCGCCGACCTCCGATTCACCCACACCGTCGAAATCCCCAGCGACCGCGCCGGCACCACATCGTGATACACACTCTGCGCCGCATGCAGCAATCGCTCCGGAGAACAACTCAGCCGCTCCAAAGCCACCCGAAAATTGTTCGGCGAAGGCTTATAGCTCCCCGCCTGCTGGGCCGTGATCACATCTGCAAACTCCACACCCAAATGCCGCCGCGTCGCCGCAAATAGATCGTCATCGATATTTGAAATCACCACCAACTTATATCGCCTCTCGAGGGCGCGCAGCGCCGCCACCGTGTCCGCAAAGGCCGGCCACTCCCCAACCGATTTATGCAGCGAACGAATCTCGTCGGCGCTCGCCTCAAAATCAAACCGCGCCGCAAATCCGCGCACTACCGACTCCAGCACCGCGCGATAACTCTGATAAGTCCCACTCTCCGCTGCCGCCTCAAACTCGGCATAGAGCTCAAGAATCGTCGGGTCGGCCAAGCTCTGCCCATGCCCGCTCAGCAGCGAACGCAGCACCGGCAGAATCCCCGCCTCCCAATCAATCAGAGTCCCATAACAGTCAAAGCTGATCGTGGTAAACCGAGAGAAGTCCATCAAAGAAGAAAATCAGGAAAAGAAGAAAACGCCAAGCGAAAACTTAAACTTCGTCATTTTGAGCGCAGCAGGGTGATTCGCGAAGCGGGGGAATTCTTCCCAGTGTCCAGGCGGTTCAAGATTTTCGGCGCACGGCTGGAGAGGCTGCGAAAAAATTCAAATTTCGCTGCAACGGCATCGCTTCAGCAATGCCGCCTGTCTTCGTAAGAAGACGCTCCCTTGCGGGAGCTGGCCATCGACATCCGCCTTCTTCCGCAGCCTCTTCAACCGTGCTGCCGACCCAATAAAGATGCGCCCACCCCGCCAACGGTTTACTCCGCACTCTCATTCTTGCTTAGTTATTTCTTGCGCACATTTCTAACGTGTCATCCTGAGCGGAGCAAAACGATTCGCGAAGCGATCGTTCTGTGGAGTCGAAGGACCTCTACTTCGACCATCTGCGCCTCTCCGCTCTATGAAAGTGCGCCGCCCTCCGCGTGTCCTGCGACCTGTCCCCCGCCGTAGTCTTTCCTGTTCACCCGCGACCTGCCCCCGCACGACTACTTCCCCGCCAGCGCGGCCCCCACCACCTCGCCGCCATCCCCCGCCTGCACAAACGCAATCACCCGCAAATCCGCCAACCCCTCCGTCCCCTTCAGCTTCACCGTTACATCCTGATCAAACTTTTTCCCGCGCTCCACCCTACCCACCTTTGTAATACTCTCCGCCACCGCCACATGCTGTATGTCCCGCCCCTTATTCTCGCCTGCCGACACATGCGACTCCGCATGATTCAGCGCCACCGCCACCAGCACGTCCGCCTTCCTCGCCTTCAAATTCTCCGGAAGCCCATCCACCGTCAAATGCAGCCGCAGCGTCCGCCCATCCAACCCCACCGCAGAAATCTGCACCGGAGCCTTTACATCCCCGCGCGCCTTCTCCACCGCCGCCAACACCTTCGGACCGTCGCTCCCATTTAACTCCGCTTCCCCATTCACGATCATCTGCGGCGTATAAGCCTCCTTCACGCCCAGCCGCCGCACATAATCCTTCTGTCGATCGGTAAAAAAACTCGAAGAATAAGCATCCTTCCACCCGTCGTGATTCCAGTAGTCGACATGCTCGCTCAAGACAATCGCCTGCGCCCCCGAAACCGGCTGCAACCCATCCAGTTTCCCCAGCAACGAATCCGCCGGAGGACAACTGGAGCATCCCTCCGAAGTAAACAACTCCACCAGCACCGGAGCCGGCCCGCTGGAAGCGGCATCCGCCCCGCCAGCGGCCACGTTTGCCGTACCTGCAGCCATCAAACAAACCACACCACCCGTCAAACCAAGAACCAAACAAACCACCAAACCCAAGCGCAAGTTAGCTGAGGTCATAATCCCTCCAAACTCTATGTTGGATGCGCACAACCAGCCCGTGTTACCCGCCCATTCTACCGAATTCTTTATGTACACTTGGGCGGGGCTTCCGCGATAAGCCGCCCACCACAAGGCATTAGAAAATGTTCTCACAAGGCGATACTAGGAGGTCGCACCGTGAAGACAAGTCTTGCAATCTTGGCTTTGCTTTTCATGACCTTTTTTCCAGCTTCCGCACAGGAGCCAACACATAAAGATCCCTTACTCGATCATCTGACCGGCAGTTGGATCCTTCAGGGCACTATTGGGGGCCACGAGACCACGCACGATATCGACTCCGAATGGGTGCTGAACCATGAGTACTTGCGTTTTCACGAAATATCCCGCGAGAAGAACGCCCAAGGCCGGCCCGCCTACGAGGCGATCGTCTTTATTGAATGGGACGAATCGTTGAACGAATACGAATGCCTATGGCTCGATTCGACCGGTGGCGGTGGTCTGTCGAACCCCATCGCCCAAGGCAAACGTGGCACTGACGAAATCACATTCTTATTCAAGGACAAAGATGACAAGAGCGGCGGTGTCCACACCACGTTCGTCTACCGCAAAGACACCGACAGTTGGAACTGGCTCATCGATAACGCATCCGGCGGCAAGCTAACGTCTTTCGCGCGAGTAAGGCTCACCCGGAAATGAAGTGCGCTGCGCCCGATTGGTAATCATGTCTTCGTTTTGACTACCAGCAGCGCCAATGCACGAACGAATTACACGTATCCTAATCACCCAGCGGAGAAAATTTTGCGCGGCCTGAAATCCAAACGCGTCCTAGTCACCGGCGGAGCCAGCGGCATAGGCGCTGCCACAGCCGCAAGATTCCTGGAAGAGGGCTCCGTAGTCTGCGTCCTGGACCGCGATCCCGAAGCGAGAAAAAAAATCACAAGAGAATTACCGAATCTAACCGCTGCCCTGGACGCCGACGTCACCAGTCTCAATCAAGTGCAATCCGCCTTCGCCGAAGCAATCAACCTCATGGGCGCCGTTGACGTCCTGATCAACAACGCCGGAATCAGCATCCGCCACAACTTCCTGGACATCACGCCCGGCGAATGGGAAAAAGTGCTGGCAGTCAATCTCACCGGCGTCTTCTATGTAGCCCAAACCGCCGCCCGTCACATGATCGAACGTGGCAGCGGAGTCATCCTGCAAACCGCTTCCACCAACGGCATCACCGGCTATCCCTACTACGCCGACTACAACGCCACCAAAGCCGGAGTCATCGAGCTCACCAAATCCATGGCCCTCGAACTCGCTCCCAAAATAAGAGTCAACGCCGTCGCCCCCGGATACGTCCTCACCCCCATGCAGCGCGCCGAATACACCGACGCCATGCTGGAAGCGGTCAACCAGAAAATCCCCCTCCGTCGCCACGCCCGGCCCGAAGAAATCGCTGCCCTCTTCGCCTTCCTGGCCTCCGACGACGCCCAATTCATCACCGGCGCCATCTACACCATCGACGGAGGAGAAACCGCCGGCGCCCTCGCCAGCCGCTAAGCCGCGCCCCGGCTGCTACAATCTTGGTCACAATCGTCTTCTGCGCTGCTATTAAAACGTTTCTATGCTCGCCTTCACTGCTGAACGGCTCTTGACTCCGGCTACCGCCATCGAGCATCCTCTTCTGCTCGTCGATGACGGACGCGTCGTCGAGATGGCCGCCCAGAGCAGGCTTCCAGTTCCCACCGGGGTTTCCGCCGTCGATTTCGGAAACAGCACGATCGCGCCCGGGTACATCGATCTTCACATCCACGGCAGCGCCGGATTTGACGTGATGGATGATGCCGCCGAGGCGCTTCCGTCAATCGAAAACCTGCTGGCGCGCCACGGGGTCACAGGCTATTTCCCAACCACCGTCACCGCTCCCATGGACAAAACGTTGCGCGCCATCGAGCGTTTGGCCGATGCCATCGAGCGTTGCGAGCGCAGCCATAGAAACGGTAGCCCTAATAATAAAGACAGCAAGCCTCGCGCCCTTCCCCTCGGCATTCATCTTGAAGGCCCCTTCATAAGCCATGCGCGTCGCGGCGTGCATCCTCCGCAGAACTTGTTGGCTCCTACACTCGCTCTATTCGAGAGTCTTTGGCAGGCCTCCCGCGGCCAGATTCGCATGATAACCATCGCGCCCGAGCTGGAGGGCGCAATTGAAGTCATTGCCGAAGCCGCGCGCCGCGGCGTTTGTGTCAGCCTCGGACATTCCGACGCAGATTTTGCCACTACCGAACGAGCCATCGATGCGGGAGCAAGACACGCGACGCACACCTTCAACGCCATGCGCCCGCTCGATCATCGTGACCCGGGAATTCTCGGCGCTGTGCTCAGCGACGATCGCGTGAGCGCTGACATTATTGCGGACACCGTGCACGTCGATCCGGCGGTTGTAAAAATCTTTGCCCGAGCCAAAGGGCCGGAGCAGAGCGTGCTCATCACCGACGCGACATCGGCGACCGGCATGCCCAATGGCCGCTACCATCTCGGATCGTTTGAAGTGGATGTTTACGACGGCAAGTGCACAATCGATGGCAAACTCGCCGGAAGCGTATTGACTCTCGACCGCGGCGTCCGTAACCTGGCGCATTTTGCTGAGTGGGATCTGGGGCACGCTGTGGCCGCCGCCACTCGAAACCCCGCGCGGGTCGCGAAGATTACGAACAAGGGTATTCTTGCCCCGGGCGCCGACGCCGACTTCGTGGTTCTCGATCCTAAAGGTGAAGTCTTGCGAACGTTCGTTGGCGGCGTGGAATGCTGCGGGTAGTTCCCAGTTCCCGGTTCCCAGTTCTCAGAGGTCTGGGCTCGGTTTTGGGTTTACTGAGAACTGAGAACCGGGAACTGAGAACTGTCATTGGGAAGATCAAGGAGACCAACAGTAATGACCTCGACGCGCAAATTTCCCCATCATCTGATTCGAGAGATTTTTGAGCAGCCTGACGCTCTGCGTCGCACCATTGAGCCGCGCGTCTCTCTAACTGACGGGTTGGTCCGCCTCGACGAAATCCATATATCACGCGAAGAATTGCGCGCCCTGCGGCGAATCAACATCGTCGCCTCTGGCACCAGTCGCCATGCTGGGATGACCGGTCAGTACATGATGCAGGAACTGGCCGCTGTTCCAGTGGATGTCGATTACGCCAGCGAATTCGAATATCGCAATCCGATGATCGGCCGCGGCGAACTCAGCATCTTTATTACTCAGTCCGGAGAAACCGCCGACACAACGGCGTCACAGCGCGAGGCGCGCCAGAAGGGCTCGCGCACCATTGCGATCTCGAATGTCGAAGGCTCGACCATCGCGCGCGAGGCCGACGGCTTCATCTACACGCATGCCGGCCCGGAGATCAGCATCGCCTCGACCAAAGCCTTCACCGCGCAGATGGCGTGCCTCTTTCTGTTCGCGCTCTATCTCGGCGAAATCAGAGAGACCGTCTCGGAGGAGCTCGCCAAGCACTACATCGCAGAACTTCTCGCGCTCCCGCAGAAGACGGAAACAGTTCTCGCCGCCGCCGACCAAGTCGAAAAGCTCGCCGAACTCTACTATCGCGTCGACGATTTCATGTTCCTCGGACGCGCCATCCACTACCCCATCGCCATGGATGGCGCACTCAAGCTTAAAGAAGTTTCGTACATCCACGCCGAAGGCTATCCCACCGGAGAAGCCAAGCACGGGCCGAACGCGCTGATCGATTTCCGCCTGCCGCTGGTCATGATCGCAACGTCGGACCGCAAGAACGAAGGTTCGGTGACGCGCTACGAAAAGAATGTCAGCAACATGGAAGGCTTCAAGAAACAGGGTGCGACCTTGATCGCACTGGCGACAGAAGGCGACACAACCATTCCGCAAATCGCCAATCACACTATCTTTATTCCCGAGGCGCCCGAGCTGTTGTCGCCGATTCTAGAGATCGTCCCCCTGCAGTTATTTGCCTACTACGTTGCGGCCAAGCGTGGCCTCGACGTTGATCGTCCGCGAAATTTGGTGAAGGCAGTGACGCTGGAGTAGCTTTCGCAAAGCAGTTGGGTTTCTCCGTGTCGCCGTGCCTCCGTGGTGAAAAGGCCAAACATAGGATGCCGCCAACGACGAACGACCATCGGCCAACGACTGCTCTCCTCAGCAAAATTCTTCCCAATTGCTTATGATGAGACAATCGCATTCTTACTCGTGGGGGCAGTGTGGCTGAGACGCTGGAACAGACGGACAACGCGCAGCAAACGGACAACGCGCAACAGACGCAGCAGGCACGTCAATCGCAGCAAACGAACGGAGTCGCAGTCCTCGAGACGCGCGAGTGGCTGGACTCGCTCGATTACGTGCTCTCGAAAGGGGGGCCGGAGCGCGCCGGGCGGCTTCTGCAGCAGCTTGCCCTGCACGCGCGGCGCGAGGCTGGCATCAACCTGCCTTTCACCGCGACCACTCCCTACCAGA
>JBEKXO010000090.1:0-16838 GCA_049511995.1 Terriglobales bacterium
TCGCTCTCGTGCTGCTCACTTCGATCGCAATGTTCGTGCGCAACCTGGTCATTCTGGCGATCTTCGCCCCGGCGGCCGTGTCAATCGCGGTGTGGCCGCTGCTGGCGATGACCGCGGGGGCCGTGCTTTTTGCCTGGAAGGAACGCGCGCGCGGCGCGGAACCAGTAAGCAGTCTGCGGCTCGACTCGCCCGTTTCTTTGCGGCATGTGCTCAATTTTGGAGCGCTCTTCGTGCTCATGGAGATCGTGGGGACGATCGGCGCGCGCTATCTTGGCAAGTTTGGTTTTCTTGTTCTCAGTCTGCTGGGCGGGATGGTGAGCAGCGCGAGCACTACGGCGGCGGCCGCGACGATGGCGATTCATGGCAAGTTGTCAGCCGATGTAGCGGGCGTGGCCACGGTGTTTGCGTCGATCGCCAGCGCGCTGGTGAATCTGCCACTGGTGCAACGACAATCGCACGATAGACGACTGACCCGGAGCCTGGCTGCCATCTCACTTCTGTTGGTTGCTGCTGGTCTGGTGGTCCTTGTCGCTCGGGAAAGATATCGCTGAGCTGAGCGGTCGTGCGAAAGATTCGAGGCAGAAATAGCGCTATTGAGAAACGGGCAGGCGTTCCTGAATCGTAATTCAGGACCACCCGCCCTTTGATTTTCATGTTGTCGATTGACTAGCGTTTGCCCACCGCGTGGCCGCGTCCGTCACGCACTTCGTTGCCTTTGAAATGGTCAATCTTATCGAGACGTTTGCCGGGCTCGGGCCGGTCGCCACGGTTGGGTCTGGGGCCGTTGTAGCCGTGTTCAGGATGGAAACGGTTATTAACATGACCGTGGAAGCTGGCAGGGCCATGAAACCACGGTCCGGCTCCGATGAAGACGCCACCGGCAAACCATTCCGGCCCGTAGTAGCCATAAGGGGCGCAATCGTAGGGCGGAGCGTCATAGTAGCCATAGGGACAAACAGGCGCCACTCCGACTTCGACGCCTACCTGAGCCTGCATGGCTGGAACGGCGAGCGTGAAGCAGATTCCGGCAACAATAACGAACGCGAAAACCTTAAATCCGTTCATTCAATCATCCTCTCGATTTCGTCGGGTGGTCATTTCTCAAACCGACGTTATTTTCCGCGCAACGTTACTTGCGGTTGCGGGCGGGGAAATACGATTCCACTTTGCGGCAAAGGGTTGGCGCGGACCAGGCTGTAGTGCGCCGTGAGCTTTGGTACTGGCCAGGCGGGTGAATTGTCAGCAAATATGCAAGTGCTGTAGAATGAAGTGCCGAGCGGGAGTAACTCAGTGGTAGAGTGCGACCTTGCCAAGGTCGAAGTCGCGGGTTCAAATCCCGTCTCCCGCTCCAGTTTCTTAAGCCCTGCCATGGCGAGGGCTTTTCGTTTTAGTGTGGTAGTTTAGCGTGTCGTTTTAGAGGTTCGCGTGACGGCATGCGGCGCGGTAGCCAAGTGGTAAGGCCGAGGTCTGCAAAACCTCTATCGTGAGTTCGATTCTCACCCGCGCCTCCAACCTCAACTTAGCGTTCTGATTTCTTTTATCCGATTGCGTTCCGCTGCACTTGCGAAAGCTCCGAAATTTCTTCTTGACAGCCCGTTCTTTTATCTGTTACACATTGTAACGCTACAATGATTAACACATCGCAATCCCGCCTCAAGAATCTCGGACAAGTCGAGCAGCTGGTCATGGATTACGTTTGGAGCCATGGGCCGTCTACCTCGGAGCAGTGCCGCGAGGGGCTGGCTTCGTCGCGTCCGATGAAGGATTCGACGATCCGAACGGTTCTGCGGCGCCTTGAAGAGAAGGGCTACCTGACGCACGCAGTTGAGGGGCGCACATTTATTTATAGGGCGAGCGATGCGCGACAGAATGTGGCTGTACGCGCGGTGAAGGGGATCATCGACTGCTTTTGTGGCGGATCGGCCGAGTTGCTTGTGCTCGGCATGGTGGACAATGCGGTGCTCAATCGGAAGCAACTCGAGCGGCTGGCGCGCAAGATCGCCGAAAAAGCGCCCGAAAAAAGGGAAGGATAAGCCATGATACCTACTGCTGCCGGGCCACTGGTAACAGGCATTTTCGTGGCGCTCGCGACTTCCGCTGTGCGCGCTCTTGCGCTGGGTGGCGCCGCGGGCTTGGGGTTGGCGGCGTTCGGGGTGAAGAGCACTTCGGTACGGCTCTTTACGTGGACCGCTGTGCTCTATGCTGCGCTCGCAATGCCTTTGCTGGAGCGGATGCTGCCGTCGCTGCCGGTTTCGTCGCCGGCGTTTCTGCAGTCTGGATATAGGCCGGTACAAAGTACCGTCGATGCGAGCACGGTCCGCACGATTGATTTGGGCTGGCTTGATGTTGGTTTAAGAGCGCGCAACGTGGGGACTGCGACTTCGGTTGGGCCTGCAACCTCCAGAGGATTCGATTGGCGCGCGATTCGGTGGAATGTTGTCGCCGCTGAAATCTACCTGGTTGTGGCTTTGTTTCTCTTCCTTCGATTGTTGGTGGGGATGGTGTTCGGGCGCCGGTTGCGGCGCGCATCACAAATCATTTGCGACACAAGTATTACTGCCAGATTAGCTTACTGCGCGCGAGCCGCCGGGCCCGCTCCGCAGGCGGCCGAGTCCGACTTTATTTCTGTGCCAGTCACGATGGGAGTGCTGCGCCCGGTTATTTTGCTTCCCGCCAACTGGCGCGAGTGGGATGACGCGAAGCTTGATGCGGTCATTGCGCACGAGGTGTCGCACATTGCGCGGCGCGATACTCTCACGCAGCGCGTTGCGCTTTTGCACTGCGCGATTTTCTGGTTCAGCCCGCTTGCCTGGTGGCTGAATCGGCATCTGGCCGATCTTATGGAACGAGCGAGCGACGAAGCCGCATTGGCGAGCGGTGCGGATATTAAAGCTTACGCCACGACGCTGCTTGGTTTTTTCGAAGCGTTGCAAGGCGCTCCGCAGCGGGTTTGGTGGCAGGGCGTATCGATGGCGACGGCGGGCCGCGCGGAACGTCAAGCCGAAGAAAGAGTGGAGAGAATTCTCAGTTGGAAGGGAGCGGCTGCTATGAATCTCAGGAAATCAATTGCAGTTATGGTCGTTGCGCTCGCGGTGCCAATCGTTTACGTCACTGCTTCGGCGCACCCGGCCGGACGCAACGAGGATAGTCCCACTCCCGGTTTGATAAGTGCAGAATTGGCGCAGGGCCAGACTTCGAGTTCGCTGCCAGCGGCTGCGGAAGTGGTGCCGGCGACAACGAAATCGCCGACCTATACTGCGCAGGGCGTCGGTTCGTCGACCTATAGCTCGTCGGACCATAACTCGTCGAAAGATAGTTCGTCGCAAGATCGTTCGTCGCACCATAGCTTCTATTCTTACGGCAACGACGAGGAGCAGAGTTTCGTAATCGTGTCGGGCAAGAGCGATTCCCTGACCATGTCGGGCACAGGGGAAGATGCGGAACATGTCAACGGACTCAGAAAGAAAATTCCTGGAGATTTTGTCTGGTTTCGGCGCGACGAGAAGTCTTACATCATTCGCGATCAGGGCACGATCGATCGCGCGAGGGCGTTCTGGGCTCCGCAAGAGGAACTGGGCAAGAAACAGGAAGCACTCGGCAAGCAGCAGGAGGCGCTGGGAACGCAACAGGAAGAGCTCGGCAAAAAGATGGAACAGGTTCAGGTGAAGGTGCCCGACTTGACGCAACAGCTCGTGAAACTGCAAGCCGAATTGAAACAAATGAGTTCCGGCGCCACGGTGGAGCAAGTGGGGCACATTCAGTCGGAGATTGGGGAGTTGCAAAGCAGGATTGGCGAGGTGCAGTCGCAAGCCGGTGAGCAGCAATCGAAGCTCGGCGAGCAGATGAGCGCTCTCGGCGAAAAGCAAGGAAAACTTGGCGAACAACAAGGCGAGTTGGGCCGCCAGCAGGGTGAGCTTGCGAAGCAAGCTTCGCGGCAAATGAAGCAACTTCTGGATGATGCGATTAAGAACGGTACGGCACAGCCAGAGCGGTAATGCGATCAGAGCAGCGAAGCGATGTTCTCAGTCGTCTGGAAAATTTGTCCTCGGAAATGCTGGCGAAATAAAAAGGCGGCCCGGGTGGACCGCCTTTTAATAGTTCTCAGCGGCGGGCTAAATTCGCGCGCACACCGCTTTCGTCTGCGTGTAAAGATTTAGAACATCTTTACCCATCTCGCGTCCCCAGCCGGATTGTTTGTAACCGCCGAAGGGCAGCGCCGCGTCGAAGATGTTGTAGCAGTTGATCCAGACAGTTCCGGCTCGCAGCGAAGATGCCAGACGATGGGCCTTCGAAATATCCTGCGTCCAGATGCCTGCGGCCAGGCCGTAGACGGTGTCGTTGGCGCGAGGCGTGAGTTCTTCTGGATCGTCAAATGGCGTTGCTGTCACGACTGGTCCGAAGATTTCTTCCTGCACCACACGCATGTTGTCCTTTGTATTCACGAGCAAGGTCGGCTCGACAAAATATCCCTTGTCGCCAATCTTCTTTCCGCCGGCGACCGCGGTCGCGCCTTCGGACAAGCCGATCTCGAGGTATTTGCAGACGCGCTGCAACTGCTCCTCGGAGACAAGCGGGCCCATCGACGTTTCGGCTTCGAGGCCGGAACCGACACGGATCTTCTTGGCTTTTGCGGCCACGCCTTCGATTACGCGATCAAATACCGGCCGCTCCACGAACAGGCGCGAACCGGCGCAGCAGCATTGACCGTGATTGAAGAAGATGGCGCTCGCCGCACCAGCGATCGCGGTATCCATGTCGGCATCCTTGAACACTACGTTCGGCGATTTGCCGCCCAGTTCAAGTGAAACCTTCTTCAGATTTCCGGTGGCTGCGTGCACGATCAGCTTGCCCACGTCGGTTGAGCCGGTGAAGGCGATCTTGTCGACCTGGTCATGGGCTGCCAAGGCCGCGCCCGCCGTCTCGCCGTATCCGGGCACAACGTTAACCACGCCGTCGGGGAATCCCGCTTCACCAATCAGTTCGCCGAGACGCAGGGCGGAGAGCGGCGTCTGTTCGGCCGGTTTCAAGACCACTGTGCATCCGCAAGCCAGCGCCGGCGCCAACTTCCACGCCGCCATAAGAAGCGGAAAGTTCCAGGGAATAATCTGCCCGACGACGCCGACCGGTTCACGCAAAGTGTAGGCCAGATATTGCGCGCCCGGAGTGTAAGGCACGGAGAGGGGGATGGTTGTCCCTTCAAGTTTGGTCGCCCATCCGGCCATGTAACGGAACATTTCAACGGCTAGCGGGACGTCGGCTGCGCGCGCTACCGAGAGAGGCTTGCCGTTGTCCAATGTTTCCAAGGTCGCCAATTCTTCGACGTGTTCTTCCAGCAGATCAGCCAGCTTCCAGATGAGCCGACCGCGTTCTGACGCCGTCATGCGCGACCAGGGGCCGCTATCGAATGCGCGCCGCGCCGCTTTTACCGCGGCATCGATATCGGCGCGATCGCCTTCGGCGACGTGGGCCAATACTTCTCCGGTGGCGGGATTATAGGTTGGAAAGGTCTTACCCGACGCGGCATTCACCCACTTGCCGTTGATCAACATTTTGCGCGGTTTGGCAATGAAGTCGCTGACGCGAGAATCAATCTGGATCGGAGAAACTGCGATTCCCATACATCCTCCTTGGGACGAGATCGTGCGAGAAATTGTTGCGAAGTGACCCTGAAAAATAGTAGTCCTGCGGGGGAGGGATGGCAACTGGGGAGCGATTGAATCATTTAGCCATTGAGTTATTCAATCATTAAGAGTCGGAATCCGCGCCCTCAACGATTCAATGACTCAATGAATAGATAGTTCTATCCGCTCACTTTATGTCTTTCATGGACAGCAGCGTGCCATAGTCGTGGCCGGAAGGATCGACTGCCCGCGCCACAACTCCTCCGAAGGCTCCTCGTAGCTCTGGGAACTTGGCTACGAGCGCCTTGATCAGGGCGGTGTTCTCCTGAAATGTGCGTGATGTGTCTGATATGTCGGGAGACTGATATTTCACGACCACGTCCAGATCGTTGCCGACGGCCAGAGGAAAGACTTCGGTGATGTGATAGGTCTTGCCGCCCGCGCTCAGATCCATGGCGTTTCCATTCGCGGGGAAATCGGGGGTTTGGGCGGACTTGGCCTCGTCGTAGAGTTTGTCGGTGGAGAGAGTGCTCATAAAATCCACCGGCGTGGATAGGGCGATTGCTTCAAGGTAATACAACTCCGCATCGTGCATCTGCGACTTCGCTTTGAAATCGCGGGCGCGCTGCAGGTACCATGCGGCATCGTGCCCGGCGGTTTGCGAGGATTTGGCGTAAAAGCCGCCTAGCTTCCAGTCGGTACCCATCTGCTGAAGGATCATGGTCAGGGTCATGGGAGATTGGCCGCCGGTTACGTCGAGAACGGCGACGCCGTACTTGCCGGGCGGCAAATTATTCAGGACGAAGACGGCGCTATCCTTGGTTTGCCCTTCGCGCCCGAATACTCCGCAAAGAAATTCAACATGTGGGAGGGGCTGCGGGCCATCGGCGCTCAGTAGAAAAGGCGGCCTTAGGGTGGCTTGTGCGCCGGTGAGCGCGGCTTGGTTCTCTTTGATTGCGCCTTCGACGCCGGCAAAGCTGCCGGCCAAACTCGGAATCGCATTCTGTTTGAGACCTGCGGTATCGCCGTGGATCGCCATTTCGAAATAGCGCTTCGCGGTAGCCTCGAGCGCGGTTCGTGTTGCGGCATCCATATCGGCGGCACTCTGGCAGGTTTGCGCAAGAGACGATGTAACCGATAGCAGCAACCCCAGGCATAGGGAGCACCATCGAGTCCGAATCGTTGTGGAAGCTGTGCGCACGGGGAAACCTCCGCTGGCATTTTACGCGCTCCGCGAGTCAAGGTCATTCTAATGCTTGCGGGGGCCGGCAATGGAGTGGGTCTTTCGTTATAGACACGCAAGAAATATGGTCCGATGGCGTTCTACTAGGGGTGGTAAAATTAAGGTTGAGGTAGTGGCGAAGGGGCTCACTTTGCCGCTTGTGGGAATCGAAAATACTTTGATGGCGAAGGTACAAAATTGGATTGCGCTGGGGGTGTTGGTGGCCGCGCCAGCTTTTTATGTCTCGGCGCTCCACGCTCAAGAGACTGCGCCCCCTGCCGCACCTGCTGCCGCTCCGCACCACAAGTCGCATAAGGCACCGAAAGCGCAGAAGCCAGTTGAGTTGCCGCCATTGCCGGGCGGTCCGCTGAGTCAACTGCCGATGGATCAGATTCCAACGACGCCAGCGAAGGTTAGTTTCCAAGGCGGCCTGCTGAGCATTTCGGCGCAAAATTCGACGCTCGGCGAAATCTTGCGCCAGGTGCGCCAGCTGACTGGGGCTTCGATTGAGATTCCGCAGGGTTCGGCGGCGAATGAGCGAGTGGTAACAAGCCTCGGACCGGGCGCGCCGCGAGACGTTTTGGTGGGATTGCTGAACGGCTCCTCGTTTAACTACGTGATGCTTGGATCAAGTTCGGATCCCACCGCGGTTTCGAGCGTGATTCTCACAACTAAAACGGCGTCGCCAGGAGAAACGCAGACAGCTTCCGCCGTCCCCTATCAGAATAGTCCGGAGCCGGTTGCCCAGCCGGCGGGGCCGCCGGTGCCCCCAAGCGCGAGACCGATGTCTCCGAACCCCATTTTCAATCGGGGCCAGGTTACGCAGCCGCCGCGACAACCTGGCAACGGTCAAGCAGCCGCGGAAGACGATAGTAAAGATGACGATCAGGATGCGGCGGATGAGGCTGACGACCAGCCGCAGCCCGCGCAGCCGGACATGAATGGCGGCAGTGCCAATGCCAATGTGCAGGAGCAGCCGCAAGCGGCGGATCCGAATCAGCCGAACGCCGGTCCGAAGACGCCTGAGCAGATTCTTGATATGCTGCGGCGGCAACAACCGCCCGGCGGCCCGGTCACCGCTCCCCAACAGCCGCCTCAGCCGCCGCAATAGCTGACACGCCCAGCGGGGATCATGATGCTTGGTAGAAAGTTGGCAGCAGCGGGGCTTAGTCGCCGCTGGCGTGGCCACGATTTGGAACTAATCTGGAGAGAGCAGGAGACGGACGGGACGGGTTAACAGCGGCTAAAACCCCGCAAACCGCGCAATACGCGCCAAAAACGCCCAAAAGAACGGTTAAAAGTGCAGTACTGCCGAGTAAAAAAGCTACAAAAATCGTGTTCACAATAATGGCCCTTACCGGTAAAGCCCGGATGCAAGTGTTTTACTTTATCCGCATTTGACCCCCGATCCTGTTAACAAATAAGATACGGGAAGCGGACTGCGTATTTCCACTCTCCAACATTTCTTAGGACCCGTCCACGTTACGGAAGTCCATAAAGTAATCGGTAAATGGCCATCACTCGCATAACGGTGCGCGGCGCGCGCCAGCACAACCTGAAAAATATTGACGTCGAGATTCCTCGTAATACTTTGACGGTGATTACGGGTCTGAGCGGCTCCGGGAAATCCTCGCTTGCGTTTGACACGATTTATGCCGAAGGCCAGCGGCGCTATGTTGAAACTTTGTCCGCTTATGCACGCCAGTTTCTCGACCAGATGGAGCGGCCGGACGTGGATTCGATTGACGGGCTCAGTCCATCGATTTCGATCGAGCAGAAGACGACCAGCCGCAGCCCGCGTTCGACCGTGGGCACGATTACTGAGATCTACGATTACCTTCGCCTGCTTTACTCGTCAATCGGCGTGCCCCATTGCCCAAGCTGCGGCAAGCCGATCACTCGCCAGTCTGCCGAGCAGATCGTGCAGCGCGTCATGTCGCTCACCCCTGACGACCGGGTCATGATCATGGCGCCGATCGTTCGCGGGCGCAAAGGCGAATTCAAGAAGGAGATGGAGAAGCTCGTCCAGCATGGCTTTTCGCGTGCCCGCGTGGATGGCGAGTTGGTCAATCTCGAAGATGATCTCGCACTCGATAAGCGCAAAAATCACACCATCGAAGTCGTTGTCGATCGCCTGCTGGTCAAGCCGGGAATTGAACATCGGCTCGAACAGTCGGTTGGACTGGCTATGAAACTTGGCGGCGGGCTGGTGCTGGTCGCCGTCGTCAACGGCGACGAAACTCTCTATTCGTCGCGGCTCGCCTGTCCTGACTGCGGTATCAGCGTTCCACAACTGGAGCCGCGCTCGTTTTCGTTCAACAGTTCTTATGGCGCTTGCCCGGAATGCCACGGCCTTGGCAGCCGCTACGATCTCGATCCTGGGAAGGTGGTCGTCGATTGGTCGAAGCCGTTGCTGGATGGCGGATTGGGGCCGGGTTCGGCATCGCAGAATTTGATTCACGGCTTACGGTTGGTGGCCGAG
This sequence comes from Terriglobales bacterium, assembly GCA_049511995.1. Lineage (GTDB taxonomy): Bacteria > Acidobacteriota > Terriglobia > Terriglobales > Acidobacteriaceae > Acidiflorens. The sequence goes on from JBEKXO010000090.1 coordinate 9,326, forward strand.
GCCTACGGTTTCGATTTGGCCACGCCGTTCGAAAAGTTCCCTGACAAGATCCAGAACATTTTGCTGAACGGCGAGCCTTCACGCGGAGGCAAAACGGGATTTTTCGGAATTCTCGGACATCTTCGGCAGAATCTCGAAGCCTCAACCTCCGACACGTATCGCGATTATCTACTCGACTTTATGTCGGCGACGGAATGTTCGATTTGCCACGGCAGGCGGCTGCGTCCGGAGAGCCTGGCGGTCAAGGTAAATGGCATGTCGATCGCCGAATTCACGAGCCTTCCAATCGCGCGCGCTCTCGATGCCGCGCAGAAGATCAAACTAACCGGCCGGGAACTGACCATCGCTGGGCGGATCCTGCACGAAATTATCGAGCGCCTCGAGTTCCTCCACAACGTTGGACTCGGCTACCTTTCACTGGGGCGCTCGGCGGCTACGCTTTCGGGTGGGGAAGGGCAGCGGATTCGCCTCGCCACGCAGATCGGATCGAAGCTGCGCGGCGTTCTCTACGTGCTCGACGAGCCGTCGATCGGACTGCACCATCGCGACAATGGGCGGCTGCTGGCCGCACTGGAAAACTTACGCGACTTGGGCAATACAGTGCTGGTTGTCGAGCACGATGAAGAAACAATTCGCCGCGCCGACTACGTCATCGATCTCGGTCCCGGCGCTGGCCGGCATGGCGGCGCTCTGGTCGCGAGCGGTACGCCCGCCGAGATCATGGACTCGCCAGACTCGCTGACCGGCGCCTACATTGCCGGACGGCAGCAGATTGCGATGCTGTCCGAGCGTCGCAGTCCGAATGGGAAAGCGATTGCCATTCTTGGGGCGCGCGAAAATAACCTCAAAAATCTCGATGTGGTCTTTCCGCTCGGCGTGATGACGGTGGTGACGGGCGTTTCCGGTTCGGGCAAGTCGACGCTGGTCAATGACATTCTGTATCGCGCGCTCGCGAAGCAACTTTATCGTTCGCGCGAAGAGCCCGGCACACACAAGGCGATCACGGGAGCGGAGTTGATCGACAAGGTTATTCGCATCGATCAATCGCCGATTGGCCGGACTCCGCGGTCGAATCCAGCGACTTACACCGGAATTTTTTCGGCGATTCGCGACCTCTATGCCATGCTGCCGGAATCACGCGAGCGCGGATACAAGCCTGGTCGCTTTTCCTTTAACGTGTCCGGCGGACGCTGCGAGGCGTGCCAGGGCGAGGGCCAGCGCCGCATCGAAATGAGCTTTCTGCCCGACGTGTACGTGCAATGCGAGGTCTGCGGCGGACGGCGATATAACCACGAGACGCTGGCAGTGCGCTACAACGGCTACTCCATCGCCGATCTGCTCGAGATGCCGGTGTCGGACGTGCTTCCGATTCTCGAGAATATTCCGCAGGTGAGGCAGAAGCTGCAAACGCTGGTCGATGTCGGGCTCGGATACATTCACCTCGGTCAATCTGCGGTCACACTTTCTGGAGGCGAAGCGCAGCGCATTAAGCTCGCGCGGGAACTGAGCAAGCGCCAGACGGGGAAAACTCTCTATCTATTAGACGAGCCAACCACCGGATTGCACTTCGACGATGTGCGCAAGTTGCTCGACGTGCTGCACCGCCTGACCGATCTCGGCAACACGGTCATCATCATCGAGCATAATCTGGACGTGATTCGAAATGCCGACTGGATCGTCGATCTCGGTCCCGAAGGTGGAGAAGAAGGCGGACGCGTTGTGGCGCAGGGCACTCCCGAACAAATTGCGCGGGTAAAGAAATCTTATACAGGTCAGGCGCTGACTGCGTATTTCGATGCGTCGGCTCGAAATGGGTCGGCGAAGAACGGCCCGACCAGGAACGGATCGGCAAAAAATGGGTTGGCGAAGAACGAGTCAGAGAAACTCGCGCTGGAAAGAGGCGGCTCGGCTAACGGCGAACTCGCGCCCACGGGAACCGGAGAGCGCGCGTGAGTGTTTCTCCCGATGAGCGCCCGGAAACCGCTACGCCAGCTCTCGGTTCGAGGCCGACGGAACAGCCAATCGAAGGACCGGCGCCCTCGTTCATTCAAGATGAGCGTCCATCGGCGAATACTGTTGCTCGGAACGATGCTGAAATCCCTTTCAGCCCGGGGGATATTTCCAGCAGCCAGCCTGCCGTTGCTCCTACACCGGCCGATCCGGCGTGGAATGGCTGGGACGTTCTCCGACTAACCTTCCTTACTATAGCGGCGCTCTTTGTCGGAGTGTTTATAGCGATGCTTGTCGCTCGCGTCGGGATCTACCCACACCGGAGTCTTGGCGAAATTGCTCGCATTCCCCTGGTCGTTGTTGCCGGACAATCCCTGGCCTACCTGCTTATCCTCGGTTATATGTACGTTCTCGTGACGCGAGAGCGTCACCGTCCAGATTTTCTCGCGGCCATTCATTGGAACTGGCCGCCACGCAGCGTGTTTGCCGCTTGCTTGTTGGGCGGTGTCGTTCTCTCGGTTGCCTTGCAAGTCCTCGCCCATTTCTTGCCGATTCCGAAAGAATTGCCGATCGACAGTTTTTTTCAAACGACCGCAGAAGCGTGGGCTCTCAGCATTCTCAGCGTCACACTCGCGCCGCTGATGGAAGAACTTTTTTTTCGCGGCTTTCTTTACCCCGTGCTCGCGCGCAGCCTTGGGCTGCCGGTAGCGGTTTTTCTGACGGCGCTCGGTTTCGCGGCGCTGCACGGAATGCAACTGATGTTTTCGTGGGGACCGGTGCTGGTGATTTTTCTGGTTGGCGTCGTTCTTACTCTGGTGCGAGCCAAAACAAATTCTGTGGCATCGGGCGTTCTCATCCACATGGCATACAACGGAACGATTACGGTTGCTATGTTTGCCGCGACGGATGGGTTTCGGCATCTGGAGAAACTAAGTCAATAAAAGTTCTGAGTTCCCGGTTCTCAGTTCTCAGTTCCCGAATGGAGGATTACTGAGAACCGAGAACCGAGAACTGTCTTTCTGCTATCGTAGAAATTTATGTCTACTGCGCGACAAGAGCTCCTCGAGATGCTGGCGCGGAAGTCGTTTCGGTTGGGCGACTTTCAGCTGTCGTCCGGCGGCACGAGCGACTATTACATTGATTGCCGAAGTACGACGCTCGATGCTCGCGGCGCGCAGTTGGTCGGCGAGGTCTTTCTCGATCAGATTCGCGAGCAGGGCTGGGAGGCTGACGCCATTGGCGGATTGACGATGGGCGCCGACCCAATCGTCGTGGCCGTAGCCGTTACTAGCGGCAAGATGCATGGCTTCCTTGTGCGCAAGTCGGAAAAGCGGCATGGTACCGGCCAGCGTATTGAAGGCTTCCGCGAAAAGGGCACTCGCGTGGTGATTGTCGACGATGTGTGCACGACGGGGTCGTCGACCGTGCAGGCGATCGAAGCGGCACGAGAATTCGGCTTCGAAATAGTAGGAGTGATGTGCCTGGTCGAACGGCAGGATGCTCACGGGCGTCCGAATGTGGAGAAGGCCGCCGCACCGGCGAATTTTATTTCGATCTTTACTGCGGTGGATGTGCGGAAGGAGCACTTGGCAGTTAACAGTTAGCGCTTTAGCAATCAGCATTCAGCACTCAGCAATCAGCTAACGACTAACGACTTGCGGCTCCCTACCAAGGGCGACTCACGATCAACTCATGATTCAGACACTTGAATGGACAACTCGCGGCGTAGTCTTCATCGATCAGACGAAGCTGCCTACGGAAGAAGTGTATGTAACCTGTAGCACGCACCAGCAGGTCGCTGATGCGATCCGCAACATGGTCGTGCGCGGAGCGCCCGCGATTGGCGTGGCCGCTGCCATGGGTATTGCGCTGGGCGTGAAGAATTCCAAAGCCGAGAATGTCGCCGATCTCAAGAAAGAGTTTGATCAGGTCTGCGAGGCAATACGGCAGACGCGGCCTACCGCAGTGAATTTGTTTTGGGCAATTCGCCGCATGCAGGAGAGATTTGAAACTCTTCGCATTCGCCCAATTGCGCAAATCAAGCAAGCACTGATCGAAGAGGCGCAGCGGATGCACTCCGAAGACATCGCCGCCAACCAGGCCATGGGACGCCACGGCGCAACCCTCATGCCGTCGAGCGGAGGGGTGCTTACGCACTGCAATGCCGGGGCGCTCGCGACTGCTGGTTATGGCACCGCGCTGGGCGTAATCCGCGCGGCCGTTGAAGCGGGCAAGAAGATTCATGTTTATGCCGATGAGACGCGACCTTTTCTGCAGGGCTCGCGACTGACTGCGTGGGAGTTGATGAAAGATGGCATTCCCACGACTGTCATCTCCGACAACATGGCCGGAGTGATGATGCAGCAGGGCAAGATTGGAGCGATCGTCGTCGGCGCCGACCGCATCGCCGCCAATGGAGACGTTGCCAACAAAGTCGGCACTTACACAGTTGCGGTAATGGCCAAAGAGCACGGCATTCCGTTTTATGTAGCCGCGCCGATTTCGACCGTCGATCTCGACACGCCCGACGGCAGCAAGATTCCGATTGAGCAGCGCAGCGCGCGAGAAGTGACGCACATTGGCGGAAGGCAGATGACGCCGGATGGAGTTGGAATCGAGAATCCGGCGTTTGACGTGACGCCGGCGAAGTATGTGACGGCGATTGTTACTGAGCGTGGGATTGCGCGTGCGCCGTATGAGAAGTCGCTGCGCGAGTTGGCGGGGCAGGTTCAGGAGACGCGCTGAGCCTTAGGAACCGGATTTCATGCGCATCATTATCGCGGGCGGAGGCACTGGCGGTCACGTGATTCCGGCGCTCGCCATCGCCCAGCAACTCAAGAAACAATTCGACGCTGAGATTCTTTTCATCGGGACCGCTCGCGGAATCGAAACGCGGTTGGTGCCGCAGGCAGGGTTCCGACTCGAGTTGATTCAGGTCGGCGCGCTGAAAAATGTCAGCTTGATGACGCGCGTGAAGACGATGTTCGACCTGCCGCGTGCCATCGCTGCTTCCTCACGGATGCTTTCGGAATTTGATCCCGAAGTGGTGATTGGAGTCGGAGGCTACGCCTCCGGACCTGCTATGGTGGCTGCGATTCGGCGGCGGCTGCCCACTCTGGCATTTGAGCCGAATGTTGTGCCAGGATTTGCTAACCGAATGATCGCGCGCTGGGTTTCGGCGGCGGCGGTGCACTTTGAAGAAACCTGCCGCTATTTTCCTCACTGCAAAGTCACAGGTGTTCCGGTGCGCGGTGCGTTCTTTTCTATTGGTCCGAAGGTTGGCGGCACCCCTACACTGCTGGTCTTTGGGGGCAGCCAGGGCGCGCGCGCCATCAATCAGGCGATGATTGAGTCGCTGCCCGGCTTGCGAGCGAAGGTTCCCGGCATCCACATCATTCATCAGACAGGGCAGCGCGATTATGATCGGGTGCTGGCCGCCTATCAGCAATCTGGGATTTCGGGCGAAGTTCACAAGTTCATCGACGATATGCCGGGCACATTCGGACGCTCCGATCTGCTCGTTTGCCGGTCGGGAGCGGGAACCGCAGCCGAGATTACAGCCGCGGGGAAGCCGGCGATTTTCGTGCCATTTCCGGCTGCGGCCGATGATCATCAGAACGTGAATGCGCGCGCGCTGGAACGGGCGGGCGCGACGGTGGTGGTGGAAGAGAGCAATCTGGGCGCGGCTTATCTGGTCGAGACGATTGCTGCTTTGATCGGCGACGACGCCCGGCTGCGGAGCATGTCGGCTGCGGCGAAATCTTTGGCACATCCTAAGGCGGTCGAGGAGATCGCGGAGATGGTCAGAAAGCTCGCTTGTCCGGAATGAACCCCGTGAACCGCAGAGATCGCAGAGTGCGCTGAGAAACTCGTGGGATCTGGTTAAGGCTTGACTCCGCGTTCTCGGCGTTCTCTGCGGTCACATGGTCTATCATCGGTTTCTATGTTCGGCAAGATTCAGCGCATACATTTCGTCGGGATTGGCGGCATCGGCATGAGTGGAATTGCCGAAGTGCTGCTGAATCTTGGCTACCAGATTTCTGGCTCGGACCTGAAAAATTCCGCGGTGACTAAGCGCCTCGCTACATTTGGCGCATCGATTTTCGAAGGGCACTCCGCCTCGAATATCGTTGGAGCGGACGTGGTCGTCACCAGTTCTGCAATCGCAGTCGATAACCCGGAAGTTGCCGAAGCGCGGCGTTTGCATGTTCCCGTAATTCAGCGAGCCGAGATGCTGGCCGAGTTGATGCGGATGAAATATGGCATCGCCGTTGCCGGCATGCATGGGAAGACGACAACGACTTCGATGATTGCCGCGGTGCTGGCGGCGGGCGGCCTCGATCCGACGGTGGTTGTCGGCGGGCGCGTCGATGCGATGGGCTCGAACGCGCGCCTCGGCAAATCGCAATATCTGGTCGCCGAGGCGGATGAAAGTGACCGGTCGTTTCTAAAACTGTCGCCGATTCTCTCGGTGGTTACGAACATCGACCGCGAACACATGGATTGCTACCGCGATATGCGCGATGTGCGCCGGACGTTTCTGGAATTTATGGAGAGGGTTCCGTTCTATGGCACCGTCGTCGGCTGCAATGATGATGCGGCGCTGCGGCGCCTGCTGCCGCGTATTCATCGGCGAGTGACTACGTACGGAACCAGCCCGGGCTCGGATTTTCTGATCGGTGTAGAACCGTCGCGACATGAATCGCGCCGAGCCGGTGATCACGGTCCGCTGTCGCAATTTCGGGTGACTTACAAGGAAGACGATCTCGGAGAGTTCACGCTGCGTGTGCCGGGCGCGCACAATGTGTTGAACGCGACGGCGGCAATTGCGGTGGGCACGGTACTCGATATTTCGGTGGAGCAGATTCGCTCCGCGCTTGACGGCTTTCGCGGCGTTGATCGCCGCTTTCAGCTTAGGGGCAAAGCAGGAGGCGTCAGCGTAATTGACGACTACGGGCACCATCCTACCGAGATACGAGCCACATTGGCCGCAGCTCGGCAGTGCGGATTTCGCCGCGTGCACGTGATCTTTCAACCGCACCGCTTTACACGCACCCGCGATCTGATGGACGGCTTTGCCACGGCGTTCGGCGACGCGGATACGCTTTGCGTGCTTGATATTTATCCGGCGAGCGAGAAGCCGATTGAGGGTATTACCGCCGATGTTCTCGCCAACCGGATTGCCGGGGCAGGGAAGCGGAGTGTCACGTATGCTCGTTCCACCGCGGATGCTGTTGCCGCGGTTTCCGCGCTGGCACAACCGGGGGACATGATTCTAACCCTTGGGGCGGGCAGCGTTTCGCAACTCGGACCCATCATCCTGCAAAGGCTCGACACGGTGGCCAAACCCGTCGCTCCGGCCTAGGGCCAGGGTCATTCTGCGCTGTAGATTGCATGTTTTGTCTGGTTGACCTTTTTTCTCGCCGTTCGTCCAATTCCACAGTGAGGACGACCATGGATGCGAATAAAGCCGCGTACTGGATTGCTGTCGGAGTGTTGGCGATGGGATTGAACAGCGAATACCGCCAGGGGAATTTTGTGGCGCTGCACCGGGTTGCTGAAC
>JBEKXO010000091.1:0-16828 GCA_049511995.1 Terriglobales bacterium
GTGAGGTTCGCGCGTTGCGGACCCTCGACCGCTACTTCGATGTTCGTCGCTGTCTGCGTGCGGAAACCCTGCTTTGTCGCCGTGATCGAATACTTGCCCAGCGGCAGTTCGCTAAAACTGTAGTTGCCTTCCGCGTCAGTTACGCTTTCGCGAAGCAGGCCGTTGTCGGTATTGGCGGCGGTGACCTTCGCCCCGGCGACGGACGCGCCACTCGCATCGCTGATCGTTCCCAGAATGCCCCCGCGGAAGCTTTGACCAAACGCCGTCCCGGCCAGCACCGCCACCACCAGCAACATCTTTCGCAGATTCATCCGTTGTTCTCCTTCAGCGCGAGTCACCGCGGCGCGAAGCGAAACCGCCGCTTCGCGTCCACAACTACAGGTTCTTGTAAGATCGCGGAATTATAAACGAGTGTGCGCTAAAGATCAGTGGCTAACTTCACACAAAGAAGTGATGGAAGTGATCATCAGAAAAGAGGAGACAGGGATGATCAAAAGCTGAAAGCCACGCCGCCGCGGGCTGAGCGAGCCGACTGCACCAAATAAAGAGTTCGTCCGTCCCGTGCCATGACGGGCACGTAGCCCTGCGCGAGCAGATTTCGCAGGTCCATGAGAATTTCCAGGTGACCGGCAAAAAATCTGGCGGGAATCGGTTGCCGCACGCAGACATTTAGATAGGGATACGACTGACCCGGCGAGGTATCGAAAAGATCAACTGGGGTCAGGACGCGGCCGCCCGTGTGGCGATACGAGGCAGTCCAGTGGGTCTTCGCGCGCGGAATCGCTCCGCTGAACTTTGCCGCGAACGCCTGTCGCCGCTCGGCGCGAATCCACTCGCGCGCGTCCTGCAATTGCACATCGGGCCGCGACAGATCGAGCACGTTTCCATAGGAATACTCCAACGTCGCGGCGAGATCTGAGTTGATCTTCTCCTGCAGCACCGCGCGCATGCCCTCGCTGGTGAAATCATTTCCCTGGTAGCTGAAGGTGCCAGAGTAAACATCGGGCAGCACGTTCCCGAATTCGGCGCTATTTCCGGCGGCAATCATCTCCCCTATCCCGGTCAGCACAGGGTCGACGAGGTGATCCGAATAGAACGCCACCTGCACACTCGTCGCACCGACCCGCTGCGAGAGCGATACTTCTTGATGATGCGCCTTCTCCACCGCGGGCGTGTAATCCGTGATGCTCATTCGCGGCGCGGTCTCGCTCAAATCCGCCGAAGTAGATTCGAAACCATCCCCCAGGCGATTCTCCACGCCCATATTCGGAACTGAACTCGCGTACTGATATTCCACGACGGTATTCGGCGTGAGGTGCAGATCGGCGGACCCGAACGGCTTAAACGCGCGCACACGCCCCATGAACTGAATCGTCTGCAATTCGCTCCCGAGTTTTATCTCTACCCGGTCCCCAAAGACAACGCGATCGGAACTGGTCACTGACAGCGCTTGCAGCGAGTCGTCGGGCATGGTGTTCGCGTCCGGCGAATTCAACCGGAGCGCCGTGATCGCGATCGATGGCTCGAAGACGCCGTTGAAGCGATTGGTGTAGGTAGTGCGCAAAACCGCGGCGGGTATCCCCTGCCCGTCGGCGTCATAACCAAGATTGCCATTTAGTCGAAGGGTACCCGTGGATAAGAGCGAGCGTTCGACCGCAAAACCCGCCGTCATATCGGAGGGATTGCCAAAGCCCTGGCTGGGAGAACCGCCTAGCAGTGTGACCGCGCCTTTCAAACCGTGATGAGGGTCACCGCCCTGCTCCACGACCGTGGTGCCATCTGGAAGCACTCGCAGAATTGGCCGATTGGCAACGGAACGCAGCGTCCACTTCCAATCGTCATCGTCAACCCCGCCACGCAGCGGCACCAACTGGATGGCCTCGAACAGCGAAGTCAAGGTTACGTTCACCATCAGCCGGGCGCCCGGGCGTACACCGATTTTTTCGCGCAGCGTGGGCAAGAAAGAAGGCGCGCTTACTTTGACGCTGTAGGTTCCGGGAAGCAGACTCGATACGGAGTAAAAACCATGGTCATCGGTAAAGACCTTCAACGTGAAAGCCTTCAACGCCTGGGCGGTCGAACCGAGAACTTCCACCGCCGCACCCATTTGCGGCGTACCACTGCCATCGCGAACGTATCCGGATATCGCACCCGGGACTGCGCCGAAGGCGTTGCCGGATAAGCACGGCAGAGGCGCAAGAACGGCTACAACAGCGACGATTACGCGGAACCCGAGCTTTTGAAACATCTCGCCCACCACCTCTGGGAACCAGGCTGCCGTTTACTCGACAGCGAAAGTCGCCGTCGGCCCGACCGTCTGCTTGGAAAGGTTGTCGTTCACCTTGATCTCGATCTTGTACAATCCCGGCTGCAGGTTCGCGGCAGAAAGTGTCTTTTGCAGCGTAACCTGGTCGCCCACATTCCCCATTGTGTCGGTCGACTCGACCGTGTGGATGACCGCCTTGTTGCTGGCGTCGGTGACATTGTACTCGATTGTGGCCGAAGGTTTATGAGTCTTTTCGTCCACGCTGAGATTGTAAACCTGCATCCAGAAATTCAGCTTCTGATTGCGCTTGAAGGATATTGGCTTGCCGTCGGACGATGCCACCCGCGGCCGCACTTTCGTAGTCCCAATCACGAAGTTGCCAGTGCCCACGTTCTTCGTCGCGACCGGTTCCATCTGGTCGGCGATGATGAGGGTCGAGCTGCTCAACTTATCTTCGCTGAAATCGGGAATCACAATCGCGCGCTCCCAACTGCCGGTGCGGTCTCCGTTGACATCCTTCACAACAATGTCCAGACGGTAGCGATTCTGGCTCATGCGCAACGGCAGGGCCTTCCAGTACACCGAAGAATTTTCAGCCGTCTTCGGCAGGAGTTCCACTGGCACGTCGACCTGCACGGTGTCTTCAAAGGTCTGCACAATCTTGCCCGTGAGCGTGGTCACGCGGCCGAAAATATTGACCGTCCCGCGTTCGATCCCTTCCTTGTTCTGAAAAGTGATGTCGCGGTTCTTGATCTGAATCGTAACCGGAACCAGCACCGTGTCGCCGGTAACCCTCACGAAATCCGCGCGAACATCAAAGGGCATCAGGTTGACGCTGATCTTATGGCTGACCACTTCTTCCAGATCTTTAAATTTCACCGCGGGCGCAGCCTGCAATTTGGCGAACTGCTCCAAGCGGTCGAATTGCTTCGACTGCAAATCTTGAGTGAAAGGTCCCGCACCCAGTTGCTCGAGACCGCCGCTAGTGAAGCGGCTGCTCTTGTTCGCCATGCCCATCTGTTCATACAGCGTCAGGCCAGCATTCGGCGTGTACTTCAATGCATCTTTCTCTGATCGATCAAGCGTCATGTGATAGTCGCCGCACATGCAAGTGTCGACGAACTCAATCATCACTTCCTGCCCGATGCCCTCGATGTAGCGATAACGCCAGGTTTCAAACGGGAAGGTAGAAGTTTCGCCGCCGCCTTCTTCCATCGGCCGCTCATAACTACCGCCCGAGGGGTGGGAGTCAATCTCATCCGCCGGTCCAAACACGATATACATGCGCCCGCGATCGGTCTTCCAGCCAGGAATGCCAGCGGCGAAATGCTCATTGGCATAGGCGATGCGCCGGTAGTGCTCTTCTTTGAACTCATTCTCTTCGGTGTCGGGTGTGGGATCGCGACGCTGCCAGAACGCCTCAATGAATTGATCGCGCTCTTCGTCGTTCGAGAGCTGCATGAACGCGGACTTTTCCTGGTCGGTGATGATCCAGCGTACGTCCTCATCGAGCCATTTTCGGTAGGTCTTGCTTAACTCGATCCTCAGTGCCTTGGCATTGGCCTTTCTCTGCTTATCGGGAATCGGACGCTTGAGCGGATCGACCTGGCTTCCCTGGGCAGCCGCACCATTATTGTCAGAGTCTTTAGCGTCCTTGTCCTGAGCCTGAGACATGGCGCCAATACAAAGCGACATCGTACCCGCCAGCATCACTGCCGAACAACGATTCAAGAAACCTGCAGAGAACATAGGAAGGCCAACCTCTTGAGAAACACCAGTTGCCTAATTCTATGTTCATTGGATACAACAAGGCAAGGAGAAGTGGCCTGCCGCGAAAAGATTTCTGAAGCGGAAGCGGGCTAGTAAATCCCTTAAGAATCCTCGTCTTGCGTATCCCGTCACGATGTCTCGGTCGGACCTGGGAAGGCCGCCGCGGACAAAACGTTGCCAGCACACGCCGAGCGAGACCAGCCTTGGGCTCGATACTGCGGGCACGATATAATGGATCGCGCCAGCCGGTCTTCCATAAGTATGCCAACCGGAGTACTAAGGGAATCCCTGTGTTTCGCGGAAATTGGGAACTTTGCTTCTCCTCTGAGCGTACCTACTGACGAACGATCGAGGTGCGTTCTCGCCGTTTGATAGCCAGAACGCGAGATTGAAGATCGAAATTCATAAACCCCGGGATTCACAGCTGTTTCCGAGATACGTAAACCATCATGAAGACCTGGAAGAAAGTAGTGATTGGCGTTGGCGCCGGCCTGGCGCTAGTCGTTATTGTCTCCGTCACCGTTTACCAGAGTCGGAAGAACCTTGTAACGGTGCAGACCGGCAAAGTACAAAAGCAGAACCTCGCCTCGATTGTCAGCGCGTCAGGCGAAATCAAGCCCAAGACCTATGTCAATATCGGAGCCAACGCTTTCGGCAAGATCATCAAGCTGCACGTCAAGGAAGGCGACCGCGTGACGAAAGGTCAGTTGCTGGCGCAGCTGGAAAACGTTCAGTCCTCGGCCGACGTCAACGCCACGCGCGCCTCGGTGCAGGCTGCTGAGACCGATGCCATTGCTGCCGATGCTGCTTTGAATACCTCGCTCGCGGATTTAAACCGCGCGAAATCCGATGCTGAACACGCCAAGCTCGATTGGGTGCGTGCCCAAGGCCTCTACAACGCGGCTCTGATCGCCAAACAGGATTACGACATCAAGAAATCTGCGTGGGAGATGGCTGACGCTGGATTGGCGCAGGCCCAAGCCAAGGTCGCGCAAGCCAAGGCACAAAAAGATTCCGCCGATAAACACATCTCGCAGAATCAGGCCAATCTCACGCGCGTCTCCGACGTGCTGCAAAAGACCACCTACGAAGCGCCATTTGACGGCGTCATCACCAATCTTCCCGTCCGCGAAGGCGAGACGGTCGTCATCGGAATTCAGAATTCTCCCGGCAGCACGCTGATGACGCTCGCCGACATGTCCGTGATCACCTCCGAGGTCAAGGTGGATGAAACCGATATCGTCAACGTTCGTCTCGGCCAACCCGCCGACGTAACCATCGACGCCATCCCTCGCAAGGTCTTCCACGGTGTGGTCAGCGAAATTGGCGACAATGCCATCGTGCGCTCGACCGGCGTGGCCACGTCGCAAGCGACTTCTACCAGCGAAGAGGCGAAAGACTTCAAAGTCGTTGTGACTTTGAATGATCCGCCGCCCGATCTTCGCCCCGGCCTCTCTTCAACCGCGAAGATTACAACCGCGGTTCGAAGCAGCGTCTTGAGCATTCCGATTCAGGCGCTGACTGTCCGCACTCAGGCAGATCTCATACCCAAGGACGCGAAAGCCAACAATAATGTGCAGGCCGCAACCAGCGCTCCCGTGGATGCCGCCAAGCAGAAAGAAGAAGTGCAGGGTGTGTTCGTGATCCGCAACAAGAAAGCTGAATTCGTCCCCGTCGATACCGGTATCAGCGGCACCACCGATATTGAGATCGTCAAAGGCCTGCAGGAAGGTGACGAAGTCATCACCGGCAGCTACAAAGTTTTGCGTACGCTAAAGCCCGGAACCAGCGTCAAAATAGACAACTCGGTCCCGAAGAAAGAAGATGAGAGCAGCTAGCGTTGTACTTAGGAGTTGCTTTAAGTTCTGTATCAGGTCGTTTTAGCGATGCTGAAAAGGTCAAGGGGAAAGCCCTTTAGGGCTGCGCAACTAACCTCTGACCCTTTAGAACGTCCAAGATAGAACGGCTAGAGGAGCGTGCGTGCCCGAGCCCGAAGCGCATAAGGAGAACAAAATGGCGACTGCCGAAGTATTCCCAATCGATAAGCCCGCGAATTGGGCCGCGCCCAACTCCTACATGATCTCCACCGAAGATCTGTGGAAGACCTACGACATGGGCTCCGAGCAGGTGCACGCCCTGCGCGGCATCAACCTGCAAATCCAGCGCAACGAATACGTCGCCATCATGGGCCCGTCCGGCTCCGGCAAATCAACGCTGATGAATTTGATCGGCTGTCTCGACTCGCCCTCCAAAGGCCAATACTGGCTCAACGGACAGCTGGTCAGCGAGCTCGACGACGACGAACTGGCGCGCATCCGCAATAAAGAAATCGGATTCGTTTTCCAGACTTTCAATCTGCTCGCCCGCGCCACATCGCTCCACAATGTTGAGCTCCCGCTGATCTATGCCGGAGTTCCCTCCGATGAGCGCGCCGAACGCGCCAAAGCCGCACTCACCTCGGTTGGCATGGAATCCCGCATGAACCACAAGCCCAACGAACTCTCCGGGGGACAGCGCCAGCGCGTGGCCATTGCTCGCGCCCTCGTCAATCGGCCAGCCATCATCCTCGCCGACGAACCGACCGGCAATCTCGATTCGCAAACCGGCAACGAGATCATGGCTCTGTTCGACCGCCTGCATTCCGAAGGCAACACCATAGTCCTCGTGACCCACGAGCACGACATCGCCGAATACGCGCACCGTATCATCTACATCAAGGATGGCGTAGTCGCCAAGGATGAAGTGAAGGAAGGGCGCTAGCCGCTCCACGTTAGCCGCCCGCGGCCAGAAAACACTCACTCGTGACTTAATGCTCCAGTGTCGTTCTGTTGTGCAACGTTGGTAGGCGCTGCGGCCGCATTCGTAGACGCAGCGGCCTCAGAGGATATGATCGAGCTCGGATCGAGAATTCTGTAAGTGGCATTTCGGGGGCGATATGAGAGTGAGATTCGCAGTAGTAGCGGCGGTGTTGAGTCTCGCGCTAAGTGTCGCAGCCCAAAAGGAGATGCGCGTGGTCCATGCCAAAGGTTCTTTCGACATCAAGATGACGCCTGCCGAACCAACCGATTTCGAGAAGGCGAACGACATTGCTCGGCTCACATCCGATAAGACTTGGCACGGTGACTTCGAAGGCGTCAGTCACGGAGAAATGATCACCGGCTCGACCGCGAGCACCGGCTCCATGGCCTACGTTGCTATTGAGCGCATGACAGGCAAGCTTAACGGCCGACAGGGCAGTTTCACCTTCGCGCACCGCGCCAGCATGATGAAAGGTGACGCCCCCTCCGCGGGAGATCTAAGCGTGATGGTTGTACCCAATTCCGGCACTGGAGAACTGACCGGACTCACTGGCTCGCTCATGATCCATATTGACGCTCAGGGTAAACACACGTGGACCTTCGATTATTCGCTCCCGTAGCCGTCCTCGCGTGGGCGCGCGTCAAGTGTCTGAACCCGCCAAATGAAGCGCAACAGCCACATCCACCTGGCAACCGAGCATCATGCCTGGCAGACCAAGTTCGCTACAACACCGGGCTTGGCAAACCCGGTTAAATAACTATTTCGACAATACTACCTCGACCACTTTCCCGGCGGGAGCCGAGAGATGGCCCGTCAAATTCCCTTTCTGCGCGCGTATCTCAACCATCTGCCCTTGGCCCGCGTGCGCCGGCAGAACGAAATTGCCTTTCGCGTTTGTCACGGCCACTTCCGGATAATCGCCGACCGAAACTCTTGCGCCAGCTACGACTCCAAGGTCTTCGTCCACTACAACTCCGCGAACCATCGCTGAGGTCTCGGCGACGAGTTGAATCGTGGCAGTAGGGTAATAATCCTTAGCCAGAACGACCGTCGACTCGCCCTTCATAAACTCATCCTTCGCTATGGCGGAAAGCGTCACCTTGCCATCGGCCGGCCGGGCTTGCTGCGGCACATCAAGTTCCCATCCTCCCGCCACCATCTTCAGTTCCCCGCCGTTCGAAGCTTTCACCTGGGCAATATCCACAACCGATTTATCAGGCCGCAGCAGAACAACCTGAACGTGATAGACGCCGCGCGATTGGAGAACCGAAGATGCGGCAAACGGTGTTACTCCCAGAACGATGATTCCCGCGGCCGCGAAGCCGCCCAGCAATGGTCTTCTTGCGTGCAGCGCAAGCGCAAAAACAGATGCCGCGATGACGAACGCAACCGCCGCCACCGTGCCCGGATGTCCAATGTGGCCGGCTATTTTCAAGAATTGAGCGAAAGTCTGCTCGTCCATAAATCAGAGTAGAACTCGCAAAGCCGAGCAGTTGCAAGTTACGGAAAGCTGGCAAAATCACCCGATAGTCACCGCAATCTGATGATTTTGGGTGGCGCAGCGCTTCAGCGCTGCGATGACAGCTTCGTTTTGATTGCGCCTTCAGGCGCTGAGGTTGGCTCTGGATTTACTGCTGCTGCGTGGTTACGCTGCTTGCTTTCTGCACCGCTTCCGACGGAGCGATTCCCGACGCTCCGGCCACAAAGAAGTTGTGGTCGTAGAGATTGCGATACAAGCGGCCCGCAATTTCAGCAGCTTTGGGACCGAACGTTGGACGTCCACCCTGCAGAAAAACAACCGTCACAATGCGGCCGACTTCTGTATTGGCGTAAGAGGCGAACCACCCGAAGCGCGTGCCCGCGTGCGAACAAGTTCCAGTCTTGCCCAGAATGGATTCTTCATTAAAATTCAAACGCACGCTGCGCGCCGTGCCATACGCAACCGCTCCGGCCATGCCATCGGAGAGTTCAGGAATCACCGGCTCGATATCGAGATGCCGCTTAACGCGCGGCTGAAAATTGGCGACTGCCTCGGGACTGGTCGGGTGCTGCAGGTAATAAAGCGTTCCGCCATTAGAAATCGCCGTGACCAGCGCGCCCAGCTGCAGAGGTGTCATCGAGATCCCCTCGCCAAAGGAGCACATCTTGCTCACGCCGCCGAGCTTCGCCGAAATCTCTTCCTCCGGATACGCCCCAACCTGCTCGCCCGGAATGTGATAACCGGCAAGTTCGCCCAGACCAAACTGATGCGCGTAGTACTGAACTTTTTCAAAACCAAGCTTGCGTCCAACCGCCTCGAAATAAGCATTGTTCGAATGCGCTAGCGCCTCGGTGAGATTCATGCGGCTGCGCCCGCCGAGCGAAACTTGTGTTTGCTCGTCGATCACGCCTTCGCTGAGAGCGGCAAGAGCAACTGAAAGCTTAATCGTCGAGCACGGCTGCGCGCCGCTCGAAAGCGCCAGCCGCTGGTTGACCATGGCCAGAACGCGTCCGCTGGTTGGCTCGATCGCGACCACTGTGCCATTCATGTTGCCGAGCGCATCGATCGCAGCCTGGCGAACAATCGGATCCTCACCCGCCGTGATATCACCTTCAGCAATATCGGTGGCGAAAGAACTAGTGTGGAATCGCTCGTAATAATGATGACGAGTTGCACTGCCCGCATAATGCGCGCCGGTAGAAGCAGCCGCGGCGTAGTGGCTACGCGGAGCGCGACTTCGCGCCAGCGTCCGCATGCGTCGCTTGGCATGCTGATTTTCCGTGAGATTATGAGTTTTCTTGTGCGGCGCGACCGTGCTGGGGTTGACGCTGGCCGCGATGCTCGTCGCTTCCAGCAACATTGCCAATCCTAAGAAAATTGCGAGACGAAAAAAACAGGCGCTGTACTTCACTTCACCATCCCCGGTCGTAGCCGGCCAATCCCTTGCCTGCTGTATCTATCGGCATTTGTTGGCCTAGTGATTAAGATGCAAGAGTCTCGCCAAATCCCGAGGGTAAGGCGCAATCCCGTGCAACTGTCCGATAGTAGGCGATTTACGCGTTTTGACGCAAGATTAAAGTGCAATGTCGCGACCACCGGAACCTAGCCCATAACTATATGAATAAATTGAAGTTAATTTATTTTCGCGAAAAGGACAGTCACCTTGGTAACGTCCGCCCCGTTACCTCGCAAGAAACCGGCATGTGCATCATTTTGCACACCCGCCACGCCACTCCAATCAGGGGGTCACTTTCCCGCTCCCTGACGACTCTCAATCAGATAGCATCCCAGCCGAACTCACGCGTAGTCATTTTTTCTGATATTTTTTGACGGCACATCTTCACAGTTCACGCGGAGGACTCCATCTTGCGCTCATCGCTATTGCTATTGTTTGTGAACGTGTCTCTCACCCTCGCTCTGGTCGTCCCTCTTTTCGCGCATGCTGCCGAAAAAAACCTCGACGCCCGCCGCGCCGAACTTAATCGCCTGCTCGCCGACGAGTGGGAATACACTCTCCGCACCCAGCCCGAGCTAGCCACACAGGTAGGAGACAACCGCTACAACGATCGCCTCAGCGATTTCTCCGACAAGGCAATCGCCGACGATCTCGAACACACGCGCCAGGCTGTAGCGCGTTTCGAGGCCATCGACGTCACCGCTTTCCCTGAGCAGGAACGCCTCAACCACGCGCTCATGTTGCGCAGCCTCCACGAAGCGCTCGACAACGCGCAGTTCAAGGACTGGGAGATGCCCGCGACGCAATTTGGCGGAATTCACCTCGGCTACGCCTCGCTCGCCTACGATTCACCGTTCCGAAACGTGAAGGACTACCAGGACTACATCTCCCGCCTGCACCAGATTCCACGCGTCCTCGATCAAGCCATCGGACACATGCGCGATGGCCTGCGCGACCATCTAGTCCCGCCGAAGTTTCTGCTCGAGAAAGTCTCAGACCAGGCGCAAGGCATCGCCGACGACTCGCTCGACAAAAGTCCATTCACCGAACCGCTGCGCAAATTTCCCGCCTCCATCCCGGAAGAAGCCCGCAAGCACCTCCGCGACGAAATCGAAAGCGCCGTCAAGAACGAAGTCGCCCCCGCCTACGCGAAGTTTGCCAAATTTGTGCGCGAAGATTACGCCCCCCACGGCCGCCTCGATCCCGGCATCTGGTCCTTGCCCGACGGAGCAGCCCGCTATCGCTTCGCCGTCCGTCACCAGACCACCACCGATTTCACCCCCGACCGCATTCACGAGCTCGGATTGAAGAGCGTCGGCGAAATCGAAACCCAGATGCTCGCGATCGCCAAGGCGCAAGGCTTCGCCGATCTGCAATCTTTCAACGAACATATCAAGCAGGATCCCAACCTGCACGCGAAGTCAGGCCAGCAACTATTCGATCTTTACGCGCATTATCGCGATCAGATGTATGGCAAGCTGCCTCAACTCTTCGGACGCCTGCCAAAAAATAAACTCGACGTGGTGAAGATGGAAGAGTTCCGCGCCGCCTCCGCGCCTCCCGCCGATTATTCCATCGGCGCCGGAGACGGCTCCCGCCCCGGCCGCATCAACGTCAATGAATACGCGCCCGAAAAGCGCAATCTGCTCAACGTCGAAGCCATCGCCTACCACGAAGGCGTCCCCGGCCATCACCTGCAATTTTCGATTGCGCAGGAACTCACCGGCCTGCCGCCCTTCCGCAAATTCAATCTCGATGTCAATGCCTACACCGAAGGCTGGGCGTTCTATTCCGAGCGCCTGGGAAAAGAAGTCGGCTTCTATCAGGATCCCTACAGCGAATACGGCCGCCTGCAAAATGAAATGTGGCGCGCCGTCCGCTGGGTAGTCGATACCGGCGTCCACTCCCAGCACTGGACCCGCCAGCAGATGGTCGACTTCTTCCACGCCCACACCGCCATGGACGACGAAAACATCAACACCGAAGTCGATCGCTACATAGCCTGGCCCGCGCAGGCGCTGTCCTACAAAATGGGACAGATGAAGATTCTCGAACTGCGTGCTCGCGCGCAAAAAGAGTTAGGCCAGAAATTCGACATCCGCGCCTTCCACGACGCCATCCTAGATCAGGGCCCGCTCCCGCTCGATGTGCTGGAAACGAAGATCAACGAGTGGATCGCCGCCAGCAAGTAGCATTTCCAAAACTCGGAAATGTGGGGTGCGGATCGGGTTCACCCGTTTTGAAAGGGCACGGCTTTCACAGTTTGCTGAAAAACTCGACTTTGCACTTGCTTTTGGGTGGCGCAGCGCTTCAGCGCTGCGATAAAAGCCCTGTTTTCAGCGACGGCTTCAGCCGCTGAGGGCAACTGCCGCGCACCTCGGGAGTTTTTCCGCAAGCTGTTTCAGCCGTGCCGTAACGATCGCATCTGAACTGCGGCTTTTAGCCGCTGAGGGGATGCAATTTTCAAGTGAGCCATTGCCGGGTGTAGCCTCAGTTTGGCCTTATAAAAAGCGAAGCGGGAGCGCGGCATGAAATGGTTCTACTTGATCTCGTTCATCGCTGGATGCTTTATTTGCGTTTTTCTTAGCTCGTTGCTGGTTTTCGCGCTCGTCACTCGCGGTTTCGGCGGATTGCGAGCTGCTACTATCTTTCTGCTACAGATCGCGCTTTTCGCCTACATAACCCGGCAAATGTTTTTATGGTTCAAGGGAAACTCAAACTGAGGCACTAACCATTGCCGACATCTGTATGTACATTTGGGTACTTGCAATCTCGAAACAACCATAAGCGCCATAAGCGAAGTGCGGATTGGCGAAGCCCTCACGCAGTCCCGCCTCAGAATCGTGTCAAGCCCCTTCGGGCGACGTTTTTCTCGCAATCCAATGAATCGGCAACGAAAATAAAGTCGAAAAACTTGTCGGTGTGGGTGGGTCAGAATTGATATAATAGAAATAGAAGATCAAGGGTGGCGGAAACTCCGGCCACCCTTTTTTCATGCGAGAGATCTGGTCGCAGAAGGCCCAGCTCCGCGGATCTCATAAGTCTTTATTCCAGAATATTTTACAGTCAAGCTCGGCAAAATCGCAGTTTCCAGCAACTCTTCTCTCGCTAAACCAATGATTTCAAAAGACCGAGAGTCCAGCCCCGGACTTAACTCTTTATTTAACAATATTTTACATATAAACCATTTAAACTCAAAGATTTAGCGACAATTTCCTCCTAAACCAATGATTCTAAAGATCGACATTTAAAAAAATTCGGGTATCAGCCCCTTTACATCACCTCGCTGCGCTTGCGCAAAAACGCCGGCACGTCAAGGTCCTCCGCCTGATAACTGGGAGGAACTGTCCGCATCGCTTCGAGTGAAATTACCTCGGCATGAGCGCCGCCGCCCGGCGCTTCGTGAAACGCGTCCTGAAACGCCGTCGGCGCAGAGTCCCGCTGATAGCTCGCCTCAGGCACGAATACCGGCTCGGGTTCGGCCGCCGGCGCCGGCTCATCGAATGGATCATCATCGCGTGAAAGCTGACGCGAACCATGCCGCGATGCCTCTCGCGAAATAATGACCGGATCGTAATTCTCATGCCGCCGCGCCCGCCGCATATCCGACTCCTTGAACCCAGTCGCAATCACCGTGATCTTGACCGCGTCTTTCATCTTCTCGTCGAGTACAGCGCCGAAAATAATATTGGCATCTTCATGAGCCGCGCCCTGAATAATCGTGCAAGCCTGCTGCACCTCGGCCAGCTTCAGCGAATTCGAGCCGGTGATGTTGATCAAAATGCCGCGCGCTCCGTCAATCGCGCCCGCCTCCAGCAGCGGAGAAGCAATCGCCCGCTGCGCAGCCTCCACCGTGCGCCCCTCGCCCGAAGCAGTCGCCGTGCCCATCACCGCATAACCCATCCCCGCCATGATTGCCTTCACGTCGGCAAAGTCGCGATTGATGATGCCAGGAATGGTGATGATGTCCGAAATTCCCTGCACGCCCTGACGAAGAATATCGTCAGCGATGCGGAACGACTCGAAGAAGCCTGCATTTTCGGCGACAGCCAGCAATTTTTCGTTAGGAATCACGATGGTGGTATCGACCGACTCCATCAGTTCGGCAATGCCGCGCTCTGCCTGCTGCATGCGGCGTTTGCCCTCAAACGCAAAGGGCTTGGTCACCACAGCAACCGTAAGCGCGCCCATCTCGCTGGCGAGCGACGCAATGATCGGAGCCGCCCCCGTCCCCGTTCCGCCGCCCAGTCCCGCCGTAACAAAAATCATGTCAGCGCCTTCCAGCACCTCTATGATCTTGTCGGAATCCTCAAGCGCCGCCTTGCGCCCGATCTCAGGATTTGCGCCGGCTCCCAGCCCATTCGTCAGCTTCACTCCGAGCTGAATCTTCGTAGCCGCGCGCGACATGCGCAGCGCCTGCAAGTCCGTATTGGCCACGATGAATTCAATATGTTCCATGCCCGAATCAATCATGCGATTGACCGCGTTATTGCCGCCGCCGCCCACCCCAATCACCTTGATGCGAGCGTCGTTGCGCGCCTCTTCGTGGAAGCAAATGCGAAGTCCGTTGTCGTCAGTCATGATTCACCTCGTAAAATCAGTTCAGTTACCAGTTTCCGTAAAACCCAAGACCCCTCTACAGACTTGTCATCCTGAGCGAAGCGAAGGACCTGCTTTTCGCCGCGCCTGGCAAAAGTTCAGGACGCGCGACAAACTCACGCGCCCTTCCGCGCGAACATCGCCTTCATCCGCGAACCAAAACTAGGCTCCTGCAAACCACGCGCCAGGCGCGCCCGATGCCCGTAATACGCCATGCCCAGCACGGTCGCAAACTCCGGCTCCGCCAGAAACGACGGCATCTTCGGCATCGGCACTGGCCACGCCAGACGCGCTGCCTTGCGCAGCACCGACTCCGCCACATCAAGAATCCCCGGCAGCCGCGACGCTCCCCCGCTCAGCACAAATCCCGCAATGCAGTGCTCCAGAACCCCCGCGTGTCGCAGGTTCTCGCGCAGCAACTCAAAAAGCTCGCGCGCCCGCGGCTCCAGAATTTCGCCCGCCAAGCGCTGCGGCATCATGCGCGACGGCCGGTCGCCCACCGACGGCACTTCCACCTCATTGCCTTCAGGAATCAGTGTCGGCACCGCGTTGCCAAAATTTTTCTTCAGCGTCTCCGCCGCCGCGAGGCCCGTGCACATGCCGACCGAAAGATCGCTGGTGAAGTGATCGCCGCCAATCGGAATCACCGCCGTATGCGCGACCGCGCCCTGCTGAAAGACAATCAGATCGCACGATCCCGCCCCAAGATCGACGAGGCAAACCCCCAGCTCGCGCTCGTCGGATCGCAACACGGAATCCGCGCATGCCAGCGGCTCAAAAATCGTATCGTCAACATGCACGCCCGCCCGATTCACCGCCGTCACAATGTTCTGCGTCGCGCTCGACGACGCCGTCACGATGTGCACCCGCACCTCAAGCCGCGTCGCCATCATCCCCGTCGGATCCTGCACTCCCGGCTGATCGTCGAGGATGAACTCCTGCGGCAACAGATGAAGAATCTCGCGATCCGCCGGCAATGGCACGG
The DNA here is from genome assembly GCA_049511995.1 of Terriglobales bacterium. Classification (GTDB taxonomy): domain Bacteria; phylum Acidobacteriota; class Terriglobia; order Terriglobales; family Acidobacteriaceae; genus Acidiflorens. The sequence goes on from JBEKXO010000091.1 coordinate 15,356, forward strand.
TGCGCGCCTTATCCACCGCCTGGCGAATTTCCTCGCGCGCAATCTCGCGCGACCGCGCCCCAAAAGTAATCCCGCCGTGGCTGTTCATCCCACGAATGTGCGCCCCCGCGATTCCCACCAGCGCGTGCTCGACCGGAATCCCCGCCACATCCTCCGCATGCTCTACGGCCTTCTGAATGCTGCCCACCGCCTTGTCAAGTTCCGTAATCACGCCCTTGCGCAGCCCGCGCGATTCGCTGATGCCGTGGCCGCGATATCGTAATCCGTTCTCGCTCAACTCCGCCACGAGCACGGATGTCTTGGCGCTGCCCACATCAATCGCGGTAACAAAATTCGGATCGTGACTCGGCATAATTATGATCGCTAGTTTTGCGGGGTCTCCTTAGGAATCGCGGCACTTGGTTTCTTTACTGTGGCAGCAGCCGTTGGCACCGGCGTGGGATGCGGCGCCGTTGCATTATTAGTTGTAGGGGTTGCGACTGGCGGCATGTTTCCACTCGCCTTCAGCGGCGCTTGATTCACCGGCGCGGGCTTGGGCGCCGCTGGCTTGATTGCCGCGGACTTAGCAGGAGTTGTTTTGGCCACAACCAACTTCGGCGCGCTCTTAGCCTGAGCATGGTGCACCGCAGGCTTCGTCTTAGGCTTCACGTCTTTCTTCGCCAGAACCGTCGGCGCAGCGGGATGCGTTACATATTTTTCGTAGTTAACCAGCGCCGCGGTCTTCACGCCCGCGGCCATCGCCGCTTTCGCCGCCGCCGGCGTCAGTGCCGGCTGACGCGCCATCCCGTTGAGATCGGGATTAACGATGATCTGTCCGTCATAGCGCAAGTCCACCGACTCTAGCTTGTCAAACTGTTGCCGCCACTGCTGAACGTGCGTGACGTAAGTCTTATAACGCTGCAGATAATTGCCCGAGCCCAGATGCACCAGCACTTCGCCGTTCGTGTCGGCCGCCAGCACCTTCACATCTTCGGGATCGCTGATGTCGACCTCGCTCAGTTCCTGCGAATAATGCGCGCCGCTCGAATCCAGCTCGCGAACCAGCGCGTTGTAATTCTTCATCCGCGCTGCCCGCGTGGAGAGCGGCTCGCCGGCATTCATGCCAGCGATTACCGGAAACGAATACTTGCGCTTGCTGCCCGCAGCAAGCTCCATGAGCGTGCCGCCCGCGTCGATCAGGGAGACGTGAGAGCCGATGCGGGCGAAAGCCACCGGCGTGCGTTCGTGAATCTCTATGCGCAAGCGATTGGGCACAAAGCGCATCACGCTCGCCGATTCCACCCACGGAATCTGCTCCAGTTGCAGTTTGCGCTGCGCCAGCGGCACGAAGAAAATATTGCGGCCAATATCTCCGCCCATCACTTCCATGATCTGCACGTGGGTCACATGCTCAGCGCCCGCAACCTCTATCTGATCGCTCGAATCGATGCGAAAACGCCAGGAGTGCTTGCCGTAGCGATAGAGACTGAGCCC
>JBEKXO010000092.1:0-16376 GCA_049511995.1 Terriglobales bacterium
CTTCGCCGCGGTGTCCGTCCCGCGCCGAGACCACCAGGCCACCGCGCCAAGTAGAAGCACGGCGGCGACCACCCAGATCTTCCAGCGCCCTTTTGGCTTGGACGAATCTCCGTTTCTGTCTTGCTCAAACTCGGGCTCTAAGTCGGGCGGCGGTTCCGCCGGTCGTCTTTCTATCACTCGCTGTTCTGTCAATCGCGTTCCTCACTGGTGTGGGGCTTCTTGCTGGTTTTGAAGTTGAGCTGCGCCGTAAGGCGATGCTAGGGCAAGCTTTCCGAGGGAAGACGCGGTCATACGCACACTTCTCTCCCAGACCTTATCTGCTGCATATTATCACTTATATTCCGACATAGATTGGACGTGCCGGGGAGCAAAAACGGGTCAACTTTTTTGTGAAGAATTGTCAAGACCTTCAGCCTCGCCCGCCCCTCCGCACGCGTATAATTCAGCCCGTGATCGTCGTCGATGGCAATAAATCCGTCGCCCAAACGCCCCCCGGGTTGCCGCGAGGCACACGGAGACCGTTCATGTGGCGATCGTTCATCTGGCAGTCATCGCTAACCCTGATCGCCGTCTTGTTGATCGCCTACATCGCAGATTTTTGCGTCTTTCGATATCGCGTTGCCGCCAATCGCCAGCCCTTCGGCACTGTTACCGTTGAACATTACGACGCGGTGGAGCATAAAGATGGCAAAGCCGAGCTGATTTTTGATCCACCCGTGCAACAGACCTGCGTGCACAGCCTCTTTGCTCACGCCGGCGATCCTCCCTGCTGGTATCTCAGCCGCCATGCCGAGCAGCGGACCGACATTTAACCCAATTTAATGAGCGCAGCCATTCGAGCGACCGAACCCAAGGATCTCGCGGCCCTCGCGCAATTCCTTATCCGCATCTACAAGTTTGATCGCTCTGACCATCACGCCGACCTCGATTTGCTGGAGTGGAAATACCTGCGCCCCCAGCCCGAAGCCGGTGGGAATCGCAGCTACCTGCTCGAAAAAGATGGCCAGATCGTAGCCCATTGCGGAATCTGCCCGGTAACTTTTCATCTCCCCAACGCGAGCGTCATTAGCAGCGTAACCATGATGGATTGGGCCGCCGACCCGTCGGTCCCAGGGGCTGGTATAAGGCTCTTCCGTCATTTGATGGAAATGGCTCCCACCTCATTCGTCATCGGCGGCGCGCCTCCGACGCGAATGATTGTTCCTCGCTTGGGCTTTCGCCTGGCGGGGAACGCTCCGACATATAGCGCGTGGCTGCGACCCTGGCGCGAATTTCGCGTGCGTCCCCTGACTGGAAGATCGACTCTACGTTTAGTGCATGGACTCACGCATCCGGCGCAACCTCATAGACACAGAGCTGCCGACTGGGAACTCGTTCCGGTAAGTCAATTCGATGACTCCATCCTTCCGCTATTGAAGAACACCAAAAGAAAGTGGACGTTTTGCCAACGATCACTTGCCAGCCTTAACCATCTGCTGCAATGTCCTCGCCCGAAAATGCAGGGATTTTTGTTGAAGCGCAGAGAGAATCTCGTGGGTTACTTCGTCATCGGAAAGGCCGACTGGGAAGCTCGCCTGCTCGATCTAGTAGTGGATTCCGAAGACGCGAAGGATTGGAGTATGGCGTGCGCCCTGGTGACGCAGGCGGCCAAACTGAGCGCCGAAGTCTGCCGAATACGCGCGCTCGCCACTCTCCCCGTTTTGCGCGAGGCGTTGGAATCGAATGGCTACTGGTGGCAATACCAGGAGCCGATCATGGTTAACGACCCGTTGCATCTTCTCGACGACGCCTTTCCGATAGGCTTCCAATTCTTCGACGGCGACTCCGGTTATTGATTAAGGCTATTCAAAGAGCGCGCTGCGATAAAATTCCCCTGACTTTCGAAAGGCGCCTTGAGATTCGTCACCCCCGCTCTGAAGCACATTGTTTTCCCCGCGCTCTCAAGAAGCGGCTACCTTCGCTATGCGGCCGGCGCCGGCCCTGCGGTGGTGACTTATCATGGCGTATTTCCAGCGGGATACAAAATCAGGAATTCCGCTCTCGACGGCAACCTCGTGCATGCCGATGCGCTGCGGCGCCAGTTGAAGCTTCTGAAGCAGCACTACACCGTGATCTCACCCGAAGAATTCCTCCATTGGTCGGAACGTCACTGGAGTGAACAAGAAAGGAGCGAAGGGGAAATATCCGAGGCAGATCGCCTCCCTGTAAAACAGTCGGTGCCCCCGCGCTCCATTCTGCTGACCTGTGACGACGCGCTTCGCAATACGCTCACAGACATGGTTCCCATTCTGCGCGACGTCGGAGTCTCCTGCCTCTTCTTCGCAACCGGAGCATCGGGGGAATCCCCGTCCATGCTTTGGTACGAGGAACTCTACCTCATGCTCCGAGACGCAGCCGAACCGATCTCGCTGAACCTTCCCGATGCAGGCGTCAGCATCAACATCGGCGCGTCGTGTCCGAAACAACGACACGCTTATTGGTGGAACCTGGTAGAAACCCTCTCGCAATTCAGCGGGGAATCGAGGCGTGACTTTCTGGATCGGATCCGGCAACAGCTTCGCCTCTCAGAAAACTGGAGGTCGAAATTCATCGAAGACTCCACCTTGGCCGCCAGATTCCTGATCCTTGATCGATCCGGTTTGCGGCAGCTAGCGGCAGCCGGAATGACGATCGGCGCACACACACTCTCTCACCCCATACTTGCGCGCACCCCCGACGCCCTGGCGTGGCGCGAGATTTCCGAGAGCAAGATTGTTCTCGAAAAAACTCTAGGACAAACGGTGTGGGCCCTGGGCTACCCCTTCGGAACTGCAATCACAGTCACTCCACGAGACTTGCAATTCGCGGAGCGAGCCGGCTTCCACTGCGCCTTCATGAATACAGGTGGCGGCCTCGGCGCTAAGAATTATCGCTTCGCCTTCCCGCGGGTACACGTCACCGCCAACATGAGCCTCTCTGAATTCGAGGCCAACATCTCGGGCTTCTACCGCTCACTCCGGCTGCGCTTTTCGAAAACGAACGAGGAGCAAGAACAAATAGGGTCTATTTCTTGAGCACTTCAAGCAGTAAGACGCCATTAACTGGTACTTGTAACTCGATCAAGCCTTTCGACAGCCGCCTATTTTCAACCGGCGTCTCCTCCGCCGCGCGATTCAGTTCTCGCACCTGTGTTTGCGTAGGATACTGCGGACTCCCCATCTTCCGATAAGCGTCGAGCGTATTGCCATGCTCGGAGTCCGCACGAATTAGTCGAACCCGGCTGTTTGGCGGCACGCCACGAATCTCGAATTCCATTTCACGCGTCGATCCCTTCTTGTCTGGATCAACCAGGTTCCACGCGGCAATGGCCAACGAACCATCGCGCTCGCGAGTAACTAGAATGTTGGAAGGATCCGATCCCTCCACAATCCGCTCAGATCCCAACTTATGTAGCACTGCAAACGCAGTGTAACTCGGCTTCTTGATGCCGCCGAGCGCAACTAACCCGAAACCGCCGTCAAAAGGCTCGCGTTTCGGCCCGTTCTCTTCGAAGACGTCGCTGAACGTCCAGAACGACATCATATCCACCAAACCGTCGCACTGCCGGATATCGTCAGCCAGCGCGGCGCCCACATAAGTGGTGTCTCTCGCGTGAAGCATCCCAAACGACGGAACATTCCATTCCGTCCACATCAGCGGCAAGCCTGGACGCGGCGAAGCCGCAATCTGATCATGGACCTTCTTAATCGCGCGGCAGACCCTCTGATCCATCGGGATATCTTCATTCGTCCCGAAGAGATCCTTAACCGTGTCGTCGCCGTAGCCGTGGCTGGAAATAAAGTCAGTCGGAACGTTCTCCGCAGCGGCGTGCTGAATAAACGCGTCGACCCAGTGTGCCGATGACGTAGCTGGGCCACCGACGCGCAGCCTCGGACTTACCGCCTTCAAAGCCCGTGCGGTATGATCATATAACTCGAAGTAAGTCGCCTGCTTCGGTTCACCCGACCAGAAATCGATGTTAGGTTCATTCCATACTTCAAAATACCACTTACTCACTTCGTCGATTCCGTAGCGATCCACCAGATGCTGCGCCAGCGCGCGGATCAGATCGTCCCATTTCTTATAGTCCTTCGGCGGAGAAACGATCTGCTTATACCAAAAGGGATGCACATCCTGCCGCAAGGCCAGTTTCTTGGGCATGAAGCTAATCTCGACGAATGGCCGCACGCCATTTTGCAACAGTCCGTCGTAGATCTGATCGACATAAGCGAAGTTATAAACGGGATGGCCTTGTGTGTCCTCGTCATAGACACCGTCTTCATCATGCAAGATATTATGAAAGCGCACATAACTAAACTCTGTTACCTTCTTGACCTCGCGAAGGTCATTGCGATAGCTCTCGCGCAAGGTAAGGATGGCCCGTCCCGACCCAAACGTTTGTTCCCAGAAGTGCAGAAACGGCCGTCCTGGCGCGCGCGCATCGATCACTACTTTCTCGTGCGGAACCTGCGCGGGACAGACCGCGACCGAGAGCATCGCGGCCAAGAAAACGCCGATCACATAGCGAAGATAACTCATAGGAATTCTACGGTACGATTTCTAGCTGGACGTTCGACCCACTGACCGAATCAGGACTAACCCAAACCGCAACTTTGGCAGGTTCAACCATGTATTGGTTCCGATCGTTCCATATCGCAAAAGCGTCGGGACCTAAGTGAAATGTAACTTGCTTCGTTTCTCCGGGCGCTAATGCAACTCGCTGAAATCCTTTCAGCGCGCGCACCGGCTGAGCTGTGCTCGTGCCCTGCAGCCGGACATATAGCTGGACTAACTCCTCCGCAGCCCGCGAGCCAGTATTCGATACAGCAGCTTCGACGGTCACTATACTTGATGTCTCCGCCCGGCCACCTAACCTCGCATTTAAGTCGCCAGCTCTAAGGTGAGCCTTATCGATCTGAGTTGGCCCATAACTGAAGCTCGTATAAGAAAGTCCATAGCCGAAGGGAAACTGCGGAGTATTCTGCTCATCGATATAACGCGAAACATATTTCGACTCCACATCCGTCGGAGGATGCGTGAGGTCGACTTTGCCCGGCGGCCTCCCCGTGCTCAGCGCATTGTAATAAAGCGGTTCCTGACCGACGCTGCGCGGCCAACTCACAACCAACTTGCCGCTAGGATTCGATTCGCCAAAGAGCGTCCGAGCTAAAGCTGGTCCTGCTTCTGTCCCAGGAAACCATGCGGCCACGACCGCCGGCACATGCTCAAAGGCCCAAGGCAGAGTTAACGGACGACCGCTGAAAAGAATCAGCACAACCGGCTTACCTGTATTAACGACAGCCTCGAGCAATTCCTGTTGCCGCCCGGGCAGCCCAAGATGTGCACGCGATGCCGCTTCCTCGCTCATCGCAGGAGACTCACCGAGTGTGAGTATCACGACATCCGACCGCTTAGCAGTCGCGACCGCGTCCGCAATGTCGTCGTCGCTAGTCTTTAGAATTCCGCCGCCTCTGGCGCCCAAGACATTGCTATCTCCCAGGCGTCGCGCTAACTCGGCCGGAAAGGACAAGACCCCAGCCTTCGGTGCGCTAGACGTTCTCTCGGGATCAGAAGGATTTTCAGCTAGCGGCCCGATAACCGCCACTGTCTTCACGGCTTTCGAGAGCGGAAGAAGCGGCGCGTCCGCGACCTGAGCATTCTTCAACAGAACGAAGGAATGCTCGGCAATCGTCTGCGCTAATTTCAAACTCTCCGGCAAAAAAAAAGCCCGCTCGGCGCGGCCATCATCCACAAAAGGATGCTCGAACAATCCAAGCGCCAGTTTCACGCGCAAAACGTGACGGACACTTTCGTCAACCTTGGCCACGGGCACTGCACCGGAATGGACAAGTTGCGCCAGTTGATCGTGATACAGGCTGCTCGCCATGTCCATGTCTACGCCCGCCAGCAAGGCCTTACGCGCGGCAGCGGCGTTATCAATGGCAATCCCGTGGGCCACCAGTTCGCCGATCGAAGACCAGTCGCTCACGACCATCCCTTTAAATCCCCACTCTTTGCGCAAAACTTCCGTGAGAGTAAATGGATTCGCCGAAGCGGGCACGCCGTTGAGAGAGTTAAATGCGCTCATCACTGTCGCCGCTCCCGCGTCGACCGCCGCGCGAAATGGGGGCAGATAAAATTCGCGCAGCGTGTGCTCGGAAATCTCGGTCGAGTTGTAATCTCGGCCAGCCTCTACCGCACCATAGCCCACATAGTGCTTGACGCACGCTGCCATAGTGTCGGGCGCGTCCAACCGCACACCCTGGTATCCGCGCACGTAGGCGGCGGCGATTGCAGAACCGAGATAGGGATCTTCCCCCGCGCCTTCCGCAATGCGGCCCCAACGCGCATCGCGCGCAATGTCCACCATCGGAGAAAACGTCCAACGAATGCCAATCGCCGAAGCCTCCGACGCCGCTACGCGAGATGCCTTCTCAACCAGATTCGGATCCCACGTCGACGCCATCCCCAACGGAATCGGAAACTCGGTGCGGAATCCGTGAAGAACATCGAGCCCGAAGAGCAGCGGTATATGCAATCGCGACTTTTCCATCGCGATTCGCTGATACTCGTTAATCAGTGGAGTCTCAATTACGTTCAACAGGGCTCCAATCTGTCCCGCCGCAATCATCTCTTTATAGTCGCTACGCCCCGTTCCCGGTCCCGTAGGCTGTCCCGCCGAATACTGCACCAGTTGCCCAATCTTTTCGTCTAAGGTCATCCTGCGGAGAATCGACTCGACCCGCGCATCGAGTATCGGATCCGACACGCCGGTTGCGCTAGCACCATGCCGGCTTTCAAAATCTTGCGCCTGCTCTTGTGCTGACAATCCCAAGCAGCCGAGCCACAGGACAACGAGAAGCAGCGCCCTCGTTTGCGGTCTCCACCATTTCCGGCGGACATCGTTGACCAACGCCTCTCGCCCAGGCAGCCCCATCGCTCAGCACCTCGAACAAAGTCGATTTTGAACCAACTAAATCGCATTAGTTCAACGACGACGATCTGTATCAAACTACGTTCTCGTCGCCCCTGTCAATAGAGCCGCAAAAATTGAGCCTATTCCGGCAAGACTTCGCTTGCCCCCGCGATTTCATTGTGCGAGACTGCGCCGGTGACAATAAAGAAGTCGAAGCTCAAACCACCTAGCGAGGCGGCCCACTCCCGTCGGCCCATGAGCCTCAAGAAGCTGGCCGAACATCTTGATCTCTCCCCGGCAACCGTCTCGCTAGTCATCAACCGCTCCAGCGTCGCCGATTCCATTCCGCAGGACACTAAAGATCGCATCTTCGCCGCGGCTCGCAAATTCAAGTATCGCGCCAATTTTTTCGCCCGCTCCTTGCGCACCCAGCGCAGCTTCACCATCGGCGTCATCGTCCCCGAGGTAAGCGACGGTTATTCCGCCTCGGTCATGAGTGGCGTCGAAGACTACCTCCTGCAAGAGGGCTACTTCTACTTCGTTGCCAGCCACCGCCACCGCGCCGATCTCATTGACGAATATCCGCGCATGTTTCTCGAACGCTCCGTTGACGGTCTCATCGCCGTCGATACGCCTTGGCACCTCAACCTCTCCGTCCCCGTAGTCACCGTCTCTGGCCACAACGAAGTGAAGGGCGTCACCAACATTGTCCTCAATCACCAACGTGCCGCCGAGCTAGCATTGAAGCACCTGTTTCACCTCGGTCACCGCCATATCGCCTTTATGAAAGGCCAGGAGTTCAGCTCCGACACCGAAGTTCGCTGGTCTAACATCGAGCGTATCGCTCAGCAAGTTGGCCTGGAGATCGATCCTCGCCTGGTCACACAACTCGAGGGCGACTCACCCTCCCCTCAAGTCGGGTATATGGCGGCCAAAATACTTTTGGCGTCGCGAATCCCGTTTTCCGCGCTCTTCGCCTTTAACGATATCTCTGCCATGGGAGCGATCCGAGCCCTGCGTGAGGCCGACAAAAACGTTCCAGAAGATGTATCGGTGATGGGATTTGACGACATTCAAAGCGCAGCTTTCCAAAATCCTGGATTAACTACGGTTCGCCAACCCTTGCGCGAAATGGGCCGAGCCGCCGCCGAAATCCTTCTCAAGCGTATCAACCGTCCCGGCTCCGAGCTTCGCGGTCAGCACGTCGTCGAACCCGAATTAGTCATACGAGAAACCACATACCCCGCCCCCAGCGGTACCCTGGTCACCGCAAAATGGCGACCCTAGCCGATCTATCGCTTCCCATAGCAATCTCCAGATTTTCATAGACTCGAGCGGAGTTTCATAGGCTACAGCCTTAGAAAAATTCGATCACCGCATCTCAGGTCGCTTAAATCCAATCGCGTGATATGCATGCGGCGAATTTATACTAAATCGCTTTTTTAGAGATTTAGTAAAGGGTTGGTACATAGTTTGCAGGCGCGTCGTGATGGCTTTGGCAAGAACCGAATTTGTCGGGGGGAATTCAGTTGCATCGAGTTGGCAAGCCGCCGGCCAAAGCGTTTGGGGGTGAGCAATTTTGTACAGACTGCCCCACGCCTGGACGACTAAGGTTCTGGATTGCTCAACCGAGGATTTTCGCAAAACAGGGGTAGTGATTGATTGCATTAACTGAGATTTACGAAACGCACTTTTTGATCTGAGGAGAACTCCATGAGGCGTTCCAGTTTGGCAGTCCGCGTCGCACTGCTGATCGTCGGCATCGTTGCATCGAGCGCGTTGGTCCAGGCGCAGTATCGAACTTCCATTCAGGGCGTAGTAACCGATAGCACGGGCGCGGTCGTTTCCGGCGCAACTCTCACGCTGATCAATCCCGCCACCGGCGAAAAGCAAGTCAGGACGAGTGATGCCAACGGCGTGTTCAACTTCAATGCGCTGGCGGCTGCCGCAATTTTCCAGTTGGATGTTGAAAAAAACGGCTTCCAGAAGAAATTCCTCGACCATATCGACCTGACCCCCGACCAGGCGAATGCTCTCAACGTGGTGCTCGAGATCGGCTCCGCATCGACCACCGTAAACGTTGACGCATCAGCGCTACCCGCTCTCGATACCGAAAGCGCCTCTCTCAACGGCGTCGTTACCGATAACCAGATCCAGCACATGCCATCCTTCGGCCGCGACGTCACCAAACTTACGGCACTGGCCCCCGGCATGTTCAACGATGGTTCGCAAGCCGGTGGTGGCGGGAATTACAACCTTCCTGGCACACAGAGTGGACCCACGTCTTCGGGTGGATCGACTGGGATCTTCGCGACCGAAAATCTTGTTCAGGGTTATTCCAACGGCAACCAGGCTCAGAACACCGGCGTTTCGATTGACGGCATCAGCACTACCAGCGCCGTGTGGGGAGGTGCAACCGTCATCACCCCGTCAGAAGATTCAGTCAGCGACGTAAAAGTTGTCACCAACAGTTATGATGCCGAGGACGGCCGCTTCACAGGCGCACAAGTTCAGATCACTTCCAAAAGCGGCAGCAACGACTACCACGGCAGCCTCTTCTTTACCGCTCACCAACCGAACCTGAACGCCTTTCAGCCCTATTTCGGCGTTGGCACTAAATCACTACGGGATGAGAACAAGTTCAACCAGTTTGGCGGCAGCGTCGGCGGACCTATTTGGAAGAATAAGATCTTCGCCTTCTTCAATTATGAGACCGTGCGCGAGCCCAATTTCAATAGTATCGGCAGCGGATGGTACGATACCCCGCAGTTTGATGCCCTGGCGTCCGCGGGGGGGCCCGTTGCAGCGAAGTATCTCGGCTTTCCCGGGAATGGCGTGGTCAATCTCGGCCTCGTCCCGAACACTAACTGCGGAAGCGCCGGCCTGTTGGAAGGTGTAAACTGTGCAACCGTAGTGGGTGGTCTCAATCTCGGAACGCCGTTGACCACGGGTGTGGGTAGGCAGGATCTGGGCTGGACGGAGCCTGGCAATCCGGGCTGCGGCGGCGCTGGCACAGGCTGCGGAACGCCGGGTAGCCCCCTAGGTACAACGCCAGATATTGCGGACTACATCACGTCGAATCCGACCACCTTCAATGCGGTGCAGTACAACGGCCGCCTTGATGCGGATGTCACTGCAAGAGATCGCATTGCATTCGCCATCTACTGGGTTCCACTGACGCAAAGTAAACTCAACGGCAATCGTGCCTACGACATCTTTCATCACAACCAGGTCAATGACGCGTTTTCCGTCATCTGGAACCACACGTTCTCTCCGACCTTGCTCAACGAACTTCGCGCCAATGCGGCCGGGTGGCGCTATAACGAGGTCTCTTCCAACCCGCAGTCGCCGGTTGGATTTCCCGTAGACAACATTGGTCAAATCGGCAGCATCACTCCGGCTCAATTCGGGCCGAGTGTTGGCAATATCCTCAATCAGTGGACTTACAGCTACAAAGACGTGGCTACCAAAATTTTGGGACGCCATACCATGAAGTTTGGCGGTGAGGCTACTCGTCTGTTTTACCTGCAAGAGCAGACTTACAACGGTGTTCCCCACTATGGTTTCTATAACATGTGGGACTTCCTGAATGATGCGCCGGACAGCGAGGGCGGGGGCTTCAATCCTAATACCGGTATACCCACAACGTTGCGCCAGGACGACCGCGAAAACCTCATAGGTTTCTTTGGCCAGGATGACATTAAGGTGCGACCGAACCTCACCATCAATCTGGGATTGCGCTGGTCTTATTTTGGCCCGCTCTCTTCCAAACAGAACAACATCTTTGTCGCACACCCAGGGACGGGTTCGGATTATTTGACTGACCTTACCGTGGGTAAGGGAGATTCCTGGAACGCGCAGAAAGATAACTTCGGCCCTGAAATCGGCTTCGCATGGAGCCCGGCCAAATTTAACAGCCGGCTTGTGTTCCGAGGGGGTTACGGTCTGAACTTTAACCAGGAAGAGATCGCGATCTCGGCCAATATCTTCCAAAATCCGGGGCTGGTGGTATTTCCGAGCTTTACCTCGCCGTCACCGTCCGCGATTAATCCTGGAATCTTCTACGCCCTTTCCAACAGTCCGACCAATCTTTACGGTTATCCGGCGAACCCGAACACGCAGTCCCCTCTTGGTTCCAACGGGCTGCCGGCGACCGGCTCGGTCGGCGTCGAGATCTTCCCCAACACCCTTCCCACGATGCGGACCCATCATTACTCGTTTGATATGCAATACGATCTCGGTCACCAGTACATAATGTCACTGGGATATCAGGGAAGCTTATCGCGAGACATCTATTTTCACGAGAACCCGCTGGCAGTGCCCGTACTTCAAGGTGCCGCACTAAATCCGCAAATCAGCGGAGGCGACTACTGGGGAGTGAACGGCCGCGGCAATTACAACGCCATGCTTGCGGAACTGAAGCATCAGTTCTCGCACCAGTTTATGGCCGATGCTCAATACGCGTGGTCGAGGAGCATGGATACCAGTTCCGCGCCCTACTCGGAGCAGCCCTACCCTTACGCTCTTAACCTCGACTATGGGCGCTCCGACTACAACGTCACCAATGCATTCAAGCTGTTTGGCATGTGGCAACCGACGTTCTTCCGAGGCGGCAACAGTTGGGTCGACAAAATCGCAGGCGGCTGGTCTCTTAGTGGTATCTTCAATTGGCACTCCGGATTTCCATGGAGTCCTATGGTAAGCGTCCAGGGCGGAAACCTTTATTGCGGGAATTGCGGTTATTCGAGTTTGTTCCCTGCCGCCTATCTAGGTGGCGCTGGCCAGGGGACAAGCAATAAAGCCTTCGAACAGACCGCGGCGGGTCCAAGTCAGAACTTTCCCAACGGTGGCGCAGCCTATTTCTCGACGCCGAGTTATACCCCCTTCAACTGCAACACATGCTCCGGAACTGCGCTGCCTCAGCCTCCGGGTGTTTACCGTAACTCACTCACTCTTCCCGGGTACAAGGACGTGGACCTGACGATTTCGAAGGGCTTTGGCCTGCCGAAGATGCGGGTACTGGGAGAAAACGCGAGGTTTGAGCTTCGAATGGATGCCTTCAACGTCTTCAACAATTTGAACCTGAACCCGGGTAGCATCTCGAACAACATTGCCAGCGGAAACTTCGGCACACTCAGCAGTGCACTTGCCGCCCGCGTTTTGTCGCTGGGAGCTCGCTTCAGCTTCTAACGCTGGCAGCTTCCAGCCCTTCTCCATGGCGCACTCGAATTCCGGGTGCGCCTTTTTTTTCGTAACTCTCAGTTGTAACTCTCAACTATTATGGCGATGCCCTGCCCTCCGCCAATGCAAGCGGTCGCCAAGCCATATTTCTTTTTTCTGCGTCTCAACTCGAGCAGCAAGGTCAGCACCAGCCGCGTTCCCGTCGCGCCCAGCGGATGACCCAAAGCGATCGCACCTCCATTCACATTCGTCTTCTCGCGATCAAGTTCGAGTTCCTTCTCGACACCCAGATATTGCGCCGCAAACGCCTCGTTCAGTTCGATCAGATCGATATCCGTCAACTTCAGCCCCGCCTTCGCCAGCGCCTGTTTCGTCGCCGGAACCGGCCCCATTCCCATCTCCGAAGGATCGACTCCAGCAATTCCCCATGACACGATGCGGCCGAGCGGCGTCTTCTGCGAATTGCGCGCGGCGCTTTCGTCAGCAATCACCACCGCTGCGCCCGCATCAACAATCCCCGACGCATTCCCGCCGGTCACGCTTCCATCTTTGCCGAATGCCGGCTTCAGCTTGGCGAGAACCTCCGGCGAAGTATCGGGCTTGATGTGATCGTCGGTCGCGAACTGCTCGACACCTTTCTTCGTCTTAATCTCCACCGGCTGGATCTCTTCTTTATGTTTGCCCGCAGCCTGCGCTTGGGCGGCGCGGCTATGGCTCAGCGCGGCGAAAACATCCTGATCCTCGCGTGTGACGCCGTACTTGCCCGCAACTTTCTCCGCGGTTTGCGCCATGTAAAGCCCGCAATATGGATCGAACAGCGACGCCATCAGCATATCGACGATTTGCGCCGAGCCGAGCCGCAATCCCCAGCGCGCCCCCGGCACGACAAATGGAGCCTGGCTCATCGACTCCATGCCTCCCGCCAGCACACGCTGCGCCTCGCCCAACTGAATCATCTGTGCGCCCGTAACAATCGACTGAATCCCCGACCCGCACAACCGATTCACCGTCAGCGCTGGCCGGTCAATCGGCACACCCGCGCGCAACGCAACATGGCGCGAGGCGTAGATTGCGTCGGAGCCAGCCTGCATAACGTTGCCCATGACGGTGTGATCGATCTCGTCAGGCCGAGTGCCGCTGCGCTCGAGCGCCGCCTTCGCCGCAATCGTCGCCAACTCGGTCGCCGACATGTCTTTGAACTGACCGCAGTAATCCGCCATCGGCGTGCGAGCGCCACCCAAGATCACAACAGCTTTCTGCATCAAACCTCCCCAGGTATTGGATAGTAATTGGATTGATCGCGTTTCTCTTCTGATCAAAACGCGACCGGGAAATTACGCGTGACGATTTATTTTACTGAAGTCGAATTTTGCGTCTTTTTTGCAGGCGTCCTTTTTTGTGGACCAGGTATCGTCGGCGGAGAAATCGGCGCAACCGCTTCGGGTGGACTCTCGCTCAATACTTTCTGGCAAAATCCGGCGGGCACGACTGCAGTGAGAATAGCGCGGTTGCCCGATTGCTGCACCTTGAGGCTATCGAAAAAAGTCTTCACATCCGGATCCGTGCCATGAACACCAACGCTGCCTTCAGCCGCATGAAAAAGACTCAGAAACGTCGCAGTCTTCTCGGTGATAGCCTGCGCATCGGCCTCGCTGTCGGTGAACGCCACGGCGCGCAGATGCAGAGCGCGAATATAGCGCGCGGAAATCACGGCGACCGCAGGCTTCGGAAACAGAAAACTCCACGTGCCCAGTCCGCCCAGAGAACTCATGTCGGGCGTCACTCGCAACACTGCAAACGACAGGCTCGCGAGCGGCACTTCGCGATAGAATTTTCGCAGCAGCCATGGTCCGCCAAACGGCGACGCCAATTTCCGCGACCGGTCGAGAATGCCGCGAATCACATCAGGATTCGGATGGTTCGACACCGCAACGCTGTCGTAGGACAGAATAACCACCCGCACTGTGCGCCCTTCGATCGGGATGTTGTAGATCTCGAACCCGCGATAATCATCGACGGAAGAAGATAGCTTCTTGAGATAAGCGGTCAGCCGAGCCGAATCGAACTTGCCGACAAAGACCTCGGAGAAGCGCGGCTCTGACGGCGTTCCGGCCGCTCCCTTTCCCCAACTCTGCGGATAGTGAATGGCGAATGCGGCCTGCTCCAGATCGCGTTCCCACTGGAAGCCCGTCTCGTCTACAAACTCTTGATATTCCGGCTCGTGCGAAACCGGCGGCAGGTGGCCGGCGGCGTTGAATGTCCGAATCCATTTAAGATTGACGTAAAAGAATCCGTCGGCTCCGGGAAGCAGGCGGGCTGCCTCCGGCGGAGCATGCTTGCGCAAAGTGACAATGAGCGCAACAGCCCCAACCACCAGCAACAGAACAACAAGGATGGGGAGGCGGCGTCGAATGCGCATCGAATTCGAGGGAATTTTGGCTCATCCGCTGTGGTCATACGGTGAGCGAAACAATGATAGCACCCGCTTGCCATGCGGGATGTCCCGCGGGTTGCGCAGGCGAGAATCGGTGCGGACCTCCGGTTGCACGTCATTTGCCCTTGTGATAACTTAAATAATTGTCCCGGACATCACGAAGGGATCAGGGAAGTATTGTGTCCGATAAGGACCCGCTTCCACCTGCTGGCGTAGCTCAGTCGGTAGAGCATCTGATTTGTAATCAGAGGGTCGGGGGTTCGATTCCCTTCGCCAGCTCCAGATAAACTAGATTCCGGAAACAGCGAGGTTTAGGCGGTAACGCGCGCTGGCGGCGCAGTTTGAAAGCACTCCTTCAGTTTATTTTCCGGCGAGTGATATAGGTGTCAGGCGGGAGTTCTCGCATTCAGTTTCCCGAGCTGAGAGTTTGTTGCACTGTGTCGGTCTTGTTGTTTGCGCACAGCGGTGTTTTCGGATTTGCACAGGTGGGTGAGTGGTTAAAGCCAACAGACTGTAAATCTGTCCCTCTCAGGAGGTACGGAGGTTCGAATCCTCCCCTGTGCACCAGATGTGAGGAAGGTTTCAGAGTTTCAAGGCTTCAAAGTAGCGGCGGGTGCGCCTGAGTTCCTTGAAACTTTGAAACCCTGGAACTTTGAAACATGGAACTTGTGTGACGATCAAGAAGAAGTTCGTGCTGGCAATGATGGCTTATGCGGTGCTCGGAGTTTTAGCCTGCACCACGCTGTCAGACGAGCCGATTCAAGTCTTACATGCAAGCATCCGACTGCGAACCGGCACGCTTCTGATCCTCGGATTGTTCGCGTTTCGGGCGGCGCTGTATTACTGGCGGACTCGGATCGAGGAAGAGCGGGCCGAGTCTAAGCCGATTGAAAATTGATTTCAGGCGGTACGATTTTGAGCGGTAAGAGCGAGCCGATGTAGCTCAGTTGGTAGAGCACTCCCTTGGTAAGGGAGAGGTCATCAGTTCAATCCTGATCATCGGCTCCATGAGATTGAGGCGAGGTTTTGCTGAGAGCTGACAGCTGAGAGCTGACAGCTGGTTTTGAGGGCGGGAGTAACTCAGTGGTAGAGTCACAGCCTTCCAAGCTGTTGGTCGCGGGTTCGATCCCCGTCTCCCGCTCCAGAGTTGAGGCGTTCTGCGGGCGTGAGCGAAGCGCGAGCCCGCAGCCGAAATCCCGAGCGCGTTTTGCGAGGGATCTGTTGGTAAAGGTTTGATGAGAGTGAAGTTCGAGCAAGGGACCATTAAGGTCGAAAAAGAACGTGAGTTCGACGACCTGAAGCGTGCGATCGAGGAAGCATTCGCCGCCGAGCGAGTTAAGAAGTATTTGAAGGAGCTCGACAGCCGCAAGATTCGAATCCGCAATCTGGATTCGGCGTTCGCCGCAGACGTGATCGACCGAGCGACGGGTAAAAAGGCTGGAACGGCGCGAACTTTACATGCGGCGTTGCCGGTTTCGGATCAGGCGCAAGTGCGGGAGTTTTATCTCTCGAAGGTGGAAGAGGTCGAACCGGCGCTGCGTGCGAAGTTTCACAAGCTGTATCAGTACTACTGAGTGGATCTCAGGACGACCATTGATTTGCGAACCAGCCGGCGAGACGCCGGCGCCACAGAGGAAAAGAGCAAATGGCGAAAGAAAAATTTGAGCGGAATAAGCCGCACTGCAATGTGGGGACGATTGGTCACATCGACCACGGCAAGACGACATTGACGGCGGCGATCACGAAAGTTTTGCAGAAGCACAATCCGAAGATTGTGTTCCGGTCGTTTGATTCGATCGACAACGCTCCGGAAGAGAAGGCGCGCGG
>JBEKXO010000093.1:0-16324 GCA_049511995.1 Terriglobales bacterium
GAAGTGCGAGCGCGTCGGGTCGGGAGAACCGGCGGCGTGCACAATGGCAAGATGCTTCTGTTTCCACAGCGGCTCAAACGATGACATCGCGGGATGCAGTCCAAAGAAACCATCGAGATCGAGCACGGATTTTTTCGGAATATTAATCGTCGGGCGCATCGCGTAGTAACTCGGCTCGCCGTAAGGAACGACGATGTTGAGGCCATCAGCCGCTCCGCGCTGAAAGATGACGACCAAACTCTTGTTGCGAACGCCAGGATCGGACGCGCCGAAGGCCGCGCGGGTCAAGAAACTGGGCAGCGCGGCCGTGCCGACTACCGCCAGCGCGCCGCCGCGTAGGAAGATGCGTCGAGTGATGGACATAAGAACCTCCGCCGAGCTATAAGCTGCGGGCTATGACTGAACCGGCTTGTTCGAAACCCGTGCTCGCAGCTCGCAACTACCTTCTTTGAAACTCTGGCGAACCTAAAATCAATCCTGCTATTGCGGCCACGTTGGGCGGACGCTTGGGATCATCCAGGCGGCGTTGGGTGATCTTTGGATCGTCCAGTTGCTTACTGATCGTATCGTGCGTCTGCGCGGAAACGTCGCCTGCTAGCAGGGAATTTTCTAACGCGGCCAATGCCTGCTGCGCGTCGATCATTTTTGGGGAAGCGTCTGGCGGCGCGCCCGCGGCGCCAGACGACGTCATCCGCGCTGCCAACCCCGCGGCATCGACTTTAACTCCGCGAATCTTGCCGCTGGACAAGCTCAGCGCGAAATTCATGCGACCCAGGAGCGCGGATGAGTTGACCCAGGTTTCGGCTTTCATGGAATAGCCGGTGGGAGGCAGCATGGCGTAGGGCATCATCCCCATGTCATTGAGCGTGCCGATCAGAGCGCGGGTGTCGTCGACGTTGGCTCCGCTGGCGCGCACGGCTGAGACTACGAATTCAAGCGGCGTTTTCACTTTGGCGCGGTAAGCTTCGGGCGCCCAAAATTCGGGCGACTTAAACATTGTGCGAAGCACTTCGCGGATGTCGCCGTTCTTCTTCAGGTAAGTTTTTGCCATGCGATCGACCAGGACCGGCGGGGGATTGTCGCTGACGAAGCGGATGGCGAGCTTCTGCGAGATGAAATGCGCGGTGTTGGGGCTGCGAGCGAGAAGGTGCAACACTTCCAGGCCCTCCTTCTCGCCGTTCTCCTTGATGCGATGGCCGAGAACGATCTTCGTGCCAGGCTCGTGCATGCGTGGGTCGAAGCGGAAGCCGCTGCCCTTTTGCGGCGGATCAACCGTCCAGCCTGTGAAGACCTTGGCCACCTCGGTGACGTCTTTTTGCGAGTAGCCGCCATTGACGCTGACCGTGTGCAACTCCATCAACTCGCGGCCGTAATTTTCGTTGAGGCCGCTCGCCGGTTTGCGCTTGCCGTTTGGGCGAGCCTGCGGAGGTTTCGCGGCATGGCCGCGCGGATGGGGCGGGACGCCGAGGGCGCTCTCTGAATCCGGCCCGACGCTTAGCCAGTTGTCGAGGTAGAACATCATGGCTGGACTCTTGGCGGTAGCGACGAGCAGGTCTTCGAATTTCCCCAAGGCGTGCAGACGAATCGCATCACGCTCATAGCTCGTTAAAAGATAGCGATCGGCGCCTTTGTTGATGAACACGTTGAAGTGATTGATCCAGAAGTCGGTCACCACTTCGTCGAGTTGGCGCTCACTATAGATCGCGCGCAGGACTTTGGCTTGCGTCAGCTCGTTGACTACAACTTGCTCCGGATTGTTGAGCGCCTCGACAGTTTCTTTCTGCCGCGGATTCAGGCCCTCGAGCAGTGCGTCGGCCTTCGGACCCCTGGTGGCGGCAAGCACCAGTTGGTCTTCAGGCGGCATGGCGAGGATTTCTCTCATGCGATCTTCGGGAGGAAGGTCGGCGAGTTCTTGCGTCTTCAAACTGTCGCGGCGGCGAGCTTCGCGGCGCCGCGTTTCGACGGAGTCGGCGACTTGCGCGGCCTCGCTGTTCATGGAGACTGGACAAGTCCCGTCTCCACAGGCCCTCGTGAGTGACGCGTTTCTGGCATCGGCTCCGCCTTTGGCTTCCTCTTTGCGTTCCTTCTTATCTTCGAGGCGCTGGAGCTGCGCTTCGTAAACGAGGCGCTGCATGCGATCGCGGGGCAGCGCAGCTTTGCCGTCCGCGACTTGCCTGATCAATTGTTCGGGTGGAAAGTTTTCGACGATCTCGTTCGTACTCATACGCAGGGTGTGGAATTGCGCCAGCTTGGCGTCGAGCGCAGAGTCGTCGATTCTCTCGGGATGGAGCTGCAGGTCGATCCATTTGTCGACACCCATTTGGCGGACGCGCTCGACATCGCCGGGGCGCGGACCGAAGGTCAGCCGATTCAGCGCATGGACGGCGCGTTTCCGGTCGTCCATCGGCGTTGCGGCATTTTCTGTCTTGTCTTTCTTGCGGCCGAGAGCGGATTGGGCCGTGATGCCAGCAGCCGCAATTAGGACGGCTGCCACAAGCAAGCGGCGTCGGCGCAAAGGTGATGGCATGGTGAATCCCATTAGAATGAACCCGCGCTGCGGGAAAAGTTGCTGGCCAGGGTTTGAGGGGAAGGAGTAATCGTCTACTTTAATTGTGCCACATAGGCTTTTCCGCTCTGCGACTTGCGGGCAATGTTCTCGACGAATTTCAGGAACTCTCGCAGGTGTTCTTTGCCGGATAGTTCCTCCTGGGAGAACTTCACACGCACGCCGAATGAGGGCGCACTCCGCGTCGCGACTCCGCTGATGATTACGCCTTTCACCCAGATCTTGCCATTGGCGACCCAGAGGCCGATTTCCAGCGCCTTGCCGGCGGGGACGGCGCTGGCGGTTTCGACCAGGCAGCCTCCGCGGCCAACATTGACCAGATTGCCCCAGACCGGCTCAAAGATTCCTTCGATATGAATCTCCACCGCCACATAGCATTTAATCCGCTGAAACCGGCGTCGATCGGATTGCTCGATTGGGGTGAACAAATCGGGTTCGAAGGGAGGCGTGGCTTCGATAGGCTCGGGACGGGGAAGCGCGGCAGGCGGCGCGGCTTTCGATGCTGCGGGGAGATGTTGCTGTGCTTCGCGATCTTTGACAGCAGCGTCTTTAATTTCGCGCATGGCGCGGAGAAGCGCTATTTCACGCTGTTCAGGAGCCACTTCGCGGTACGTCTGTAAGAGTTTGCCGAGATGGCTCACGAGGTCGGGATCGGTGAGCAGGCGGGTCCAGTCTGATCCTTGGGAGCTCACTTTTGTCTCTTCGCTCATAGGCAGTGCACGTCGAGGGGTTACCGACTGGGGGAAGTGCTTGACTCGATTCATAGAGTGAGCTGCGAGGGCTGGGTTACACAAGATGACCAAAGTCACACACTCAGGTTTCTTCCCCGCAGGAAGGGCGTCGCGGAGTGAGCGGTGCTCCCATCACAAGTTATTTCAACAATTTGCATCACACCCGCGCAAAAACGAATCCAAGAGCTTACTATTTTGTCTGGAGAGGAGAAAAAGCAGTCTCCATGTCCTTCACAGACCGCCCTAGCCGTCTAAAGCTGTCGTGTTGCTTGCTCACTTTTCGGATTGTCCTTCTGGTCGGGTTTCTCGCCGTTTCCGCAACAATGATTTACGGGCAAAGTCCGACACCAAGTCAGGCTTCGAATTCGAACGGGGATGGCGGCGGGTCTTCGGTCGCTTCACCACCCCCTATCCCGCAACTTGTACCCTCGCAGGTTCAAACGTCGGCCCAAAACCCGGTTTTTGGCAGCGTGCCGGAGGATAAGCCCACCCCCGGAGTGTTGCAGTTGACCTTCCGCGATGCCATCGAGCGCGCTTTGCGCCAAAATCTGGCCGGCCTTTTGTCGGAGTACAACACCGTCGAAGCGCGAGGCGAAAAGTGGCAGAAACTCAGCGACTTGCTACCAAATATTAATGGAGACGTCCAGGAGGTCAGGCAGAAGGAAAGTCTGCAGGCGCTAGGGTTTAGCGGGTCGCTCTTTCCCGGCGTTAACCTGCCCAAGGTGATCGGGCCTTTTTCTTATTTTGACGTCCGCGCCTTGGCGACGCAGCGCGTCTTTGACTGGAAGTCGATTCAGAAATACCGTTCCTCGGTGATCGACGAAAATGTGGCGCAATACAACTTGAAGGATGCGCGCGATCTGGTGGTGCTCGCCGCCGGGAATGCATATTTACAAGCGATCGCCGGAACGGCGCGAGTGGAAACGGCGCAGGCGCAAGTCGTGACGGCAAAGGCGCTCTACGACAAAGCGGTCGCACAACAGCAGGCTGGAGTCGCTCCGGCGATTGACACGCTCCGGGCCCAAGTCGAATACCAGACGCGTCAGCAGCAACTCATCGCGGCTACGAGCGATTACGCGAAGCAGAAAATTTCGCTCGCTCGAGTGATCGGTCTGGCAACCCGCCAGGAATTTGAGCTGGCCGACAAGAGTCCTTACCAAGCCTTTCCCATTCCGGATCTGGAAACAAGCGTCCAGCGGGCTTATTCTTTCCGCTCCGATTACAAGGCGGCGCATGACCGTCTGGTGGCGGCGCAACTCGAGCACAGCGCGGCTATTGCCGGTTACTATCCGACCCTCGATGCAGCGGCGAATTTTGGCGAGATAGGTTCCGTTCCTGGCGCCCTCTTGCCTACTTATGCGCTTTTTGGCACGTTGAATATTCCCATCTTTCAGGGTGGGAAGGTGCATGGCGACATCCTGAAGGCGGAGGCGAGCTTGCGCCAGGCGCAGGCGCAGATGGCGGACGTACGTGCCCAGATCGATCAGGATGTACGCAATGCGCTGCTCGATCTTAAGTCGTCGGGCGATCAGGTCGAGGTGGCGCAAAGTTCGGTGAATCTTGCGGAGCAGGCGCTCACGCAATCGCGGGATCGTTTCGCTGCCGGAGTCACGGATAATCTCGAAGTGGTGCAGGCGCAGGAAGCGCTGGCGAGCGCGCACGAAAATTTTATTTCAAGTTTGTATATGCATAATTTGTCGAAGGTTTCTTTTGCCCGCGCCTTGGGACGCGCCGAAGAGGGCGTTCGCGAATACTTGTCGAAAGGGAAGTAACTGACTGTCCGCGGGGACGTCGGCGAGTCACGGCCCGTTAAGGGACTTCTGATTCGGATGTTGCGGGATCGCTAAAGCAATGCCCTGATGCAGACCTGGCTCGAACGTGAACTTTCAAAGGAAGCAAGAACTATGGAGCAATCTAGCAGCATAGTAGCCGAGCCGAAACCGCAGGCGGAAACTCGGTCGGGGCAAGGCCAGCCTTCGCAAGGGCAGTCGCAACAGGGTCCTCCGGACAGCGAGGCTCGCTATCAGCGGCGCTCAGCTTTTTTGAACAGTCCGCGCACGAAGTGGGGACTGATTATTGCGGGACTGGTCCTTTTGGTCGCGGTTTTCTTCCTGTGGCGCTACCTGGGAAGCTATGAATCGACCGATGATGCGCAGATTGACGGCCATGTGAATTCGGTGAGTGCGCGCGTAAGCGGCCATGTGATCGAGCTCAACGTAGACGATAACCAATACGTTGAGAAAGGAACCGTGCTCGTGGAAATCGACCCTGCGGATTATAACGTCGCTGTCGAACAGGCGCGCGCTGAATATGCCGACGCTCAGGCGCAGGCTTCCGCCGCCGGCATTAACGTTCCCATCACCAACGTGAGCACCTCAAGCCAGGTCAGCGGAGCACAGGCCGAAGTCTCAAGCGCCCAGGCCGGAATCGCCGCTGCCCGACAGCAGTTCGAAGCAGCCAAGTCGCAGGTCGCCCAAGCTGACGCGAACAACACCAAAGCGCAGAACGATCTCGGTCGCTACAAAATTCTGATCGACAAAGAGGAAATCTCGCTGCAGCAATACGATCAGGCGGTCGACAGTGCCCAGTCTGCGGCCGCAGCGCTACAAGCGGCCCGTGCCAGTGCCGACATGTACTCGGCACAGATCAAGCAGGCGCAGAGCAAGTTGGAGCAGGCCAATGCCGACCTCCGCAATGCAAGCAACGCGCCGCGGACAATGCGCTTTATTCGCGCACGCGCCGAATCTGCGCAGGCGGTCGCCAATCAGAAAAAGGCCGCGCTCGATCAAGCGGAGCTGAATCTGCAGTATACGAAAGTGATTGCGCCGGTCAGCGGGGCGGTCAGCAATCGCACCGTCGAGGTTGGGCAGAACGTCCAGCCGGGGCAGGAGATGATGAAGATCATTCCGCTCGACGAAGAAAATATATGGGTTACAGCGGACTTCAAAGAGACGCAGCTTAAGAACATCAGGCCGGGCCAGGCGGTGGAGATCTCCGTCGATGCCACGGGCAAGAAATATAAGGGGCACGTCGATTCGCTAGCCGGCGCCAGCGGAGAGCGCTTCAGCCTGCTTCCTCCCGAAAATGCCACCGGCAACTACGTGAAAGTCGTGCAGCGCATTCCGGTGAAGATTGTGTTCGACAAGGGTGAGATCAAGAACCACGAACTGCGCCCCGGAATGTCGGTCGATCCGAAGGTGTGGATTAAATAAATGGGCGCGGCTGCTATCACCATGAACGAGACCGCCGAATGGCGTCCGGCGGTTAATCCATGGATCATCGCGTTGACGGTGACGCTGGCCACGTTCATGGAGGTGCTCGATACGAGCATCGCCAATGTCGCGCTGCCGCACATCGCCGGCAGTCTTTCCGCTGGGCAGGACGAGAGCACGTGGGTGCTGACGTCGTATCTGGTCTCAAACGCAATCGTGCTGCCGCTGAGCGGTTGGCTCTCTTCGATTGTGGGGCGCAAACATTTTTACATGGGATGTGTTGCGCTCTTCACCATCAGTTCGTTTTTGTGCGGACTGGCGCCGAATCTCGGCATGCTCATTTTCTTTCGCGTGCTACAGGGCGCGGGTGGTGGCGGGTTGCAGCCGAGCGAGCAAGCCATTCTCGCCGACACTTTCGAGCCCGCCAAGCGCGGCATGGCGTTCGCCGTCTATGGCATCGCCGTGGTCATGGCGCCGGCGATCGGACCGACGCTCGGCGGTTGGATTACCGACAATTTCACATGGCGCTGGATTTTCTTCATCAATATTCCGGTTGGCATTCTCTCGCTCTTGCTGACCTCGCGGCTGATCCAGGATCCTCCCTACTTCAAGCGCCGTAAACTGAGCGAAACGCACATTGACTACACGGGGCTTGGGTTTGTTGCGCTGGGCCTTGGAACACTGCAGGTCGTCCTCGATAAAGGGCAGCGTGACGACTGGTTCGAATCGCATTTCATTCTGTGGCTGACAGTCATCTCGGCCGCGTCGCTGATCTTTGTGATCTTCTGGGAGTGGCATCATAAAGATCCCATCATAGACTTGCATTTATTTCGCAACCGCTCATTTGCGACATCCAATTTCTTAATGTTCATGCTGGGATTCGCGCTGCTTGGCAGCACGCTGCTCTTGCCGCTTTTCATGCAGACGATGCTCGGTTACACTGCCGAGCGGTCCGGGTTGGCTCTCATGCCGGGCGGTTTCACGATCATGGTGGCCATGCCGATTGTCGGGTTCTTGCTTTCGCGCTATAGCCCGCGGTATCTCATGCTGTTTGGGCTGTCGATGCTTACGTTTTCGCTGTTTCACATGACGTCGTTCGACTTGGGTGTGGACTTTCGGACGGTCATGATGGCGCGCGTCTATCAGGCGCTCGGACTCGCCTTCCTTTTCGTGCCGATCAATACCGCTGCGTATTCGGGACTGCCGCGCGATAAGAACAATGCGGCGTCGGGCTTGATGAATCTGGCCAGAAATATCGGCGGCAGCGTCGGGATTTCTTTTGTCACCACCGGCCTCGCTCGCCGCGCGCAAGTGCATCAGTCGCAACTCGTTGATGCGATTAACCCTGCCAACCTACGTTTCCAGTCGGCGCTGCGGAGCATGACTGGCGTGTTTTCGGGCGCCGGCCCCGGTGCGGGAGGAACGTCGGCGCAACAGCATGCGTATGCGATGCTGCAGGGGAATGTGATTCGACAAGCGACTATGCTGGCCTACATCGATAATTTCTGGGTGCTGGGAATCGTGATGGCCTGCTTGATTCCATGTGTGTTCTTGATTAAGAAGGCGAAGGCTGCGGGGATGGTAGTGCACTAACACTTGAGACCAGACCAGGAAGGGAGGTTCTCTTTGTTTCGCATCGTCGCGGTAGAGCGCGAGTTTGGTAGTGGCGGCGGAGGCATTGCCTGCGAACTGGCGCGCCGCTTGGGCTGGAAACTCTGGGACCAGCAATTGACTTGCGAGATTGCCAAGCGCGCACAGGTTACCGAGTCGGCGGTCGCGCTCTGCGATGAGCGTGTCGACGGACGCTTGTATCGTTTGGCGAAGGCCTTTTGGCGGGGAAGTTACGAACGAGGCATGGCAATCGCGAACACGCGTGCATTTGATGCCGATCGCATGATGGCCATGGTGGAAGAAATCATGCGCAACATTGCGGCGGAGGGGAATGCGGTAGTGGTGGGGCGTGGCGGCCCGTTTTTCCTGCGCAATCGAGAGGATACCTTTCGCGTCTTCACCTACGCGCCGCATGATGAGAAGGTTCGCCGCCTGATCGCATTGGGAAAGAGCCGCGAAGAAGCGCAAGACTTGGTAGAAAACGTAGACCAGGAGCGCATCGCGTATATCAAACACTACTTCAACGCTGACTGGCCCGTGCGCGCGCTTTATCACATGATGATCAACACCGTAGTTGGTGAAGAAAATGTACTTGCCGCGATTCTAAACGGCATGCAGGCGCTCGAATCACATCCCGCGGAGACGGCGCTCCGCGGCATCCGTTGAAGGTTAGCGGCTTCCACCACCTGTCGCTAGTTCGGCTTCTTTTTTCCGAAAAGGCCGCCGGTTAATCCACCCAAATCTTTCCCTCCATTTACCAGTCCGCTTACTTTGCCGGTGACCATTCCTTTCATGTCGGGCAGAAAGGTTGGATTTGAAGTTGTCCCGGTCACGGTGACGGGAATTCCTCCCGAGCCCGCGCCTAGGGTTTTCGTAACGCCGGCACCCATGCCGGACAGGTTCGCCACCATTTTGAAATCGAGCGCGTTACTGGGGCTGATGGTGCCCGCGCCGGTGACCGTTCCAAGGGATGGGAGCACCACGTTGATCTTGTCGAGGCGCGTGCCGTCGGGCGCGTTGCGCACGTCGGAGCTGAGGTTTTCGATCTTCGTGTCATTGCCGCTGCCGACTTGCTTGCCCGTAACCGAAGAAAGCGCCGAGAGTTTGGATCCTAGGTTGAATCCTGCAAGTTCGCTGTTGCTCATCTTTACCCAGCCGGTCGAGACGAGCTTATCAATCGGGCCATTGGAATCGAGTTCCACCGAAACCGTGCCGCCCTCGAGTTTTGAGCCCGATGGGAAGGATACGCCGACGGCGGGGAGCATTCCTTCGAGGTCGTCGACCGACATCCCTTGGCCGGTCAGTTTGGTGTGGATCGAAGTGGTCTCGCCCTTCATGTCGTAAGTGCCGCTGAGTTTGGCCGCTGCTTTGCCAATGGTGATGTCGCCTTGCACGATTTTCCCGGCGACCTGTTTCAGATCGTGGTCGATCTCGAAAACGAATTGCACGGGCACGGTGGCAGGGGCGCCCTTGGGAATGAGCTTTAATGATGTGGCCTTCAACGTGCCGTTGCCCTTGGCAATATGGCCGTCGGAGGTCAGGGTGCCGTCGAAGTCAGCTGAACCAGAGATACCCAGCGTGGGATCGACGATCGACGACTGCGCGAGGTCGAGCTTGCGGATCGTGAGCTTCGCCTGCACGGGAGTGAGGGAAGTGTCGGCTGAGTTGATCGGACCGGCGGTCCCGTCGATCTTCGAACTGCCGCCGCCCGGCAGGTTGACCGAACCGGTCACAGGGAAGGAACTTGTGAACGAGAAATTGCGCATCGTGACGTTGACCTTGTCATACACGAGGGGTTTCCGTTTGCCGGTAGTGGAACCGAGGGTAACGGTTCCGTCGTTCACTTCGAACTTGCCCACACTTATACCTGAGTTCGAAGAGGTGCTGCTGGAGTTCGCCGTAGCCGCAGGCTGCCCAGGCTGATTTCCCGGCTGATTACCGAGGGAAGAGAAGTTCCAGATGCCGTCGCGATCGCGCAGCAGGTTGATCTGCGGTTGCTCGATGCGCAAGTTGGTAATGTCGAGGCTCTTGCTGAAAATCAGTGGGAGCAACTCAACTCCTACCTTGAGTGTCTTCGCCTGAATGAAGGGGGAACTGCTGAACTTGGGATCATCGGCGATGGATAGTTGCTCGGCTTCTACGCTGCCCGTCAGAACGCTCAGGCTCAAATTGCCAACCTTCACCGGGCGTCCGAGAGTAGAACTGAGGCTCGACTCAATCTGGGGACGGTAGTTATTGACATTCACAAAAAGCGGGAGGGCGAGGGCAATCAAGATCAGGGCGGCGACGACAATGCCGGCGATTTTCAAAATCTTGTTCTGGGCGATGTTCATGGCGAACCTCCTAAGAGTTGCTGGCGGAGAGGTGAGGGTAGATTCGAATCGTAGCTGGAATCAGAAGTGGATTCAGTCGCTCGCGCTCAGTGCAGCGCGTGATCTTTGACCGGCCTTCTCACGTCCGACCAATTGGATGTAGGAAAGCCTGGCAGCGTTTGCGTTAATTTCAGCCACGGGCCGGGAAATCGGGGGATCTGGTCGGCCTTGCGATGAATCTGCGTGCTTTCAGCCCGACGTGGCGGTCTTAACCTTGGCGTTCTTACGTTGGCGGTCTTACGTTGTAAGATAACGAAGGATGGGGTTTACTCCGCAAGTGGCAGCCTCCGATTCTTATCCCCCGTTGCAGGAAGAAGTGGCGCGGCTGGCCGGCTCGTTTGAAGTTCGAGCCGCGTTCGAGCGCTTCCGGTCTCAGGAGTCCCAGTTTGCGCTCTGGCAGATGGAAGCGACGCGGATTGCCGCGCCTCCCTTCGGAGAAGCCGCCCGTGGCTCGTGGCTGGCTGACCGTTTCCGCGAGGTCGGCCTCATCGACGTACAAGTGGATGAAGTCGGAAATGTTTTTGGAGTACGTCCCGGCTACGGCAAGCGATTCGTCGCGCTCAGCGCCCACATCGATACGGTCTTCCCGGCAGCGACTCCGTTGCACATACGGCAGGAGAGCAGCCGGTTATACGGCCCCGGAGTGTCGGACAATGGCGCCGGCATCGCCGCCATGCTGGCAGTCGCCAGCGTGCTGGGAAGCACAAAAATTTCTCATGCGCTTCCTTTTGTCTTCATCGGGAACGTGGGGGAAGAGGGCGAAGGCGATCTGCGCGGCATGCGGCACGTTTTCGCAACCCCGCGCTGGCGCGATGGCATCTCCTATAACGTAGTCGTGGATGGCGCCGGGGCGGATACGATCGTCGCCGAAGCCTTGGGCAGCCGCCGCTTTGAGGTGATCGTGCGCGGCCCGGGCGGCCACTCCTGGAGCGACTTCGGCGCACCCAATCCGATTATTGCTCTTTCCCGGACGGTTGAAGCTTTTAGCCGAACGCCGGTACCAGCCTCGCCGAAAACTACTTTCAACGTCGGCGTCGTGCGCGGTGGCACATCAGTGAATTCGATTCCGGAATCGGCCAGCATGCGTGTCGATCTGCGTTCCACTTCGATGTCTGAAATCGACCGGTTGGAGCGGGCGCTGCGAGTCGCGCTCGATCAGGGAGTGGCCGCGGAAAATCGGGGCGCCGCGCAGCTGGCTGCCCGCAAGCCGCAGGTAGTGCAGAGTGAAGTGGTCGAGATCGGTAATCGTCCGGCGGGCGAGTTGGCAGCGGACGCGCGCCTGCTTAAGGTGATTCGCGCCGTCGACGCGCAGCTCGGAAATACCGCGCAGGTACAGCGCGCCTCGACCGACGCCAACATTCCGTTATCGTTCGGTCGCGAGGCTATTGCCATCGGAGGAGGCGGCTCCGGAGGCGGCGCCCACACGTTGCAAGAATGGTTCGACTGCAACGGAAGGGACCTTGGATTGAGGCGCATCCTGCTTACAATGTTGACACTGGCCGGGATAGGAGAATGATGACGCGAATTTCAATTCTGTTGCTGACGGTCGCCGCGGCCGCTTGGGGGCAGACCGGCGCACCGCCGCAGGGCAGCGTCTCAGCGCCGAGCGGGAAACCGAAAGCGGACGTGATCTTCACTCACGGCAACATTTACACCGGGGTGGTCGACATGGCCGCATCATTGGGAGCGGGCAAGCGCTCCGAAGCACTGGCCGTGGGGGGGGACCGCATACTCGCTGTGGGGGCGCGCGACGAGGTGATGAAATTCAAAGGCCCGGACACCAAGATCGTCGATCTGGATGCTCACTTCGTTATGCCCGGATTTAATGATGCCCACATGCACATGGCCAGCGCCGGCCTTCAGAAGATGAACGTGGACCTGGTGGGTGTGAAGACGCTGGACGAATTCCGGGAGCGCATTTTGGCAAAGGTGGAAAAAGCGGCGCCCGGAGAGTGGATCGTAGGTGGCGGTTGGGACGAGACTCTGTGGCCGGTCAAGGTTCTGCCCACGCGCTGGGACGTCGATGAAGTGAGCGGTGGTCATCCCGTCTACCTGGAGCGCATCGATGTGCACATCGGCATCGCCAATACACGCGCCTTGCAACTGGCGAGCATCACGGTCGCCACGCGCGATCCAGACGGGGGAAAAATCGATCGCGATGAATCCGGCACGCCGACGGGTATTTTGCGCGAGAAAGCGCAAGAGGCGGTCAACGCAGCCATTCCGAAGCCCACGCACGAGAAGCGCCGGGAGGCCATTGAGTTGGCGCTAGCCGATCTGGCGAGCCACGGCATCACCTCGGCGCAGGATTATTCGCAATGGGAAGACTTTCAGATTTATGAGGAAATCGAGCACGACGGAAAGTTGACTGCAAGAATTTCCGAGTGGCTGCCGTTCGACGATTCGATTGAGGAACTGAATCGCAAGCGTGACTCGCATCCCGCATCCGACAATATGTTGCACACTGGGATGCTGAAGGGCTTCATGGATGGTTCGCTCGGCTCGAAAACGGCGGCCTTGCTTGAACCGTATAGCGATGATCCAAAGAATAGCGGTCTGCCGCAATATGATGCCGTCAAGCTGAATGCCATGACCAAAGAGCGGGTGCTGGCCGGATATCAGATCGGCTTCCACGCTATCGGAGACAAAGGCGTAGAAATGGCGCTCGATGCCTATGGCGAGGCGGAAAAGGCGGCGAAGGATTCCAAGGTGAAAGCGGTCGACGGCGGTTCCGATTACCGCTTGCGCATCGAGCACGCGCAGGTCACTATGCCTCAGGAGATTTCGCGTTTCAAGGAATTGAAGGTCATCGCGTCGATGCAACCGAGCCATTTGTTGACCGATATGAACTGGGCGGAGTCGCGTCTCGGCCCGAAGCGCGCCGAGCATTCTTATGCGTGGGCTGAATTCCTCCGCCGCGGAGTAACACTGGCCTTTGGTACCGATTATCCGGTCGAACCGGTGACGCCATTTCGTGGAATCTACGCGGCGCTTACTCGAATGAGCGAAGACGGAAGGAAGAGTTATTATCCCGCGCAGAAAATAAATATCGAGCAGGCAATTGCCGCCTATACGACGGGCTCAGCTTTCGCCGAATTCGCTGAGAAGCAAAAGGGCAGACTGGAGCCCGGAATGCTGGCCGACTTCGTCGTTCTCGATCAAGACATAACCTCTGCGTCTCCGCCGAAAATTCTGCAAACAAAAGTTCTGCGCACGGTGGTAGGCGGAAAAACGGTCTACGAGGCGAAGTAGGATCGGGTTAACTGGCGTTGGCGTCAACGGGGGATTTGTCAGCGGCCATTGGATATTGAAAAGAGTGAGCTCCGAGTTTTTGGATGATCCGATTACCCAATGACCCAACCACCCGATCGAAAGAGCGCGAACGCGCCTTCCTGATCGGTGCTCCCTTGGCGGTCATTCCAGCCCTGGGCTTTCTTCCCGCCGTCACTTTCTTGATCGTTTTCCCACGAATCGCCCATGGGCGGGCGATCGGTTTCGTGGCTGTTCCCGTGTGCGCCCTGGTGAGCAGCTTCGGCTTGTGGAAGCTGGCGCTAGGGGCGGTACAGAAGCCGTGGGGAATTTTCAACGTGCTAAGTTTTGGCGCGCTGATCGTCTTGCTTGTCATCGCCGGCTACACAGGATTATTTCTTGCCTTGATGACGCTGAAGTTGTAACTCCCCAAACCATCGCACGAATCGCGAAACGTGAAGGACGTTTTTTGCGTCTAACCTACCTTGCGCTATTTCGCTCCAAGCTGTCGTTGCCGCGAAGGTATAATAGGTTGTTTAGGTAGGTTTAGGAGGTAGTCAATGGATTCGCGCGAAGGCGCCTTTTGGGTGCGCCTCAAAGCCAATCGCTGGGCGTACACATTTACGATTCTGGCGACGCTGACGGTTGGAATTCTGATCGGCACGGTTGTTTCCTCAGGAGTAAAAGGCAAGGAGGGTCAGAAGTCGTCGGATGCAACGCCCCTGACCATTCCCGCTCCGCAGCAACTCTCAAACGCTTTCTCCCAGATTTCCAAACAGCTTGAGCCCAGCGTGGTGAACATCAATACCGAGTCGACCATTAAGAACCCGCACTCCCGCCGGCGTAATCCGCGCGCCGAGCCGGATCCCGATCAGGACAATGGCGGGGATGACTCTCCATTCCAGGATTTCTTTGACAAATTTTTCGGCGGCCAAAATGGCCCGGAGGCGGGAACCATTCGCCAGCGCTCGCTCGGTTCGGGAGTGATCGTCGACTCGAAGGGCTACATCGTCACCAACCGCCACGTGGTCGAGAAGGCGGATCGCATTCGCGTCAAGTTGCAGGATGAAAACCCGGCTTCTCCAGGTCATGACGCCAAACTGATCGGCATGGATCAGGAGACCGACCTGGCCGTGATCAAGATTGATCTCGATCATCCGCTGCCGGCAGCGAAGCTGGGCAATTCCGACGGGATGGAAGTGGGTGATTGGGTTCTCGCCATTGGCAGCCCCTTCGGGCTGCAGGAGACCGTGACTGCGGGCATCGTTTCGGCCAAGGGACGCAATATTGTGCCCAACCGGCAGTTCCAATCCTTTATTCAAACCGACGCCGCAATCAACCCCGGCAACTCGGGTGGGCCGCTAGTGAATATGGCTGGAGAAGTAATCGGCATCAACACCGCCATCCTCACCGAAACAAGTTCTTATGCCGGCGTGGGATTTGCCATGCCGTCGAACACTGTGGCACAGGTTTATAACCAACTGATCGGGCCAGATCATCGCGTAGCGCGCGGATCGATCGGCATCGAGTTTTCCGCTCAGCCAAATCCGGCGATTGCTCACATCTACGGATCGGGCGTCACGGTTTCCAATGTAGTGTCGGGCAGCCCGGCCGACGAGGCGGGCCTGAAGATCGGTGACACGATCACCTCCGTCGATGGCAAGGATGTAAAGACTGGTGACGATTTGGTGGCTGACATCGCTTCCCGCAAACCGGGTTCGAAGGCCAAACTCGCCTTTGTTCGCAACGGCAAGAAGCAAGATGCGACGGTGACCATTGCCGACCGCTCCAAGCTATTTGCCTCACGGCTCGGCGAAGAGGATGAAAACCAAGGCGAGGAAGCGCCGAAGGCGAGCAAGTTCGGGGTGACGGTGCGCAGCATCACGCCCGATCTGGCGGATCGCTTGAGCATCACAGCTGGCAAGGGCGTTGTGGTGCAAGATGTCAAGCAGGGATCGTTCGCCGAGGATCTTGGTCTGAATCGCGGCGACGTAATCCTCGAAGTGAACAAGCAGCCTGTGAACAGTCCTGACGATTTCCTCAAGATCGAGTCGTCGCTCAAAAGTGGGCAGGATGTCGTTTTCCTGGTGCGGCCGCGAGGAGCAAGGGCGCAGGATGGAACCATCTTCCTGGCCGGTACACTTCCGTAACCGATAACATCTCCGGCGAGACTGGCGCTTCGCTCCCGTTTAAGGGACGATAGGATGCGCTGTTCTCGCCGGTTTTTTTTGTAGCGGTCGTTGGTCGGGGGCCAGGGGTCGGTATTCTTTGGTCGCTAATCGCTAATCGCTCATCGCTCATGGCTCGCGGATCGCAGTCCGAGGGCGCGTTGGTCGAATTCTAGACATGCCTGTGACGGATGAAATACGGGTTTTGCGATGGGTGGGGATCTGCGCCCTATACCTGGCCGCACTGCCCAGCCTCATCCGGGCCGACACGGATACGTCGACTCCGCCTCCGAGCCCAGCGCAAACTCCTTCAACTGCGGCGAAAAAACCGAAGCATCCGGTCAGCGGACAGGCGACGACAGAACAGAGTGCGTCTCACACTTCGACACAGAAGAGCAAAAGGTCGCGGGGAAAG
>JBEKXO010000094.1:0-16102 GCA_049511995.1 Terriglobales bacterium
GCACTTGCCCGTGCGTGAGATTTGCTGGTTAGAGTTTCTCGAAGAAGTGGGCGGTCTTCTTGCCGGCTGATTCGGTGTAGTAGACCGTAACTTTGGCGGTTTTCTCGGTTCCCTTGCCGATGTCCTTGCCTGCGTCGGCGGCGGCGTGGCCGGAGAGTTTAAACGTTTCTTCGGTGCCGTCGGCGGTTTTGACCGCTACGGTCTTTGCGGCGCGATCGATATGGGTGATGGTTCCGTCGACCGTCTTGAGCCCATCTTTGCCGACGTCATCGACTTCGACGGCAGTTTTGTCGGCGCCTTTTTCAGTGTAGTGGGCGACTACGTCTGTGCCTTCCTTGAGTCCATGAAAGGTATCTTTGGCGCCCATGGCCGTATCGTGGGCACCGGCTTCTGTGCCGTGAACGGTGGTCTTGTCGACGAACTTGACGGTGTGCTCGGTGCCGTCTTTCGTTTTGACGACCATGGTCTTGGTGCCGGAGTCGAGTTTGGTGATGGTTCCGTGGACGGCGCTGACCACGTCGTCGGCAGCCCAGCTAAGAACGCTTAGAAGCAGAAGGGCGAGAGATGCCCGGGCGATATTTTTCATTTTCCAGTCTCCTTAGAAGTCGATCCCAAAATTTATTGCTTGGCCCTGAGATGAGGTAATTCATATTAATCTTTTCGGCTTTGGCGTGGCAATCCTCACCGTCGGGGCGGTTGCAGAAGCAAATGCACAGGTCCCTTCGCTTCGCTCAGGATGACAACGTAGATCTTATGGGAGTTCAGGCTAAATTTTTTGCAAGCGCTGGACGTCGTGAATGCCGGGGATCTGGCGGACTCCGTCAATAATTTTTTGCAGGTGTTTCAGGTCGGCAATATCGAGGACGATATCGACGCTGGCCTGGCCGTTTTCGCTGCGGGATTCCATGCTGCGGATGTTGGTTTTGGTGTCGCTGATGACGGCGGTGATTTGTTTGAGCATGCCCCAGCGGTCGTCGCAGAGAAGAGTGAGTTTCACGGGGTAAGAAATCGGTTGGCCGTCTTTGTCCCCTGCCCAGAGGACGTCGATGCGGCGATCGGGCTCATAGAGAAGATTGGTGACGTTCGGACAATTAACCGAATGAACGGCCACGCCTTTGCCGCGAGTGACGTAGCCGACGATAGACTCGCCGCGGATCGGATTGCAACAACGGGCGCGATAGACGAGGAGGTCGCCTTGTCCGCGAACGACGATGGCGTTGCTGTCGGCGCCGAAGACGCGGCGCACAACACTTGAGATGCCACTAGAGAAGCCGTGAGTGTCTCCGGTTTCGGCCACTGGTTCGGCGCCGGTGGGGGAGAACTTCGCCAGCACCTGTCGAGCCGAATATTTCCCGTAGCCAATGCCAGCCATCAAATCGTCGGGACGGCCTAATCCATATTCGGTAGCGACCCGCTGCATATCGGCATCTTTGATTTCTTTGAGCGAGATGCGGTATTTCCGGGCTTCTTTTTCGATCAGCTTGCGGCCGATTTCGATGGCGCGCTCGCGCTGGTGGACGTTGAGCCAGTGCTTGATTTTGTTGCGTGCGCGAGAGGACTTCACGATCGCGAGCCAGTCGCGGCTGGGCTTGTGTCCGGGCTGCGTGATGACTTCGACGATGTCTCCGGAGCGGAGTTTGTGGCGGAGGGGAACCATGCGTCCGTTGACCTTGGCGCCGGTGCAACTGTGTCCGACCTCGGTGTGAATGGAGTAGGCGAAGTCGATGGGCGTGGACTCACGCGGCAGAACTAGAACTTTTCCTTTCGGCGTAAAGGTGTAAACCTCTTCGGGATAGAGGTCGACCTTTAGGGTGGAGAGAAATTCGCTGGGGTCGGAGACGTCGCGCTGCCACTCGACTACTTGTCTCAGCCACGCCAGACGCTGCTCGTCTTCGGCGGAAACGGGGCCGTCTTTATATTTCCAGTGGGCGGCGATGCCCTCCTCGCACATCTTGTGCATCTCTTCGGTGCGAATCTGGATTTCGAAGGTCTCTCCGGTTTCGGTGATGACGGAAGTGTGCAGAGACTGGTAGAGGTTCGGCCGTGGCATGGCGATGAAATCTTTTATGCGGCCGGGGACGGGTCGCCAGAGATTGTGAATGATGCCGAGGACGGCGTAGCAATCCTGCACGGAATTGGTGATGACGCGCATGGCGTAGAGGTCGTAGACCTGGTCGACGCTGATGCGCTGGCGTTGCAATTTTTTGTGGATGCTATAGAGGCGCTTGATGCGGCTCTCGACGCGTCCGGTGATGCCGGCTTCTTTGAGGCCGTCGCGGAGCACGCCTTCGACGCGGGCCATGAAGGCTTCGCCTTCTTTGCGGCGAGATTCGACGGCGGCGCGGACTTGCTCGTATCCGATGGGATCGACGTATTTGAAGCCGAGGTCTTCGAGTTCGCCCCGAATCTTGCCCATGCCGAGACGATGGGCGATGGGAGCGTAGATTTCGAGGGTCTCTCGCGCGATTTTCTGCTGGCGTTCGGGATCGAGATGCTCGAGGGTGCGCATGTTGTGCAGGCGGTCGGCGAGCTTAATAAGGACGACGCGGATGTCGTCGACCATGGCAAGCATCATCTTGCGCAGGTTCTCGGCTTGCGCCTCTTCGCGGGACGAGAAATCGATTTTACTGATTTTGGTGACGCCTTCGACGATGTGGGCGACCTGCTCGCCGAATTCCTGGCGGATTTCGACGGTGGTGACCGAGGTGTCTTCGACGGAGTCATGGAGGAGTCCGGCGGCGATGGAGACGGCGTCCATTTTCATGTCGGCGAGAACGTTACCGACCTCGAGAGGATGGACGAGGTAAGGCTCGCCCGAGGCGCGGGATTGTCCGGCGTGGTTTTTCTGCGAAAATTCGTAGGCTTTTTTGACGAGGTTGAGATCGTCGTTGGGGCGGTTCTCGCGCAGCTTTTTCATCAGCTCGCGGAAGCGAGTGACGGTGAGTACGTTGGTCGCAATCTGTTGGCGCAACGTCGCCATAATCGATTTTAACGCAGGGGACGCGAAATTCACGCCGAGACGCGGAGTGGGCGGAGAAAACCTAGGGCTGGTAGAGTACGGGGGAGACTGGGTTTGAGTGGGATTATTTGGGGCTGGGCAAAGAGCAGCGGGCGGGGGCGGCCGCTCCACACTACACACGGGATTTGGGAGGTTTATTTGTGAGGCTGCTGGTTAGCGGGGCTTCGGGGTTGATTGGGCGGGCTTTGCTGGCTTCGTTTCCGCAGACCACAGAGATCGTGCGGCTGACGCGCGGGGCTTCGATCTCTGGGCAGATTTCTTGGGACCCCCTGACTCCGCTTTCTCCGGCGACAGTTTCTGGGTTCGATGCGGTTATTCATTTGGCCGGCGAGAGCGTGGTGGGGCGCTGGACGAACGAGAAAAAGAGTGCGATTCGCGACAGCCGCGTCCTGGGCACGCGGAATCTTGCTACAGCTTTGGCTCAATGTGAGGCCAAGCCGCGCGTGTTTGTGTGTGCATCGGCGATTGGGTTTTATGGGGATCGCGGCGATGAGGTATTGCGGGAAGA
The DNA here is from genome assembly GCA_049511995.1 of Terriglobales bacterium. Classification (GTDB taxonomy): domain Bacteria; phylum Acidobacteriota; class Terriglobia; order Terriglobales; family Acidobacteriaceae; genus Acidiflorens. The sequence continues at coordinate 3,528 of JBEKXO010000094.1, forward strand.
AAGTGCATCTGGGCAGGGTTTCTTGCCGGAAGTGTGCCGCGAATGGGAGAACGCCAGCCGGATTGCTTCGGAGGCGGGCATTCGCACGGTGAATATACGGACAGGAATCGTGCTGAGCGCCGACGGCGGGGCACTCGCGAAGATGTTGACTCCGTTTAAGCTCGGACTTGGCGGTCGGCTTGGATCGGGGCAGCAGTGGATGAGCTGGATTCATATCGACGACATGGTGGGAGGGATTCAGCACGCGATGCGGACCGAGTCTTTATCGGGGCCGATAAATCTGGTGGGGCCGAATCCGGTGCGCAATACCGAGTTTACGAAGGTGCTGGCATCGGTGCTGCGGCGGCCTGCGGTTTTTCCCGTGCCGGAGTTGGCGCTGCGGCTGGCTTTCGGCAAGCAGGCGGCGGAAGAAATGTTACTGGCCAGCCAGCGAGTAGAGCCGGGGAAGCTTGCGGCTAGCGGATATGAGTTCCGATTTCCAGAACTGCGGGCGGCGCTGGAGGATCTGGTTCAATAAATTCGCGACTTCTGAATAGTCGCTATCGTAGGCGGCTGCCGGGCTTTGCCCGGCTGAGCAGGTGCGGGCACCCTGCGACAAGCTCAGGGCAGGCTCTGGCCCTACGCGAATCAGGGCTTGTCCCTTGGTGAACAGACTCAAACTCAGGCGTGATGCGCGTCACAGCGACGATGTCGGTTAATCTGCCAAGCTAAGCATGCATGCTGAAGAAGTCCATAGCGGCGGCTTTGCTGATGGTTATGGCGGCGTGGGCTGAGATGGCCTTGGCGCCGATGTTGTTGATGCATGCCGGCCACGTGTCGGCGGCGCGTCAGATGTCCGACCACGCGGCCGCTCATCACCACGCTACGCCAGCGGGCCATTCCTGCTGTCCTGGGGTTGGGAAGATTCAGAGTCCGGTTGCGCTCACACTTTCTGCCGGCAGTCTTCCGTGCAACGACGAGCATCGCTGCTGCTTTCAGCAAGGACCGCAGAGTGTTCCCGCCCGCTTGAATAGCAGACCTTTACGAGAAATTGTTCCGACAGAAGTTGCCGAAGTTAATCCCGTTCGTGACGCAGAGTCGCGCCTTCCGCTGGGGAGTGGAGTTGTTCCCGCTTCTCCGCCCTTGCAACTTGGAATGGTCCTTCGCGTCTAGACTCCCTCCTTGGATAACTCTTTCCGCGGCGCGCAAGCCAGCCGCATGTCTCGACTGTTCTCATAACTTTAAATGACTGATAAAGGAGATTGTATGAAATTCAGAACGATTGCTTTGATTCTCGCCTTTGCTCTATCGCTGGTTGGTTGGTCGCAGGACACGCCGGCAGCGCCGGACTCTACACCCGCGCCACAGGCTGAGGGGTGCTGTCATCACAACATGGCCGACATGAAAGACGCTAAAGGTTGCTGCCATCACGCTGCGGCTGACGCTAAAGACACGGCGTCCTGTTGCAGTAAGGACAAGTGCGAAATGAAAGATGGCAAGTCCTGCTGCGCAGGTAAAGACATGAAAGCCGCGATGAAAGAATGCAAGAAAAACAGCTGCTGTGCGGACGGCAAGAGCTGCAAGGCCAAGGGCGACAAGACTCCCATGAACTGCTGTGGCAGTGAGTGCGAACGGCATTCGCAAACGCCGGCGGCGAGTTAGTTCGACGCTGTTGAGCGTGGGCCCCGGTCGCATCGACGGCCGGGGCTTTTTTGCGCGTTAGTTGATCTTTACGCTGACCATCAAGGCCTGTGGATTTGCGTGCTAGGATGAGGCGCAAGATCAGTGCAGGAAGGGGACGAAGTTGCCGGAGCGATCAGGAAGCGTCGCTGACGATCCCTTCATGGGACGACACCCAACCAGTCACGAACGGATGACGGGACTGCCCTGGGATGCGTCCTACCACGGCGGGCCTGCGCCTTGGGATATTGGTCACCCGCAGCCAGCAATCGCGCGTTTAGCGTCCGAAGGCGGATTCACCGGAGCGGTGCTCGATGCGGGCTGCGGGACCGGCGAGAACACTCTTCTCGTCGCCTCGCTGGGATTAACGGTGCTGGGCGTTGACGTGGCCGAGACAGCACTGGCGATGGCCCGAAAGAAAGCCATCGACCGTGGGATGGAGGTTGAGTTCGCTGCCGCGGACGCGTTCCAGTTGGAGCGTTTGGGGCGCAAGTTCAAGACGGTGCTGGACTGCGGACTGTTTCACACCTTTGACGGCAACGAACGACCAGGATACGTGGCGAGTCTAGCGTCGGTGACCGAACACGATGGAACCCTGTATGTGTTGTGCTTCAGTGACGAGGGTCCCGATACTGGCCCGCACCCCATCCGTCAGGAAGAGTTGAGAGCGGCGTTCAACCCCAGCAATGGATGGAATGTCGTGACCATTAAACCGGACCGGATTCAGACTAGATTCCACGAGAACGGCGCGCCAGCCTGGTTCGCGACAATCAAACGGATATAGACTGCGGAACTGGTCGGCCCGGTGAGTGATCCCGTGCCATTAGTCATGAAAGAGACTGCGGTTTGTGGGTAGCGGCTGTTCAGTATTCCGACGATGGCGGATCGGGACGAGATGGCGGATTGGCCGAGATCATTTGCTCAATGTAGCAGGATTCATGAACAATTTTGCCATCCTGATCACTGCTTGCGTCCTCGAGTCGGACCTCTTTAGCGCAGATCAAACAGAGGAAGTGGCGCCGAGGACTTTCTTCGCCGTATGGGGTTTCCAAAGTGCGCTAAACCATAAATGAATTGAAATTGACAGTCTGTACGATAACGAACGTAAATCTGTCGTCAAGCGCTGTCTATTTTTCGGGTCCGGCGGGTTGGATGTGGGTGCGGGTGATGCGATCGTGCCAGCATAATCCGTGGGGGTCGAGGAGACACCAGAGATAGCCGAGTCCGGCGGAAAAGGCGGAGAGAAAGGATGCGAACACGCGCCAGCGGCGCGCGCTTCGACTCAGAGGCGAGCCATCGAATGCGGCCAGGCGAAGGCGGGTGACGCGTAGTCCGGGAGTTGAGCCGGTGTAGACAACGAAGAAGAATTGGTAGGCCGCCCAGAATAGAAGCGCAATCGCGGCGGTGGCTCCGGCTAACAGCGGAAGCGACGCGCGAAGAGCGGCCAGGCTGGGATTCAAGCTGGGCTGCAAACTGGGATTCAGGCGAAGGAAGATTGCACCGAACGCGCCCAGAGACGCAGCCAAAATCGCGCCATCCAGCAGGCCGGCCAGGGCGCGCTGCCTGATCGATGCTGAGGTGGATGGGAATGCGGCGATTAAGTGGGCTTGCTTCGCGGCGAGTTCCTGTGGCGACGGCTCGATGAGCATTCCACCTAGCGCGGGAGGTGGGGGCAGAATCTCCGGTGCCTCAACGATGCGCGGACGAGTCAGGTCGAAGACGGGATCGGCGAGGTCGCTCGGGCGAAAGATCGGGATCGCGGCGGAACGCGGGAACTCGATCAGGTTCGAGGGCGATTCCTGCGATTGCTCGGGCGATGGCCTCGGCGAGTCTTGAAAACGCGCGGCGCTGGGATCGGATTCGACGGCTGTCGATGCGTCCCGAGTTTGGGGACAGGTTTCGGGATTTCTTGCGAGATTGGTGTCGAATGCAAAATCCTGCGGCGCTTGCCAAGTGGAGAGTGGGGCAGGAGACGCGTGCGCGGGACGGGACCAACTCTCGGGCGCATCAAAAGGCAAGAGGAGCGAGGGGTACCGGGGAGTGCGGGGCTTGCGGCGGGTACGATAGCGTTCGAGGCGCGCGGAGACTTCGTCTCGCCATGAGTCGACGTCATGCTCGGAGCGGCGTTCTTCCGCCGCAGGAAGGTTTAGGTTCGAGGCGAATGTAGTGACTGAATCGGCGTTGCTCGGCGTCGATTCGCAAGCGTCGGTAATGCAGCGGCTCGACGACTCTTCGTCAGCGGAAGGATCAGTCCATCCGGTTCTCATTGATCCATTCAACGATCCGTTCAACATAAATACGGCTTCACCGATGCTGGTGGTCTTTAAAGTAGATCGTTAAATCGGGTCGTTCTCGACAGGCGGCCTCAACAAGCGGCGCAACTTTGCTTCACCTGTCGCTCGCGTGCTAAGGTCAGTTGGTTCCGGTTGGCGGACTGGCTTGCAGAGCGCTCGCTTGCATGGATCCGGCAGACATCGCCTGTTAAAGATCGCCTGTTATAAGATCGCCCGTTAATGGTCGCCCATTGATAGTTGCTCGCTAATGTTGACCCGCTCTCGAATCTTTATCACGGCCGGATTGGTCTGTCATCTGCTTCTGTCGCGCGGGCTAGTAACCAGCCAGACGCTGCCCCCGGCAGCGGGCAGCATGGCGATCGCGGATAGTGCCGGAGACCTTCTCCCAGCCCCGGGGAATGACCTCCCCGCAGCTCCGGTCGCCAATACGCAAGAAGAGGTTACGATCCGGGCCGTGGAACAGGAGAAAGATGGGTCGATCTATCATCTGCGGGGGAAGGCGGAAATTGACTATCGCACTTATATCCTGCACGCCGATCAAATTACCTACAATTCGGACACGGGAGACAGCGAACTGGAGGGGCATGTGGTGCTCGATGGCGGTCCTTACGACGAGCATGTTGAGGCCAGCCACGGCAACTACAACATTCGCACGCAAGTCGGGACTTTCTACGATGTGATTGGAACCGTGGGGCTGGCGATGCGGAAGTCTCGCTATGTACTGTCCACCTCCAATCCCTTTGCTTTTACCGGAAAAATTGTCGAGAAGCATGGACCCGACCGCTACCTGGTGCGGCAGGGGACGGTGACCACCTGCGAGTTGCCGCATCCGAAATGGCTCTTTGCCGGAAAGCGCATCTCGGTGGAAGTGGATGGAACCGCCTCACTTCACAACAGCGACTTCCGGCTGATGGGGATGCCGGTTTTTTATTTTCCGTTCGTGAGCTTTCCGGTAGAGAGGCAGCGGAAGAGCGGGCTGCTCATTCCTGATTTCGGCAACTCGTCTACCAAGGGACTGATTGCCGGAGATTCGATTTACTGGGTTTTCAATCGCAGCGCGGATGCGCTGATTGGGGCCGATTACTATTCGAAGCGAGGTTTTTTTGAGCGCGGAAGCTTTCGCTGGCGGCCGAGCGATACCTCGTATGTGTTCTTCAATTATGCGGGAATGGTGGATCGCGGCATTGGCACGCCGCCACAGAATCAGGGCGGCGAGGATGCGCGCTTCTTGGCCGAGCGGCCTTTCGGAGACTTCCGCGGCGTCGCCAATGTCGACTACCTGAGTTCGTTCGTTTTTCGCATCGCATTTACCGACGTCTATACACAGGCGATCGATTCGGAAGTTCGATCGCAGATTTTTCTCTCCAACACAACCGACGGATTTCACTTCAATGCTCTAGCCGAACGCTATCAGAACTTTGAGGTCTGCATTCCGCCAGCGACGCCGACACCGGGCACATGCAGCACGATCACACAGCAGGAACTGGTGCGAATTTTGCACACGCCGAGTTTTTTCTTCTCTGGCGAAGAACGGCAATTGGGAAATACCCCGCTCTACTGGTCGTTCGAGAGCGCGGCTGAGGGGTTACAGCGGCGTCAGGCGCCAGAAGTCGAGCAATCTGGTTTTTCGCAAGCGGGGTTGCGGACGGCGGCGCTAGTGGGCAGGTTCGATCTTGCGCCTTCGCTGGTGATGCCATTGCGATGGCAGGGATGGTCGTTTCGTCCCGCGCTTACCTTGCGGGATACGTTTTACACGGAGGAGTTTAATGCGGCGGTGGATGATGCGACGGGAAGAGCTTCTAACGACATTCTTAATCGCAAATCGCTGGAAGCGTCTGTCGAGTTGCGGCCGCCAGCGCTGTCGCGCGTGTTTGACCGTCCTTGGCTGCGACGAAAGTGGAAGCATGTGATTGAGGCGCGCATGAGATACGACTACGTGACCGGCATCAATAACTTCGCCGACATTCTTCGTTTCGACGCCACCGATGTGCTGACCAATACGAATGAGATTGAGTACTCGCTGGTGAATCGTCTCTACGCCAGGAACTTCAATCCGAACGTGAAGGATTGCGATCCGCAGAGCATGAGCACGCTGACGATTGGGGGGGTGCCGCAAGTGGGTGCGGTGCCGTGGGAACTGCCTCCAAACCCGGACGCCCAGGTATGCACCTCGGGGCCGCGAGAGATTCTAAGTTGGGAGATCGGGCAAAAATATTTTTTCGACCCGACGTTCGGCAATGCGTTGGTGGCGGGGCAGCGGAATGTATTTACGACAACGGCGGATTTCACGGGCACCGCGTTTCTTAATTCGGAACGGCGCTTCGCTCCGATCATTTCGCGCCTGCGCATGGAAACGAGCCTGCACACCAACACGGAGTGGGATCTGGATTACGATCTCAACGCGGGCCGTATCAATTCCAGCATGGCGATGGTCAACTATCACTACGGCCCGTTTACGATTGGGGGCGGAGATGCGTTCTTGCGGGTGATTGACACGCTGGCGGGAACGACCCCGACCGCGCCGACCGATTTCCACCAGTTTCGTGTGTTGCTGGGCTATGGACAACTCAATAAACCGGGGCTGAGCGCGGCTACCAGCTTCGGTTTTGACGCGAATCTGGGAGCGCTGCAGTTTGCGACGGTGCAGACGAGCTATACCTGGGATTGTTGCGGCCTGAGTGTCGAGTACAGGCGATTTGCGCTTGGAGCGGTGCGCAACGAGAATCAATATCGGTTTACTTTTACGCTGGCGAATATAGGGGCGTTCGGCAACCTCAAGCGCCAGGAGAGGCTGTATTAGCCGGGTCTGGTGGCTTTGGCATCTTAAAAGCAGTTCTCAGTCCCGGTTCTCAGTTCTCTGTGAGTACGCGAAAGATTTTTCTGAGAACTGGGAAACGGGAACTGAGAGCTTCTTTTGATGGATAATAGAGATCGTGACCAATTCCGTCATGCTCGATGAAAAGGCTGAACGCTTGCGCGAGATACTGGCGGGGCGCGCTCGCTTGATCGTGGCTTATTCGGGCGGGGTGGACTCGGCATTTTTGGCGTGGATAGCGCATGAGGTGCTTGGCGAGCGCATGGTCGCGGTGATTGCGGACTCCGCGAGCCTGGCTCGAACTCATCTCGAAGATGCACTAGCTTTTGCTCGGGAGAGTGGGATCCCGGTTGAAGTTGTGGCAACCGAAGAGCTGGGAAATCCAGATTATGTTCGCAACGATGCCACGCGCTGCTTTCACTGTAAGGATGAGTTGTTCACGGTTTTGGAGCGCTATCGCGAGGCGCGCGGATTCGACGCGATTGCCTATGGGGTCAATGCCGACGACGCGGGCGATTTTCGTCCTGGGCAGGAGGCCGCGCGACAGCATCAGGTTTCGGCTCCGCTGCTCGAAGCTGGGCTGAACAAGGCGGAGATTCGAGAACTGGCGCTGCGGGCGGAGTTGCGCGTGTGGGATAAGCCGGCCTCCGCGTGCCTTGCGTCGCGTGTTGAGTATGGGCGCACGGTTACACCCGAAGTACTCAGCGTGATCGAGCGCGGGGAAGATGCGCTGCGAGCGTTGGGATTTCGGCAAACGCGGGTGCGTCATCATGGAGAGATTGTGCGCATTGAGATTGCGCGCGAAGAGCTTCCGCGCGCTTTGACGGCCGACATGGCGCGCGAGTTCACCTCTATCTTTAAGAAACTTGGATTTAAGTTTGTCACTCTCGATTTGGAGGGATTCCGCTCTGGATCGATGAATCAATTGCTGAGCGCTGACGAATTGCTGCGACGACGCGCGTGAAACTCCTTTTCATTACGCGACGAAGCGTTTGGAAAAGACTGATCGCGGTGCAGTTTGCGAAAGCATTAACCGCAGAGGTCACGAAGTTGCGCGAAGGAAGTGCTTAATCCAAAAGCCCCGTTCATCGGTGGCAACGCTTGATGGCGTGAGATAATCAAACGATTTCCTCATGTACAGGTGGCTTCGATTCATGATTGTGCGGCGCGCGTTTCTTGTTTTTCTGATGATTTGTCTGGGCTGCTCGGCGCAGGCCCCTCCGTCTTCTACTAGTTCTTCTGCTTCCGCTTCTCCTAACATTTCTTTGGATCTCACCAAGGTGATCGAGCGGCATGTGCGGGCGCAATATCAGCTTCCTCCGGACGTAAAGGTAACGGTGGGGCCGCTGCGCGCGAGTGAATTCCCGAACTTTGATGCGCTGACGGTTACCTTTTCGAGCGCGACGAAGAAGCAGGATTTTGAGTTTCTGCTTTCGCACGATCACAAGACGCTGTTGCGCATGACGAAGCTGGACCTCACCGCTGATCCCTTCGCCGAGATCATGAAGAAGATCGACGTCAACGGGCGGCCGACGCGCGGCAATAAGGATGCCAAGGTGACGGTCGTCAACTATGACGATTTCGAGTGTCCGTTTTGTGCGCGCATGCACGCGACGCTATTTCCCGGGTTGTTTAAGGAATACGGCGATCGTGTTCTTTTCATCTATAAGGATTTTCCGCTGGAAGAGATTCACCCGTGGGCGGTGCATGCGGCGGTCGATGCCAATTGCCTGGCCGCGCAAAACAGCGATGCCTATTGGGATTACGCCGACTTCCTGCATGGCAATCAGAGCGTGGTCAGCGCTGCCAAGGGCCACGACGGCCAAAATGCGGAACTCGACAAGCTGGCGACTTTGCAGGGACAGAAGCATAATCTCGATCTCCCGAAGTTGCAGGCATGCGTGAAGTTGCAGGATGAACGGCAGGTGCGCGCGTCGATGCACGAGGCCGACACGATTGGCGTGGAAGCGACGCCGACGATGTACGTGAACGGACAGAAACTGGATGGAGCAGTGCCGGAAGACGAGGTGCGACTGGCGTTCGATCAGGCCTTGAAGGATGCGGGCGTGGCGCCTCCCGAACATAAGAATTGAGTTTTGTGATTTGTCGTGGGCGATCTGTAATTGAAGCCGGGCCACTCAGACGCGGAACTATCAGCTGCAAACTGCCGATAATAAATTCCTCTTTGAGGCTGACTTGCCAGGTGTGGCGGAGGGACTAGATTGAAAAAAAGAAATTGTCTTGGACACGCGATGCTGATCATAATCGGCGCGTGTTTATTGGTTGGGTTAACGGCTTGCAATCGCACGAGTAGTGGTGGTGACGTGATGGCGTCCGTCAATGGGCGGAAGATTTATCGTACCGAGGTCGACAAGTATTACGCCAACCAGACGGCGGGCTCGGACCAGCAGCCGGCGGGCGAGCAGGCGGTGAGCCTGCGGTTAAGCATCTTGAACGAGTTGATCGAGACGGAAATTCTGATGCAGCGCGCGGAGAAGCTGGGCCTGCTTGCGACCGACGAGGAAGTAGATCGCAAGCTGAACGAAATCAAGTCACCTTATACGGCGGAAGAATTCAATAAGCGGCTTCAGGACAAGAAAATTTCGCTCGATGATTTTAAGCGCGACCTGCGGCGTTCACTCACGCGCGACAAGGTGCTCAACAAGGAAATCACTTCGCGCATCAATATCACCGACACCGACGTTTCGAATTACTACAAAGAGCACAAGGCCGAGTTTAATTTGATTGAAGCGCAGTACCATCTGGCGAAAATCATGGTGTCGAGTGCGGGGAACGGGCAGGTGCACAACCTGCAAAACAGCAAGGCGCAGAACGATGGCGAGGCGCGAAAGAAAATTCAGATGATCGCGAATCGCCTCGATAGCGGCGACGATTTTGCGACGCTGGCGATGAATTATTCCGAAGACCCGGAGACGAGCAACAATGGCGGCGATTTGGGAATGGCTCCGGAATCCGCGCTCAAGAACGCCGATCCGTCAACCCGCGACGCGGTGATGAAGCTCAAGCCGGGGCAATATACGCCGGTGATCCCGGTGATTAATCCGACCAATCATCAACCGATGGGTTATCTGATTGTGAAATTGATTTCGAAAGAGCCGGCGGGGCAGAGAGACTTGAATGATCCGCGGGTGCAGCAGGCGATTCGGCAGCAATTGCGCGATCGGCGGGAACAGCTTTTGAAAGCGGCGTATTACGAAACCCTGCGCGACGACGCCAAAATTACGGACCATTATGCGGAAGAAGTGCTCAAGGATATGGGCGCGGCGAAGTAACCCCCGAAGTCCCTTCATCCTTCGAGTTTCTTGGTTAAGACTTCATTGACTAATTGAGGATTGGCCTGCCCCTTCGACGCCTTCATTACCTGGCCGACAAAAAATCCGATCATGGTTTTCTTGCCTGCGCGATATTGCTCGACCTGCTTGGGATTGGCTGCGATTAACTCGTCGGCAATCTTCTCTAGCGCTGACGTGTCGCGTGATTGCTCGGGGCTGCCCTCGGTTTCGTAGACAGCGGGAAAATCCTGTTTGCGTTCGAAGGACAGGTCGTAGAGGTCTTTCAGCATCTTGCCCGAGATTGCGCCGGACTCGACCAGATCGGCCGAGAGTGTAACTCCTGCCATGGAGATGGGCGATTGATCGAGTTCCATGCCTTGCGCCTTGAGGCGTCCGAGTAATTCGCTCTGCACCAGGTTGGCGACTCGCTTCGGATTCTTCGCTGTGCGGGCGGCTGACTCGAACTGGTCGGCTAGCGCTCGCGTTAGCGTGAGGGTATGGGCGTCACCCGCGGTGATGCCGTATTCCTTCATCATGCGCTGACGGCGCGCTTCGGGAAGTTCGGGCAGGGTCGAGCGAATTGCCGCTTGCCACTTTTCACCGACCACAAGCGGAAGCAGGTCGGGCTCGGGAAAATATCTATAATCATGCGCCTGCTCTTTCGAGCGCATGCCATAGGTCTTGCCTTCGTGCGCGTTGTAGAGGCGCGTCTCCTGCGTGATCCGGCCGCCGGATTCGATGATCTCGATGTGGCGCTCGATTTCGTACTCGAGCGCTTGCTTGATGAAGCGGAAGGAGTTGACGTTCTTGACTTCGGTCTTGGTGCCAAATTCTTTCTGGCCGTGAGGGCGCACGCTGATGTTGGCGTCGCAGCGCAAGGAGCCTTCTTCCATGTTGCAGTCGCTGACGCCGGTGTAGAGGATGATCTCCTTGAGCCGCGTTAGGTATTCGTAGGCTTCTTCGGGCGAGCGCATGTCGGGTTCGCTGACGATCTCGGCGAGAGGCACTCCCGTACGGTTCAGATCGATGGCGGTTTTGTAAGCGGAATCGGCGAAACCTTCATGGAGACTCTTGCCCGCGTCCTCTTCGAGGTGAAGGCGGGTAATGCCGATTTTCTTTTTGCCGCCGATCTTATTTTCGGTTACATCGATGTCGATGAATCCAAATTCGGCTAGCGGCTTATCGTACTGCGAGATCTGGTAGCCCTTGGGCAGGTCGGGGTAGAAATAATTCTTGCGCGCGAAGATGGAAACCTGGTTGATGCGGCATTGCAAGGCCATCGCCGCCAGCGTTGCGAATTCGACGGCTTTGCGGTTGAGCACGGGCAACGCTCCGGGAAGGCCGAGACACACGGGGCAAACGTTCGTGTTGGGCGGATCGCCGAAGCGAGTTGAACAGGAACAAAAGATTTTCGACTCGGTCAGGAGCTGCACGTGGACTTCGAGTCCGATTACAGGCTCATACTTGGCGAGAAGATTCTCGGAAATGGCTGGCGTGGTCGCCATAGCAACAGATTATAGCTGGGACCTCGGATTGGGCTCAGGTGCGGACTCGCGCGCGCTGGGTGCGATCACGGCCGCTTGGCTTCGGGCGCGCTCAAGTATTTTTCCATGGGGATTTCGAAATACATAAGCTCGTTGCCTTTCGCGTCACTCACTCCCATCAGGTAAAAGCTGGCGCCGGGCAGGGGGTTCGCAATGTCTTGAATATCGAAAAAAAGAAAACCGCGTACGGTGGAGTGTGGTTCGACGGCTTTGGCGCCGAATTGAGCGCGGTCGATTTCGTCCCAGGTTTTGCGGCTCACTCCCCCTTTGACTTCTTTTTTCGGTAAAGGAATGGGCAGCGTAATTTGGCCATCGTTTCGCGATGGACGCGAAAGGCGGCGGACAACTTCATCCGTGGTCGAAGGAAGCAGCTTGCTGCGATCTTTGGTATTCAGCTGGGCCTTCATGTCGACGAGCGAAATGGGCTGATCGCCGTCGTTGGTGATGACGAAAAAGACCGGCAGGTAGCCGTTGTTGCGATAGTTCACCGTGAAGATGGAGGCCTTGTCTTCCACGTCATAAGGATCGACCGCAACCACGACTTTTTCCGCCGGGTGGTCATCGTGGGCGGGGTAAGTATGGGCGGGCTGGGCCGTGGGCATTACAAATTCTTTGGCTGCAAACGCGCACAGAGCGCCGAGCAGCACAAACACGCAAACCACTGTCGTGCGAGGAAATGTTGTGCGCAGGTAACCTCGGCTCACTGCTTTATCCATAGAGTGAATTATAGGGTGCCAGTTATTGGATGCGATTCGTGCGAGCGGCGCTGTCTAGTGCCCCACAATATGGGATTTTCGCTTGCCGGTTAGAATGGGACTTCTTTCATGTACGCGCTCTACAGTGCGCTGGCCGGTGTTTTTCTTCTGCTGACGCTGCCTTACTGGCTGCTGCGGATGATGCGGCACGGCAAGTATCGGGCGGGGCTGCGGCAGCGATTCGGCGCTGTTCCGCCCGCGGTGGTGAATCGCGG
>JBEKXO010000095.1:0-16097 GCA_049511995.1 Terriglobales bacterium
AATCGAAGAGACTTTGTGAACCTTCGTCGCCTCGGTGGTAATGTTTTTGTCTACAATCAGAGGGAATATGGCAGGCGATTTCACGATTCGAGAGGCGGCGCGGAGCGAAGTGGCGATTGTTCTCCATCATCGGTGGGCGATGTTTCGCGATATGGGGCAGGGGACGGCCGAAGAACTTGATCGGATGGTGAAAGCTGCCGAGCCTATGCTGGCGCGCGTTTTGGACGAGGGTTCTTATCGTCACTGGCTGGCGGTGGAGGCTTCGGGGCGGGTCGTTGGCGGTGGGGGAGTGCTGCTTTGCCCGTGGCCGGCGAATCCCAAAGACGCTTGCACGGAGCGGGCGATGATCCTCAATGTGTATACCGAGCCGGAATTTCGCAGGCTGGGTGTGGCGCGGCAGATCATGCAGACGATTTTGGATTGGATCAGAGGGCGGGGCTTGCGGTCGGCCAATTTACACGCCAGCGACGAAGGGCGAGTTTTGTATGAAAAGCTGGGGTTTGTGGCTACGAACGAAATGCGGCTCCGGTTTGACGGAACGAAATGAATTAGAAACTGATCGCATCGCCGACGCGAATGGTGCCGGGTGTGAGGATTTGGGCTCGCAGGCCTCCGCGGTGGAGCAGGCCTTTGATTACTGGCTTGCCGGTTAACTTTTGTAAATAATCGCAGGGCTCGCAGAGGCGGAGGCCACGAATGTGGACGTTGCCGATGGTGAATTCGCGGCCTACCAGGTGATTCAGCGGAAGGTTACGCGTGACGATATTGCGGCGCGCGTCGCCGGTGGGGAGATCGATCTGATAATCGCGTTTGATCGCCTCGATTGCCTCGGCTTCGATCAGCGTGAGTTCGCGATCGGGCTCAGGTTTATAGAAGGTGCCGAGCTTCAGTGCGTAGCGGTCGCCTTCGAGGCCCTGGCCGGGAATCGCCGCCACCTGGGCGACGGATTCCATAGGCTTTTGGGCGTTGGGAGCGATGTAGATCGATTCGACGGTTCCGTTGTGCATCGGAGAACCTCTTCGCTCTCAGCTGTCAGCTCTCAGTAAAAGCAGTCTTTAGCGGAAAATGCTAACAGCAAAGTTGTTACGCTTCTACGCTCGCAATTGACTCTTCCAGCGCGTCGATCGCCACGTCGGCTTCGTCTTTTGTCACGATGAGCGGGGGCGCGATGCGAATCGTGCTGGGGCCGCAACCTAGAAACAAAACGCCGCGCTCGAAGGCCGCTTCGACGATGCGGTCGCGCTCGGCCGCTCCGTATTCGCGAGTCTTCTGATCCTTGACGATGTCGACCCCGATCATCAGGCCGCGTCCGCGAACGTCGCCGACTATTTTATGCTTCTTTGGCCAGTCGGCCATGCGCTTCAGCATGTGATCGCCGACCTGCTGCGAGTTGCGTAGCAAGCCTTCTTTCTCTATTACGTCGAGCGTGGCCAGCGCGGCGGCTATGCAGACGGGATTGCCACCGAATGTTGATGCGTGCGAGCCGGGGATCCAATCCATGATCTCGGCCTTGCTCATAGTAATGCCGAGCGGCATGCCGGAGGCGATGCCCTTGGCCATGCAGACGATGTCGGGATGAACGCCGGTGTGTTCGACGGCAAACCATTTGCCGGTGCGGCCGATGCCGCTCTGCACTTCGTCGACGACGAGCAGGATGCCGTGCTTGTCGCAGATGCGTCGAAGTTCTTGCATGAAGACGGTGGGCGCGACCACGTAGCCGCCTTCGCCTTGAATCGGCTCGACAAAAATGGCCGCGACCTCTTCGGGCGCGAGGATGGTCTTGAAGAGTTTGTCTTCGATATAGCGGGCGCAACCGAGGGCGAATGCTTCTGCATCCTGCGGGCCGCCTTCGCAACCGCGATAGACATCGGGATAGCGAACGTGGGTCACTCCGGGAACGAGGGGCGCGAAACGACGCTTCTGCTGCGGCTTCGAGGCGGTCAGCGAGAGCGCGCCCATGGTGCGTCCGTGGAAAGCGCCGAGGAATGCGATTACCTGCTGGCGCTTGGTGTGATAACGCGCGAGCTTTAGGGCGCACTCGATAGCCTCGGCTCCGGAGTTGCCGTAATAAAACTTGTGCGGACCGGGCATCGGCGCGATCTCGGAGAGGCGCTCGGCTAGCGTTACCAGGCCCTCGTAGTAGAAATCGGTGCCCGACATATGGATCAGTTCGCCAGCCTGCTTTTGAATGGCGGCGACGACTTCGGGATGGCAATGGCCGGTTGAAACCACGGCGATGCCAGCGGAAAAATCGAAGAATTCGTTGCCGTCTACATCTTCGATGACGAGGCCGCGGCCGCGCTGGGCGACGAGAGGATAGGAGCGCGTGTAGGAAGGGGAAACATACTTTTCGTCGCCCGCGAGAATGCGCTTGGCGTTGGGGCCGGGGAGGGCGGTTTTGAGCTTGGGGCCGGCGGTGGCGGTTTTGACGGGCATGGTCTTGGTGGTCATGGGTTTCTCCGGATAGTTCTCAGTTCTCAGTGGTCGTGGTGCGGGCTTCTTGGCCGTCCACGGAGCGTGGGTGCTCTGGATACGGGCAGATCGCTGGCTTAGCTACAAGCGATCAGCCGTGCAGAAACGAGGGAAGAAAATTAGTCGCTGCCGAAGAGGTTGGCGCGCACGTGCGAGGGCAGAACGGACAGGTAGCGGCGGGGACAGGCGCGTCCCTCAATCCAGCTTGAACCCAGTGGCGAAATGTAGCCGTTGCGGCGCATAACTAAGAACATTATAGCCTGCGGTTGATTGCGGCGTAACCCCCAAAGGACGCGGTCCGAAGGTTTGTTTTGGCCGGCGGGTTAAGGCGGATTCAGCTTGCGAGGGTGGCGACTATTTTCTTGATGGTCTCAGGCAGGCCGATTCCGGCGTGTGCCATAAAGAGTACTCCGAGGCTGGCCATCAAACGCCGGCGACGGGCAATTCCGGCGCCCTGAACGGCATACATAACTCTGCTCAAGACAGGCCAAAAGATGCGGTGGGCTATCGCCAAAACGGCGAGCAAGACAAATAGCGATGCGGCCAAGGCAGCGGCTGTGTTGACGGCGGCAAACACGATGACTTGATCCAGCAACATGGCCTTCTCGTATGCGCCAGGGCCGGAAGTGTCATACCAGTGGACGTAAAAAAGCAGGGCAGGCAAAAACAGAAAAACAGCAACGAGGGCAAAATTCAGCAAAATGACAAACACTGCGGCGGAGAAGCGTTCCATATGCTCGCACCAGCGGAGCGTTTGTCGAGTAAGGGCAATGAATACGAGATCACAGACGAGGCCGCCGAGAAGAGAATAGTAGGCTCCGAGCGTGGCGGCAAGTCCGATGCCCAGCAATATGAGGAAAGCCAGGAAAAGGAGGCTTAGTAGAAATCGCACAGGCTTCCGGATAGTCGGTGTATAGCTGCCTAACCCGAAGAAAATACCGCTGGCGATCAAAAAAATCAGATTGGCTACATGTTCTTTGATGAGTCCATCACAAAATAAAAACAGGCAATAAGATGCGGCGGAAAACACGATCGAAACTTGAATCGTACGGAGAGAAACGATTTTCTTGCCCAGCAATCGATCGAGAGCCGAAGTCGCCAGTGTGGCGATCTGCTGCATGAAGGCGGCGTAGCGGGAGACGGCGGTACTTTGCCGGTCGCTGATCTTAACCCACCATTCTTCCAGCTTGTTTTGCAGTCCTCCCTGTTCGTCTTCGTAGAGGAAGAGCGCGGCATAGAGGAAGAGAACGCCAGCGGCCCCTGCGATCAATCTCGCAGCCAATTGAAGCGAGTGACTCATGATTCTACCGAGTCGTGGATTCTTGCGGATTATAGCGCCAGCTACCTCGAAATTGCGTCGGGATTCGCGGGCGTTTCGAAAACGAAGCGATCGCCCAGCAGGAAATTCAAAAGCGAGCAAATAGCGATGGCCAGGCAGTTGGAGAGAACATAGTTGAAATTGAACTGGCCGACGAGCAGTCGCATCAGCAGTAAATTTCCGCCGATGGAAACCGCTCCGTTCGTGGCGTTAAACTTCGCCAGCCTGGTCAAGGAATGAGTGAGCCGCGAGGGCGGCCTGTCGGCCCAGGTAAAGCGTTCGTGCCATATAAAGTTGTGGAGAACCGCGATCTCAACAGCGACTCCTGTGGCCAGCAGATAATTGAGTTTTAGCCACGAACGCAGGATCGCGAGCCCGGCCAGTTGGACGACTATGCCAATTCCGCCGACGGTGTTGAATTTTATCCAGCGCAGAAAAGTCCGATTTGTCTGGGAGACGGGAACTGGCGATTGAGAACCGTCCGTCCTCATCGAATTTTCTCTTCGCGGTAGAGACGCGCCGTGTTCTTCACCGTGGCGACGACCAACATCAGCAGCATTCCCGCCAATCCAATCACGCCGCCTATATCAAACAACCGGTAGCGTCCGTGGATCACCCAGGCCCAGCGAAAGAGCGCGAGGTTGCCGACGATGAGGAGAACGCGCAACTCGGTCGGGCCGAAGTGCCACATCGATAGATGGAATTCGCCAAGAGTGTAGGTCGCTAAATAGGATTGAACTGAGAGCAACAGAAAAGCGATGAGCAATCCGATCGCAATCACCGGATGCATGTAACCAGACAGGGCGAGGCCGCCCATCATGGCTACTGCGCCGATGGAATCGATCATGTGGTCGACGTAAAAACCGTAGCGCGGACGCTGCTGCTGGCGAACGCGGGCCAGCGTGCCGTCGAGGCTGTCGCCGAACCAATTGAGAATGAGGCAGAGAATTGCGGCCAGCAACATGCGGCGATCACGGCCGGCTAGCGCATAGCAGACGCCGGTCGCAATCTGGCTGGCAAAGCCTAGCAATGTCAGATGATCGGAGTTGACCCACGATGGCATGCGCTTGGCCATCCAAACGAGCGCGCGCTTCTCGGCAGAGGCTAGAAAGCTTGTGTGAATGCGCGTGGCCTGCCGGAAGTCGGCGCTGGGTTTTTCGGTCAAAGCCGGCTCAGTCACCAGCGGATTATAGCGTGTGACGTGGGCGCCGCAGCGTGCAGTGAGCATCATGGCGCGAAGTGATCCAATTGCTCATCCCGATTCTCGCCTGCCGATGATGGTACTGCACTGCCGCCGGATGAGTTAATCTGCGAAGGATGCGTCTGCTTCGCTTCTTTCGGCCATCCCACCAGCACACTGCGGGTTCGGCAACGCTGCTGCTGATGGCGGCGATCACGCTCTCGCGAGTGATTGGATACATTCGCGAGGCGTATATCGCCTACGCTTTTGGTGCGGGGCAGCAGACGGACGCGTATGTTGCCGCTTTCACACTGCCCGACTGGCTCAACTACATTGTCGCTGGCGGAACAGCTTCGATTACATTCATCTCGATCTATACGCGCTTTTTGGCGGAGAAGCGCGACGGGGACGCGCAGAAAACCTTTTCCATCATCATCACGGTGATGACCACGGTGCTGATCATCGGTACAGTGCTGGCGGAAATTTTCACGCCGCAATTTGCCGGCTGGATGTTCCACGGCTTTACGCTGGAGCAGATGCGGCTCTGCGTTCATCTCACGCGCATTCTTTTGCCGGCGCAGATATTCTTTTATGTCGGCGGAGTTGTTTCGGCGGTGTTGTTGTCGCACCGGCTGTTTCTTTTTCCGGCGCTTGGACCGCTGATTTACAACGTGTTCATCATTGTCGGTGGAGTGGTTGCCGGGCGGCAGATGGGAATTTCTTCGCTGGCGTTTGGCGCGCTTGCCGGCAGCATAGCGGGGCCGTTTCTGATCAATGCGATTGGAGCGGCGAAGATCGGCACTGGCTATCGGCCCTCGTTTGAGATTAAGAATCCTGCCTTTCGCGAATGGGTACGGATGTCGATCCCGCTGATGCTGGGCGTTTCGCTGGTCACCGCTGACGACTGGATATTGCGTTATTTTGCCTCGAGCGGGATTGGCGACATCGCGCGGTTGAATTATGCCAAGCGTCTCTTTGCGGTTCCGATCGCCATTCTTGGACAGGCTACGGGGCAGGCGTCGCTGCCGTTTTTCTCGCGGTTGTTTAGCGAAAAAAAGTTTGAGGAATTTTCCGCGACGGTGAATGCGTCCGTCTATCGCATCACCGCCGCTTCGCTGCTGATGACGGGATTGATGATGGCGATTGCGCTTCCACTGATCGATCTTGTGTATCGGCGCGGGCACTTTACGTTTTCGGATTCGACATCGACGGCTGTCTACTTTTTCTGGTTTTCGCTGTCGCTGGCTTTGTGGTCGTGCCAGGCGCTTTATGCGCGAGCGTTCTATGCCTCCGGGAATACGCTGACTCCGATGATCGCGACGAGTTTGATTACGGTTGCTTCTCTGCCTGTTTATGCGCTGCTGTTTCGGACGCTGTCGGTGACGGGGCTGGCGATTGCTTCGGATCTGGGTATCGCTGCTAATGCTCTCGCGATCGCGGCGCTGCTGCATATTCGAGGGATGGTTTCGCTTGGCGGATTGAAGTGGAAAGAACTGGGCAAGGCGGCGCTCGTGGGCGCGGTTTCTGGCGGATTAAGTTATGAAGTGATGCGGACGGTGGCGCTCAATGGCAGCCGTCGCGGCGATCTTTTTGCACTCGCGCTTGGTTCGTTGACTTGGGCGGCAGCGGTCGCGGCGGGGTTGTGGGTGCTGCGTTCGGAGTTGCCGAGAGACTTGCGCGGGAGAAAGTCGGCAGCCTTCCCCGGAGCGGCTGAGACGATGGCGAGCGGGAATGAACCGTGATCGCGGCTGTTCGTCGTTCGCTATTCCCTATTTGCCTGCGATCGACGGTTCTGTGCCAGAAATTACTGTCAAAAGGGAAACGGGCCGCATTGGCCCGTTTGCATCCTGAAGCGCGTGATGCGAACAGCGAACGACGAATAGCGCTCTTACGCTCGGGCCGCGATTGCCGGTTCCGGCGTCGAACTGGAGACGCTCTTCGTCACTTCTTCTGGGCGCGAATCGGCTTTTGCCCCGGCGGATCCGGCTTTGCGAATGTCGATGCCGCCCTTGAAGAAGGCGCCGTCTTCGATCGAAATGCGGGCCGCTACTACGTCACCCGTCAATGAGCCGTCGCTGCGGATATCGACACGGTCGCTCGCGGTGAGGTTGCCGCGTACTTTGCCGAGCACCACGATTTCGCGGGCGTTGATATTTGCCGCGACCACGCCGTTGCGGCCGATGGTCACGCGATTGCCCGAGAGGTTGATCGAACCCTCGACCCGGCCGTCGATGTATAGAGACTCGGAGCCGGTTACCTCACCTTTGATCACCAGCGACTTGCCGATTGTAGCCTGGTCCGAAGTAGTGGTCGCAACCGGACGGGGCACGGGAGCGGGCTCGCTCGTGGGCATACTGATGGGCGCCGTCGTTGCCGCAGAGGTCGGACGTTCCGGCTCAGCTGGCCGGCCAGGTGTCGCAGGTTGATTCGTGGGCTTCCACATTGTGGTCGAAATCCTTTCGTCTTAGCAATTATTAGGGGACGCTAAACAACCGCCGCATTTCGGTGGCCAAATTGCATTGTACTCCTCAGTAAACCCCTAACGCTGTGGAAATCAAGCTTTTCTTATTGCTTTTCATAGCACTCCCGGCACTGGCCCGCGAGCCGTATCCTTTCGGCGGCCACCGCGACCGTGTAAGCCCTGCCCATCCTGCGGTAATTCTTCTATCGCGATAGTATGGTGCTGTCGGGCGGAATTGAACCGCCCTATGACCTGACGAGGAATCCTAATGACTTCAACGGATACGACTTCGACGGCGACTCCGCCGCGCCCGCAACCGGGCGAATACGCCCCTTATTACGAACGCTATGTCTCGCTCGTCAAGGGCGATGACATTCTCCTCACTTTGGAAGAGCAACGCCGCCAGACGCTGCTTCTGCTATCAGGGCGCAGCGAGGCTGACGGCGATCTGCGCTATGCGCCTGAGAAGTGGAGCGTGAAGGAAGTTCTCGGCCATATCAACGACACCGAGCGCATCATGAGCTATCGCGCGTTGCGCATTGCGCGCGGGGACGCGACTCCGATCGAAGGGTATGAGCAGGACGACTACGTGCGCAATGGGCCGTTCGCGCGACTCGCGCTGGCGGATTTGATCGAGGACTATATTGCGGTGCGGCGCGCGACTGTCTCTCTTCTCCGCAATTTGGATGAGACTGACTGCAGTCGCCGCGGCGTCGCGAATAAGAATGAGGTGACCGTGCGCGCTCTGGCTTACATTATCGCGGGACACGAGCTGCATCATCGCGGGATTTTGGAAGAGCGATATTTCAATAAGGTGTCAGGTCACAGGTGACAGAAAGTGCATAGAGTTTTTCCTGACACCTGAGACCTGTCACCTGCGACCTTCTTGATGCTCTCCGATTCCGCCATCCTGCGCCACATCGGCCGCCAGCCCAAAAGGACGGCTAGCCATAAACAGCTTTTGCGCGAACTTGGGGTGAAGGGCGAGGCTCGGCGCGAGTTGACCGATCGCCTGCATGCGCTGGTCGGTAAAGGCGAATTGCTGGCGGTGGATTCCGAGCGTTATGCGGTTCCGCAGGCTGCCAAGGGCCGCAACATGCTGGTCGGGCGGCTGACCATGCATCGCGACGGCTACGGCTTCGTGATTCCTGAAGTGACTTCACTTGACGAAACTCTCAAGGCGCGGCTGGCGGGAGATGTGTTTATTCCTCCGCATGCTGTGGGATCGTCGATGCACGGCGACCGCGTGCTGGTTGAGGTTTCCGCTGTGCGTAATGATGGACGCGCCGAGGGGCGCATCATACGGTCGATGGCGCGGGCGCATCCGACTGTGGTCGGGATCTTTCACTACGGGCGGCACAATAATTACGTCAAGCCGATCGATGAAAAAGTGACGCAGGAAATTGTGATTCCTCCGGGGATGGAGAGGCCTAAATCTTTAACCGCGGAGGGCGCCGAGGACGCGGAGAAAGGAAAATCAGGAAAGGCAGGAAAAGCAAAGGCTGAGCATCGCGTGATTGGCAACGAGGCTGCAGTGCATGCCGATTGGCAGGATATTGATGGCGTGGTCGTCGATGTGGAGATCACGGATTGGCCTAGCGCTACGCAGAATCCGCGCGGGCGCGTGATTGAAATTCTGGGCAAAGAAGATGATTTCGGAGTCGATGTCGAGATCATGATTCGCAAGTTTCATCTGCCTCATCGATTCCCGCCCGAGGTGATCGACGAGGCGCAGGCGATTCAATCCGAGAACGAGAACGTAATCCCGGGCGAGGCTCTGCGGCAGCGGCGCGATTATCGTGAGCTTCCGATCGTTACCATCGACGGCGAAACGGCTCGCGATTTCGATGATGCTGTGCACGTCCGGCTACTGGAAAATGGCAACTATGAGTTGCAGGTGCATATCGCCGACGTGGCGCAGTATGTGACTCCGCATTCTCCGCTCGATCAGGAGGCGCGGCTGCGGGGGACTAGCGTTTATTTTCCTGATCGCGCCGTTCCGATGCTGCCGCTTGAACTTTCGACTGATATCTGCAGCTTGCGTCCCAATGTCGATCGGCTGGTGCTCTCCTGCACCATGGAGATTGATCATCAGGGCGAGATTGCGGGCTATGAGATTAATGAAGGAGTGATTCGGTCGGCGGCGCGGATGACTTATACGGCGGTGAATGCGGTGATCGAAGGGGATGCCGGGGCTCGGCGCGAATATGCGGGGCAGGTCGAGCACTTCGAACGGATGCGCGATCTGGCGATGATTTTGAATCGCAAGCGGAAGCGGCGCGGATCGATTGACTTCGATCTGCCTGAGCCGGTTATTGAGTTTGATGAATTTGGGATGATGAAGAGCATTACTCGGTCGGAGCGCAATATTGCGCACCGGCTGATTGAAGAATTCATGCTGTCGGCGAACGAGAGCGTCGCGCATTATCTGGAAAATAAACGCATCGCTTCGCTTTATCGCATACACGAAAAGCCGGATGCTAAGCGGGTTTATGACTTCGAAGTCATTGCCGCGACTTTCGGATATTCACTGGGAGTGGGCGCGCTGCCCATTCAGAGGATGCAACTGAAGGCCGATCGGCGTGATGCGCGCGGGACGGGCAAGCGGGTGCGCGAGATTGAAGTGCCGAAGGAAGTGCATATTACTCCGCGGATGTATCAGAAGCTCACGGAGAAGATTGCGGGGAACCCGGAGGAAAGGATATTGAGTTTTCTGATGCTGCGGTCGTTGAAGCAGGCGCGGTATTCGGAAGAAAATCGCGGGCACTTCGCTTTGGCGGCTAACACTTATACTCATTTCACTTCGCCGATTCGACGGTATCCCGATCTGATTGTGCATCGTATTTTGAAAGATGTGCTGCGGGGGTCGGCGGAAAAAATTGCGGGAGAAGTGCCAGTAGGGATGTCCCGCCCCGGAAGCGATTGTCATCCTGAGCGAAGCGAAGGACCTGCTCTTGGCGCCCACCAAAAAGCCGAGCGCGAGCCGCCATCCCCCTGGTCAAAGCGCCGCGACCGCGACACGCATCAACACGCGATCGAACCTCTGGGTGGTCCGATCACGATTGAGGAATTGCACAACATTGCGGATGAGTCGAGCCAATCCGAACGGCGCGCCGATGAAGCTGAGCGCGGATTGATGGAATGGAAGAAAGTGAAATTCATGGAGCGCCGGATTGGAGAGGATTTCGACGGGCTCATTATCAGTGTGACCAAGTTTGGCTTCTTCGTCGAACTCACCGATCTATTTGTCGAAGGACTGGTGCCGCTCAACACGCTAAGCGACGATCGCTATACCTACCACGAAGACACGCGTCAGATTATCGGGCAACGTTTGCGCAAGACTTACGGGTTGGGGGATCGGGTGCGGGTGCTGGTGGATCGGATTGATCCGGTGGAGAAGAAGATTCAGTTTGCGGTGCTCGAGGAGGAGCCGAAGCCGTCGGGGGAAAAGCGGCGGTAGCGTGGGATGCTGCGCTAGGCGCTGACCTGACGGTAGAATAAAGCGCAGAGGATCGATGTCCATGCCGACTCCGAACGAACCTAAGGCCGAACAAAATCCGAATCCAGCCGCTGAGCACGTGGCCAGTGCTCATCAGATTCTCAAGGAACTGCAGAAAAAGGTTGGGAATCATCCGGAGCTTGGCGAGGCGATCACTAAGCTGGAGATGGCGCTCAGTACGTTGGCGGTGAAGACGGGCGGGCTGCTGTAGTCGGCCTTGGCATTCTGGCAAACTGCAGATCCCTCGCTTCGCTCGGGATGACAAATCTGGTTGAGAGCCTGACGGGCGGCAGCGTCTTCGCTGCGAGCCCCTCAAAATGCTAAACTCCTCGCTTCACCAGTCTCCTACTCTTGGCGCCTGCCTAGGAAATCAGTTGCATGTCCACAAATTTGAATTCCAGTTCCAGCGCTCCCAGTCTGCGCACGCGGGTTGTGCGCGAGCCGCAGCGGGCAGTCTATCATCGCGACGCGGTCTACCAGATTCTTGATGAGGCTTTTCTTTGCCATGTTGGCTTTGCCGTCGAGGGACAGCCTTTTGTTATTCCTACTTCTTATGGACGCGACGGTGACTTGCTTTATATTCACGGGTCGGCGGCGAGCCGCATGCTGCGGAATCTTGATCAGGGCGTGCCGGCCTGCGTTACGGTGACGCTGCTGGATGGGCTGGTGCTGGCCCGGTCTGTATTTAATCACTCGATGAATTACCGGTCGGTGGTGATTTTGGGAACGGCTGGGCTGGTGGATGATCCGGCGGAAGAGCTGGCGGCGCTGCGCGCGCTTAGCGAACATATTATTCCTGGGCGGTGGGAGGATGCGCGGCAGCCGAATGAGAAGGAGTTGAAGGCTACGTCGGTGCTGCGGCTTCCGATTAATGAGTTTTCGGCTAAGGTGCGGGTGGGGCCTGCGGTGGATGATGAGGAGGATTATTCGTTTCCTACATGGGCGGGGGTGATTCCGCTGGAGATGGTTGTGGGCGCGGCGATTCGCGATGAGCGCGGTAAGGTGGAGATGCCGGTCTACTTGAGGAATTACGCACGCAAGAAGCCGTAGCCGCAGCGCAGAAAGGGGTGCGCTGCTCCACATTGCTTGAGTAGCTAGCGATTGTTTCCTAACGCGACCGCACGCGTCATTCCGACGCCGGGACGTAAACCTCGTTTGCCGACACTAAGTCGACGTTGTGCAGTTCGGTCCGCAACTTTACCGGTCGCACGCCGGACTTCTTTTGCGGCCGCGCCACGAACGTCAACAGGTATTGATGCTCCAGTCGATTCGCCGCATCCGTCAGATAGGGAGAGAAGTCCGGAGCCGGGCCAGAGAAACCGATGTAATACCCCTCGCCTCCGGTTTCTTCGGTCAGCTTCGAAAGGTAGATCTGCCCCCAGTAGTTAGTCCAGTAACTATGTCCGAAGTGCCCGGCGCCCGGGGCGTAGATCGCAGAGACGAGAACGCCGGCGCGCTGACAATCCTCGATCGCCGCCGACAGGTAAGGATCGTCGGCATCGCCGGATCCGTAATAGGGGTCGGCTCCGCTGGTGATCATGAGGGCCTCGTGGCGATTACCGTCTGGCTGCCAGTGCTTCGCAAGGTCGCTTAGAGCGAAGTATGGGCTGGCATCGGCACCGATATAGCCCAATGCCAAGCGAAGGGATTTTGCCGCGAGATCGTGGTCGATGGTCAGCTTCTGCTCGATGCGCGCCGTCCCGTTTTGCATGTAAGCGACGCCGACCTGGGCGTTCGGTGGCAGACCAGCGATGAACTTTTTGATGTCGCTGAGTTGCGTGTCGAGGGCGGAACTGGAAGCGTCATCAATCAGGACATAGAATTCCAGTCCGGCATGGTCACCTTGGGCCGGAATCCATTCGGTCACCTGGTCGCGGTTCTTGCCTTCGTAAACCATCACGTCCTCACGGGTCACGACGGGTACTTCGGAGCCTTTTCGAGGTTCGACAGTGACGATCATGTGTACGCGAGTGCCACTGGCGTTCGGAGCCTGCTGGGCAACAGCGTAGCCGCCGAGCGCGACGGAGATGAGACACGCCATCTCTATCAAGCCGAACCGATATCGTTGGCAGGTCAATCGTTGGCTGTTTAATCGTTGGCTGTTCAAAGGAAGACAGTTCAAAAACGAAGCGTTCACCGACACCTCCCGGGAAATCCAAATCCCCTTCTTCGCTCAGGCCGATTAAATTTGAACACCTACTCCAATCTAGATGCACTGGAGGCAGGGTCGCACCAGAAATTCGCCAACGCCATGTTTGGCTCACGGCAGTAGCAGCAACTTCCCCGTAGTTTTCCGCCCTTCAAGGTCGCGGTGGGCTTTTTGGGCTTCGGCTAAGGGATAGACGTGTTCGATCCTTAGCTTGAGTTTGCCGTCGCGGATCATGCCGAATACGGCGGCTGCTCGGGCCTGTAACTCTTGAGAAGTTGCGATGTAATTTCCCAGCGAAGGGCGGGTCAGGAAGAGCGATCCTTTCTGCGTGAGGACCAGCGGGTCGAATGGGGCGACTGCGCCGCTTGAGCCTCCGAAGAGCACCATCATGCCGCGGGGGCGCAGCACGTTGAAACCTTTGTCGAAGGTCGTTTTTCCGACCGAGTCATAGACCACATCGACGCCTTTGCCCGCGGTGAGGCGTTTTGTGTCCGCCTCGAAATCCGACTGCGTATAAAGGATGATCTCGTCGGCTCCAGCGTCTCTGGCCAGCTTGGCTTTCTCTTCGGTGGAGACGGTGGCGATCACGCGGGTGCCGATGTTGTGGGCCATCTGGACGAGGATCAGTCCTACGCCTCCGGCCGCGGCATGGATCAGGGCGGTGTCACCTTTCTTTAGCGGATAGGTGTCATGGGAGAGATAGTGGGCGGTCATGCCTTGGAGCATGACGGCTGCGGCGTCGCGATCGCTTACGCCCTCGGGAATCTTGACCAGGCGGTCGATGGGCACGGCGGCGTATTCGGCGTAGGCGCCTAATACGGAGGTGTAGGCCACGCGATCGCCGACGGCCGGGGCGTCCGGGTGCGCGGGAGCCGGTTTGCTCTCGTCGGCTCGGACCTCGGTGCCTATCGCGATTACGACTCCGGCGGCTTCCTGGCCGAGAACCAGCGGAAGTGGGGCTTTGTAGCGGCCCTCGCGGTTGTAAATATCGATGAAATTGACGCCCGCGGCCTTGATCTGTACGACGGCTTCGTTCGGTTTCGGCTGGGGGACCGGCAAGTCCACTACTTCCATCACTTCCGGACCACCAGTTCGGCTGATCTGTATGGCTTTCATAATTTTGTTCGATGATTGGGGCGCGGCAAAAGACTCGTTGCCATGGGGAGGGGCGGCAGGGTAACATGCCCAGCCGGTTTCCAAAGTAACGGCAGGCAAGTGTCTTCCGTGGCGTTGACCCAACGAATTTTGCGATAGTACCATCTCACAATAGACAGAAGCAGTTTCGCCGATGGGAGAGATTGGAGCCGGAGGGTTTTCAGTAAGTTTTTGAAAATATGAGGTTTTCATCTCAGCGGTATTTGGCAATCTCGATTTCCGCGGTATTAGGGGCAACCCTCGGCTGCCAGAGCGCCCAGAAAACTTCTTTCCTACCGCCGGCGCAAGCACAGGCGCCCACGCTGGTTGCGGCTGGAACGCCGCCTGATCCGCAGAAGCAGAAGGCTGTCGCCGCGGCGGAGCCGCAATCGAAGCCGGTGGTGCCGCCGGCGCTGGAAGTCGATCCTGTAGCCGATTTGATCGCGCGGGTCGAGAAGGAATACCAGGCGGGGCAGGATAACTATCAGGCTGGACATCTCGAGGCTGCCAAACAGAATTTTGATTCGGCGTTTAACTTGTTGCTGGGCAGCGGATTCGACCTGCGGTCGACTGCCGACGATCGTTTGCAGCGGGAACTGGATCGCATTCTGGATGGCATCAATACGCTAGAGCTCGCCGCGCTGCAGCAGGGTGATGGATTTGCCGAGCAGAAGTCGGAGCCGGCGCCGATCGACGAAGCCAATGAGGTCACTCCCGCAGTCGATCAAAACGTAAAGGCAAAGGCCGAGGCGGAGATCAAGTCGACGCGTTCCGATCTGCCGCTGGTCATGACCGACCAGGTCGCGGGCTACATTAATTATTTCTCCAATCGTGGACGCGGGACGCTGGAGCATGCTCTGGCTCGCTCGGGGCGGTATGAAGATATGATTCGCCGCGTGCTGCGGGAAGAGGGCGTTCCCCAGGAATTGATTTACTTGGCGCAAGCGGAGTCGGGATTCCATCCGCTGGCCGTTTCGCGCGCGGGGGCTCGCGGCATGTGGCAGTTCATGGGCAGCCGCGCCAAAGGCTACGGACTGGAGCGCAGTTGGTGGGTGGATGACCGGCAGGATCCGGAGAAGGCAACACGCGCGGCCGCGCATCACTTAAGAGATCTCTATAACGAATTTGGCGACTGGTATCTGGCGATGGCCGCCTACAACTCTGGCCCGGGGACGGTGCAGAGCGCGGTGAAGCGCACGGGATATGCGGATTTCTGGGAGCTCTATCGCCGCAACGTGCTGCCGAAGGAAACGCGGAATTACGTTCCCATCATTGTGGCCGTCACCATCATGGCCAAGAATCCGGCCCAATATGGGCTCGATTCGGTGGTGAAGGATAAGCCGGTTCCTTACGACACGGTCAAGATTAACTATCCGATCGACCTTCGGTTGGCTGCGGAGTGCGTGGATGTTACGACGGAAGACTTGCTCGGTTTGAATCCCAGCCTGCTGCGGCTGACTACGCCTAAGGATCGCGAATTCGACCTTCATCTGCCTGCTGGAACGGTGGACAAATTTCAAAGCGCGGTAGCTTCGATTCCAACTGACAAGCGCGTCTGGTGGCGCTATCACAAGGTGCAGAGCGGCGAAACGCTGGCCTCGATTGCGCGCACCTATCACACCACTCCGAGAGCGATTGCGGAAGCGAATGAGTTGGAAGCGAGCGCGAATAATGGCCGGGTTCTGGGCCGAAATGCTGGCT
Source organism: Terriglobales bacterium (assembly GCA_049511995.1). Taxonomy (GTDB): domain Bacteria; phylum Acidobacteriota; class Terriglobia; order Terriglobales; family Acidobacteriaceae; genus Acidiflorens. Next base: position 15,915 of record JBEKXO010000095.1, read on the forward strand.
CGAATTATGAGGCGCTGTCGCCCGAATCCCGGCTGATTATTCCGATCGCAGCGGGCAGACAGGCTGATACCAGCACCTATGCGTACGCCACAACGCACTACAAAATTCGCAAGGGCGATACGGTTGAGTCGGTGGCAGAGAATTTTGGCGTCTCGGTGAAGATGCTGCGCAGTTGGAACCGGC
>JBEKXO010000096.1:0-16068 GCA_049511995.1 Terriglobales bacterium
ACACCCTGCTTTAATACCTTGTCGCGATCGACATCGACAAATTTCTGTGGGACGCTGGGTAGAAAAGTCGTGCTCAGGCTGGCAATCTCCGGCCGCTTTCGCGCCGCATCAAGAAACGTGCTCACATTTTTCGCAAGAAATTGGATACTGCCACCGGAGCGGTCTTCGAGGATGAAGGTGAATCCTCCGGCGGTGCCAACGCCCGGGATAGCGGGCGGTGAAAAACTGAATGCGATTCCCGCCGGCAATTTGGAAAGCTGCTGATTCAAATGCGCCTTGATGGCCTGAAATTGTTCAGCCCTGGTCTTGCGTTCATCCCACGGCTTGAGAGTGACTACAAAAAAGGCGTTGTAGCTGGTGCGAACGAAACTGAGCAGGCTGAAACCGATGACGCTGGTCGTGTATTTCACGCCGGGCGTGTTCGCCAGAATGTTTTCGATCTGTGTTGCGGCTTGCGATGTTCGCTCGAGCGATGCGCTGTTGGGTAGCTGCAGGTTGACATATGTGTAGCCTTGATCTTCGTCCGGAAGGAAGCTCGACGGCACACGACTGCTAAAGAATCCGGCGGCGACACAAAAGGTTATTAAAAGCACCACCATCACGAGGGTCTTCTTCAAGAGGACGCCGCTCCAACTGACATAACCGTCGTTGGCCCGTTCGAAAACGCGGTTAAACCAATTGAAGAATCTTTGCAGCAATCCGTGGCTCTCTTCGCGCGGGCGAAGCAGAAGCGCTGCCAGAGCAGGGCTGAGCGTTAATGCGTTGAAGGCGGAGAGAATCACCGAAATCGCGATGGTGACGGCAAATTGCTGGTACAGCCTGCCGGTGATTCCGGGGATGAAGGCGGTGGGCACGAAAACGGCGGAGAGAACGAGCGCGATGCCCACAACTGGGCCTGAGAGTTCCTCCATCGCTTTTAATGCCGCATCTTTCGGAGTCATGCCCTCTTCGATATGGCGCTCGACGCCTTCGACGACGACGATTGCATCATCGACCACCAGTCCGATCGCGAGCACCAAGCCGAAGAGGGAGAGCGTGTTGATGGAAAAACCGAACAGTGGGAAGAGGACGAACGTTCCCACCAGCGAAACCGGAACGGCAAGCAGAGGAATTAGCGTCGAGCGCCAGCCTTGAAGGAACAGAAAAACAACGATGATGACCAAGACCAGTGCGATCACAAGGGTTTCGACGATCTCTTTGATTCCCTGCGTCACGGAAAGCGTAGTGTCGAGGGAGACGGCGAAATCCATGTCCTCGGGGAAACGCTCTTTCATTTGCGCCATCAACTTCTTGACCCCGGCTGCGGCGTCGACTGCGTTCGATCCGGGTAATTGATAGGCGGCGATGATGGCGCCGGGCTTGCCGTTAAAGCGTCCTGAGATGCTGTAGTCTTGTGCGCCGAGCTCCATTCGAGCGACGTCGCGGACTCGAACGGTCGCACCGTCGGGTGTTTCGCGGACAACGATGTTGCCGAATTCCTCCGGCGAAACCAGGCGTCCTTGCGAGAGAACCGTGTAGGTATATTCCTGGCCTTTGGGAGCGGGTTCACCGCCGGCTTTGCCAGCGGGGTTCACGGTGTTTTGTGCCTGAATCGCATTGACGATCTCGGGCACAGTGATACCGAGTTTCGCCAGCGTGTCCGGCTTCACCCAGAGGCGCATGGCATATTGGCCGGCGCCAAATACCTGAACATTGCCGATGCCGGAGGAGCGAAGAATGGGATCGACAATATTGATGTAGGCGTAGTTGGCCAAAAATTTGGCATCGTACGTTCCGCGCGGAGAATAAAGAGCGACCCACATCAGCGGAGCGGTGACGGATTTTCGGACGGTGATGCCGTAGTTGTTGACGTCTGCTGGAAGCTGAGAGGCAGCCTGGGTTTCACGGGATTGGGTGAGAATGAAATCGGTATTCGGATCGGTCTTAACATCGAAGTCGACGATCAGGCTGGTGGTGTTGTTGCCCGTGGCATTCAGCGAATACATGTAATTCATGTTGTCCACTCCGTTCATCTGCTGCTCGATGGGAGTGGCTACGGCTTGCTCGAGGGTCTGAGCGTCGGCTCCAACGTAGGTGCCGATGACTTGAATTTCGGGCGGAGTGATGTTGGGAAACTGCGCGACGGGCAAGCTCAGAACGGTGAGCGCGCCAACCAGCACCATGACGATGGAAATCACCATGGCAACGATGGGACGGTTGATGAAGAATTTTGACATGGGTCAATCCCGTGCTTATCGATTTGCCGATGCCTGATTCGCCGATGCCTGGTTCGCGGCCACGAATGGCTTCGGGTTCACGTGCACCCCAGTCCGCATTCTTTGAACGCCTTCCACTACGACTCTGTCGCCGGCGTTGAGACCGCCCGTAATAATCCATCGGCTATCGACGCGGTCGCCCACGGTAACGGTTCGAACGTCGACTTTGTTGTCGGCGCCCACGACAGCAACCTGGTAGCCGCCTTGTAGTTCCGAGACCGCACGCTGGGGAACAAGCAATGCCCCCGGCTGTCTGCGGACTATCGCGCGCACTTTGCCGTAGCCGCCGGGTCTCAGAATATTGTTGGGATTCGGAAAGAGCCCGGCGAGTCGAATCGCGCCGGTGGTCTCGTTCACTTGGCGATCCGCAAAGAAAAATTTCCCTTCGTGTGGATAGGTCGAGCCGTCCGCCAAAATCAGTTGCAGATGCAGTTCCTTGTCGGCCTGCAAGCGGCTCTCCTCGCTCGGAAAACGTTGCCGCCACGCCAGATATTGCGGCTCGCCAACGGTGAAGTAAGCCTTGATTGGATCGACAGTAGAAACAGAAGTGACGATTCCGCTGCCGGGTGTGACCAATGCGCCAACTTGCAGTTGGGCCTGGCCGGCAATGCCGTCGATAGGCGCAACGAGTCGAGTAAAGTCCAGATTAATCTTCGTGGTTTCAACCGCTGCTTCATACGTCTTGATTTGTGCCTTGGCGGTTTCTACCGTTGCGAGCGCGGCGAGGTTGTTCTGCACTGAATTGTCCAGATCCTGCTGGCTCGCGGCCTGTTGCTCTGCCAGTGGCTTGTAGCGCTGGACGTCGAGTTCGGTACGGCGCTGTACCGCTTGCGCGTTGGCTAGAGATGCGCGAGCCTGAGCAAGCTGGCCCTGAGCCTGATCGAGCGCCGCCTGAAAAGGCCGCGGGTCGATCTGGAAAAGGAGTTGGCCCTGCTTAACAAAAGCCCCCTCCTGATAGCCTTGCTTCAACAGATAGCCGGTGACCTGCGCTCGCACGTCGGCGTTCACCAGCCCGTCGAGCGTCCCAATCCATTCCGCATAAATTGGAACATCTTCCTTCTGGACTTGAACGACCTCGACATCGGGCGTGCTTGGCTGCGCTCCCAGAGCTTGCTTTGACGGACGCACGGCTCCAACAATCAGTGCGAGAACGATCAAGCCGAAGACCCCACCGATCAACAGATAGCGTTTCTGAACTTGGGTCATGTTGCCTCCAGCAATCTTGCTCGCTCCCCGGCTGCAAGCGGCATTTATTGACTCTAAAGATCGAGGACGCCCGGAACGGAACAGGCTATCGGCCGTCGATCGCGAAACAGCGGGTCAGGCAAGGGCTGGCGCAATCGATTAAGCATATGGATGCGTTATCGCCAAATCGGTCGTATAAAAATCTACAACGTTTTATCACACTTCATCGGCTTGAGGAACAGATTCGCTGAGATCGATCGCGCGGTCTCCGATCCCCGCGATTACTGACCCACACGTTCGCGTTGCCCTCTCAGTGGCGATCGTCTTCGCTTTGTGTGCCGGCATCGACTGACTGTATCGAGTCAACTTGACCCGTGCTCGATGCAGCCCGGGCTCTCGCTTCCGGGTTGCTGGTTACTCCGAGGTTGTGCGCCGGACCAAACTCTCAACTACGCGATCCCGAAGTCGCGTTCTGGGAGTTTGCGGGCCACGAGTCCGGGAGAGCACATCTCGAGTTGGCTACGTCGGCGAGCCGGCCAATCTGCCCAAAATCCCCTTTTCCGCTAGCCTCGCAAGTATCTGAAGCTGCGGAGTCGCAGGTGGTATATGTCCGCTGTTCGAAAACAGATGTAGGTGAGCAACCACGTCTACACGGCAGACAATTATCTAGGTCGAGTGCCTATCGTTTCGGAGATCGACGCCGTCGATCCCAGTGCTTGAATCTAAGTATCTTTTTGATGTGTAGTTCGTATTCTTTCGCACGGCCATTCATTGTGACCTTGTGGATCAGCACGGTGACTCCCGACACTGCCGCCTCAACTTCGACGTGCCTGTGCGGCACTTCGCCGATATTCTTTGGGCGCCATACCCAAGACACGTTTGAAAGCCTTGCTGAACGCCGCGTCAGAGTCGTAGCCAACGGACTCTGCTACCTCGAAGAGCTTCCTATTATTTTCCTGCAGCAAGCCGGTCGCCTTGTACATTCGCCAGTCCGTCAAATATTCGAGTGGCGTTTTCCCAAGCAGTTGTTTAAATCTCAAGGCAAAGGCGGAGCGGGACATCCCTGCTGCCGCGGCCAGCGTTTCCACCGTCCACGGATTCTCAACTCTTTCGTGCATTGCTTTGAGCGCGGCTCCAATTCTTGAATCGAAGATGGCGCGAAGCCATCCGCTTTTACAGGTTTCAGAGCTCGATGCTATGTGGGCACGGACACACTGGATGAACAAAATATCCGCTAGCCGGTTGACCATTACTTCCGAGCCAGGCGCTGGTTCTGCCATTTCCGACGCGAGCAACTGCAAAGTTGCGTGGAGTGCGAGGGTTTGGGCTTGATCTGCCTTGACCAGAATCAACTCGGGAAGCAGACGTTTTAGGCGCTCGACGCCGATCTGGCCAAAGCTGAACCATCCCGAGATTACGGTGGTCGGGACGCCGCCTCCGCCATAATGGATAACGTTGCTACGGTTTTTGGGTGCGGCCTCACAAAAACTGCGCGCACGTGTGCGTGGGTTGTCCCGCAAGGCGTACGTGCTCGCCGGAGCTAACAGGAAGCAATCTCCGCCGGTGAGCGGAATCGGATTCGGAATCCCTTTTACGCTCAGCCAGCAATTGCCGCGCGAAACCATGCCGAAGTGCGCGAACTGGGACGGCAAATTCCTGAGAGCAGACGAATGCGCCGACGCTTCATTCGCGTCTTCATCCCCGCGCATAAGACCCCAGGGTGCAGTGACCTCCAAACGGGCGTGCACTACGCTGGCCACGTGCATGGTGTGGAACAAATCTGTAATCGGGTCCAACTTCAACCTCCCTCTTGGACGATAAGACAAATTATGTGGACTAAACGACAGATCTCGTCCACCGGTGCGGACATCTACTCAATCAGTTTGGATGAATCGCACGGCCCAAGAGGTGCATATGAAACTACTTCAAATTGATTCCAGTGCTCGGTCCAGTTCAGTAACTCGGCAATTAACCGCGAAGTTTGTTGAGGAATGGAAAAGGAATTATCCCGCTGGCGAAGTTATACAGAGAGACCTCACCACAACCATGTTCCCGCACATCACCGATGATTGGGGCGCGACCCGTCTCGAACCATCTCACCTGACGCCTGCTCAGCGGAATTATCTATCCATGTCCGATCACTTGATCGAAGAATTGGAGGCGGCGGACATTATCGTAATTGGCGCGCCCATGCACAACTTCGCGATCCCTTCTTCCCTTAAGGCGTGGATCGATCAGATTGTGAGAGTGGGGAAGACATTTGGTTATGGACCGAGCGGTGTGCGCGGACTTCTAGCCAGCAAAAGAGTGATTGTCGTCACGGCGCGAGGCGGCGCCTATGAAAAGGGCACTCCCGCAGAGAAGTTCGATTTCCAGGAACCCTATTTGCGTCACATTCTCGGATTCATCGGTCTCACTGATGTGACATTCATCCACACTGAGAACCAGTCGCGTGAGGGGGCCGGTCCATCGTTTGCATCCGCGGCTGAACATGTTGAACGCCTCGCGGCCGAGCAAAGCCATCAAGTTGCTCATTGAGATCTCACTGAGATAGGGAAGGAAGCAACTTACTAGCGCGGTCACGGCTGGACACCACATGATCGAAGTAATCATCATGCTGAATGCATGCCGAGATGACCTGACCAAATTATTAGTGACCAGACGACGGAGCTGAACAGGAGAGTGAGGAGCAAATGCAAACAGGTTGCTCATTTTGGTGTATCGCGCATGCGGGTTCGACTCATCCGAGACACAAATGGTGAATGCCTCGTCAACAGGCGATAGGACTCAGAACCACTGGCCAATGGATCATAGCGAAGTTCTCCGCTGTTGTTAGCAGGCGACTACGATGACGACGATCACGACAAAGCCGACGACGGCTACTCGGAGTAAGAGTGCCCTTATTTTCTGGCGAGGTATTATTGGGGCGTTAAGATCAGCTGAGCGCGGCACAAAGAGAGTAAGCTCGAAACAGATTAATTTGGCTGGCTAGGGGGTGATGAGAATGGCAGAAGTTCGATTGCAAGAAGGCGAGTCGTTGGAGAACGCCCTGCGGCGTTTCAAACGCAAGGTGATGACGGAAGACATTATAAAGGACGTGAAGCGTCACTCCTACTATTTAAAGCCTGGCGAGAAACGCCGAGTGAAACAGGCTTTGGCTCAAAAGCGTGCCCGAAAAAAGATTCGCAAAGACTCGGATCAAGTTGCACCAAGGCGAGTCGCCGCTGCCAGATAGCGACACTGACCCATACGGACGTTCAGTGGGCGCAGCAGCCCCACTCTCAACATCCCAATCGGGTGTCAAGTGTGCGAATTTGATCTCAATGAAAACCAGCAAAAGTGTTGTCAGCCTGCGACACTTCCTGAGGCGCAGAACTATGCGCTGGTCTTGACTCTTTGGGCAGCTAAATGTTGACCGCGGCACCAGCCGCTCCAAAACCCGCACCCACTGCCGCAAGTCGCTCACCTCATATACAATTGGGCGGCGTCAAAATATCCGAGGGGGGGTAACTATGTCGAATTTAGATAATGCACTACGGGAGCTTCGCGAAAAGCGCAGCCGATCACAAGCAGAAATTGACAAGCTAGACCAGATTATTTCTGGGATTGAGTCTCTAAACGGTGCGGGGGCAGCCCACCAGACCATTCAACCGACGCGGATCATATCAGCAGCTTCGCGGCGCAAGATGGCGCTGGCGCAGAAGGCGCGATGGGCGAGTCTTAGGACGAAGTCACAGCCAATAGCGGTGATGGCGAAACCGGGCTCGGCTCCCAAGCGCATCATGTCCGCATCAGCACGACGGAAGATCGCGGCGGCACAAAAGGCACGGTGGGCTAAGTTGAAGGCGGTGAAGAAGGCGGCTTAGTAGCTTGGGGGAGCCTGTTGCGGAGAGTTCGCGGCGGGCTTTCGCGTTTGGGTGCTAGGTGAACAAGAAGAGACTTGTGTGGATGTTTGACGGGAACCGCGTGCGTGGAGTTGTTGACGAGCCCAAACCCTTTTTTCTTTTAGCGAATGGGAGACTTCGGGACCCTTCCCCAGTTTCCCGAATCCTCCCACCTCTAAGCTTGCCCGACTCTTCTTTTGGGAGCGGCGAGCGTACGGCTTAATGAGTATCATCTTGCTCCTGGTCGGACGAAACGTCCATGGAGTCAGACTGAAGCCGTATGAAATGATCTGAAGAAATTCATCGTGGCGAACCCTGACGAAAAAGCCCTCGTCGCTCCACGGTCGATCTGTTAAGTCTGCTTAGCTAGAACTTTGCAGGCGTTGCCGAGGTTCTGGAATGCCCTGATTGCGCTCACACCCGTCGAACGGGACACCCGATGGGTTGGGCAGGACTGACAAGCAGGGGGATATTCGTGCCTCGCTGCGATGATGCGGATGGCCGACTCGCAGCTTGCTCGCGATCTGTCATTCCTGAAATCGTAACAAAGATTAACTGTTTGATGCCCGCGGCGGTAAACCACAATAAAATCCGGCAGAAATGCCTTCCCCCTTAGGAGAGCCTATCGCCCCCTCGCGGTGGGCTCTCATGATTCTGATCGAAGGGATCGGTGCGGTAATTTCGTTCTTTAGGGCATGGAGCACTACCGAAAGCAAAGCGCACTATGTCAGCGGCAGGCTTTCCATTTTCCACATCTAGAAATCTCCGACACCCTTTTTGTGTGGCATAATACGTCCCGCCACTTCTAATCTCAGTTTCCATCGTGGGACGCCGCACCCTAGGTGTCTGTCAATGGAACTGAATCCTGCGAGGTGGGCGTGAACTTGAGATGCTGCCTGTTGTCCCTCTTGAGAATCCACCATTCGGACTGCAAACGTTGCAACGATCGTGAAGCGTGCGGAGACGAGATGCGAAAGCGGCTGGAGGAATTGAATTGGAGGACGAATCCGCGTTCGCTCAGCGATTCCAAGCCCGGCGAAGTGACAGCAACACAGCACATTGGGCAATAGCGCCAATCAAAATGTAGACTTGCATAAACGTTGCGCTCCTATCACTGGAGTAGTCTATCGAGGACATTATCTCCTCAACCCAAATTGCTGGGTCCGTTCGGGAAGCCGTTGTGCCAGGTGAGATCAGCTGAGGGAGAGCAAAAGCGCAATGTCGCGACAGCGGGGTCTCGAGAAACACCGTCATTCGCATCTTGCCGCTGGCCTTCTACCAAAAGTGAGCCGCCTCCATTTTGGGCGTGCCGGGTTGTCCATCGATGATTTCGGTGCTTAGAACGAACTCCATATTCTTTTTTCCGGCGGAGGCGCGAGCGGCATTCACAATCTGAGTCAGATGGGCGGTATCGATGAGAAACTCGCCGGCGGCGATGGTGCCGCCGCGGCCGACGCCTGCGGCCACGATGGCGATCTTTCCGGTATTGCTGTCAGTGAATTGAGTGACGATGGCGTAGTCGCGATAATTGTTGGTTGCCTGTTGTTTCGCGCGATCGATAACCCAGTCGATTCGGTCAGGGTTGTTGCTGTCGGCAATCCAGAAACGCGTCATATCGGCATTGTTCGCGAAGTGGAAGCGCAGTGGCTTGGTGAGCCGAAGCGTCCAGGCGTTGTCGAAGGCACCCACGAATACGGTTGGCCCGTTGCGCAAGTCGGAGAGAGTCGTCGAGCCTTCTCCCTTGAGACTGTACTTCGTTCCGTGCGCCTGCAGAACGCCGGCAATCTTGACTACTGTGCTTAGATCGTCGATGACAACGGCGCTTAGATTGTCTTTGAGGATGGTCTGGTGAGTTGGATCGGCGGCATCGCGGAGGGCTATCGCCGTATATTGATTCTGGTCGGCGATGCAGAAGAGGACGGGATCGCCGGAGTTCAGGACGGGTGCCCAGAAAATGTCAAAGGCAGAGCGCTGAACCGCGCGTGACCACCAAATGCCGCCGAGAGCAACGCAAAGCGCGAGCACGAGCGCTGCAGTAATCCATAAATATTTCTTGCTGCTGCGCGGATGATCAGGGATGGGATCGTCCGTAGCCAGCGGCGCGAGTACTTCGGATAAGGCGACGGCCTGCCCATGTCCGGTGGGAGCGATGGCGATTTGTGGCCAGTGAAATTGTGGAACATAAGACCCGGCGGGAAGGGAGACACGGATCTCGAACTCATGGCCGGGTTCCTGGTAATACTGCGCGATCCGCTTACGAATCTCCGCCGCCGTGACGCGAACGATGGGATCGGATGCAGTGTCGTAGTCGGCGCTGCGTCCGAAAATCTCAATTCCCAAGGTTCGTTCCTTGACCGCATCGGCCTGCCCGGCGAGGGTGTGCCGGACGACGAAGCGCAGGAACATGGGAAAACGACGGCTATGACTGAAGTGGGGGTTCTGCAACAGGCGCTCAACCTGTTCCTCGATCGCGGCTTTCTCGATCTCAGTAAAATCGGCGGGATTTGCCGCCGGCACGTCGACCTGCATGGTGGTCCCTGATGATCCCCGCCCGGATTATACAACGATTAAAAGATAACGCCACGAGATGGAGATTGCGAGCAAGTGATTGATAGGCAGTGGCTTGGGCGGAGAATTTACATGATAAGAATAGGACTGTTTACCGCAAGGACCTTATCTGGCGACACCAATAAATCTATAAGGCTCCTCGTTAGTAGATGTGCCAGAGGATTGTGCTCTATTGCAAGCGGTCGCGGGCCGAGAGGCGGCGATGGCATAAAGAAAGAGACTCAGCGTGGAGGCTCATTTGACTACGAATTTCAGGAAACAAACTCAACCCGGGCTGCCCTTCCCCACTCCACGTAGTTCGTCGGTTTTTGCGCTCTTGCCGATTCTTCTCCTGTTCCTTCTTCTTACCTCAATGGCGACGGCGCAGGTTGGTAGCGCGAGTTTGGGCGGTGTTGTGCAGGATCCATCCGGTGCGGCTGTCGCCGATGCCACCATCACCTTAGAGGATGTTCTGAGCGGGTCGACGCGAGTGGTGAAGTCGAATGAAGCGGGGCAGTTCTCCTTTGCAGCGGTTCCCAGCGGGGACTACAACCTTAAGGTTGAGAAGGCAGGATTCTCGAATTATCTTCAGAAGTCTGTGCACCTGGACCCAGGTGACAGCCGAACTCTCACCGATGTGCGTCTGGCCGTCGGTGGGCAGTCACAAACGGTGACGGTGGATGCTGAAGTCGCCGGAATTCCGCTCGACAGCGGACAGTTAAGTTCGACGATCACGGCACGGGATCTCGATCAGTTGTCGATTGTCGGAAGAGATGCCACAGAGCTGGAAAAAACTCTTCCCGGATTTGCGATTCGCACGCTCGGCCCCACAAACCAGGCGCCGGATTTCTCGGACGTGCAGATCGGCCAAGAGACGCCGTATGCCTCGAACGGCGCGCCGGTGGCGGGCGTCACGCTGAAGCTCGATGGCGCCAACCTGACAGACGCCGGCAACTTTGGCGCCAATCTTCAGAATATTAATGATGCGATGGTCTCCGAGGTGCAAATCCAGACCTCGAATTTTGGAGTGGACCAATCGAACGGGCCGGTGGTGATCACGGCCGTGACCAAGTCGGGAGCCTCGCAGTATCACGGTTCGCTCTATGCTTTTGCCAGAACCAGCCAGCTCAATTCCAACGATTGGCTGGCGAATTTCAACGGCATCCCTCGGCCAACCGATCGATATGTTTATCCCGGAGTTACTTTTGGCGGCCCGGTCCCTCATATAAAGAAGCTGACATTTTTTGCCGCCGCAGAGGAGGACGCGCAGCGGGATGTTTATGCCTACGGCAGCGCTGGAAGCGCCATCATTCATGCGCTGGTTCCGACGAAGAACATGCGCACGGGCAACTTCAGCACGACGGAGTTGATGAACTATCTAGGGCCGAATTACCAGGGAGGCGCGTACGGCAATCTGACCAATGCGCCTACGTTTGCGTCCGATGGAACGCCGCTGGTGAATGGACAGATCCCAACTCAGTATCTCGATCTTGGGGCGATGGCATTGATTAATCATGTGCTTCCGTTGCCCAATCAGCCGACCGGGTCGGACGGCTATAACTACACCACGGAAAACCTGGTGAACAATGACGTTTTTCAGACGACGGGACGCGTGGATTATGCGCTCAACGACAACAACCACATCTTCGGCCGCTACACGTATGAAAGAGAAAGCCAGGGGCAACCACAGGTTCCTTATTACTCTCCGGGCGCAGTCATGGGTTCGGTGAACACGCCCGGTGGCGGCGTGATCAACGCTATTAAGGTGCACAGCGCGGCCGCGAATTACGCCAGAGTCATTTCTCCTACGCTGACTAATGAACTCTTTGCCACGTTGGTCTACTTCACACAGGACTTCGAGGCTAAGACTCCGTCGGCTTTGACGAGAGCGGCGATTAACTATCCTTACAACGGGACTTACGACAATGGCAGCAAGGATTTTCCGATGTTCATGGACTACGGCTTTGACGGTTTGCCTATCGCGATTCAACCGGACTTCACTTTTGGGCCGCCTTCGCTGAAGAAGTTCCAGCCTAGCGTTGGAGACAATATCACTAAGGTGTGGCGTCATCACACGGTCAAGGGTGGCATCTTCGCGCAGCGTGTCACCAACAACCAAGTCATCACTAATGGAACCACAAACGGCAACGTGCGCTTGTACTTTTTTCCGCCAGCCGGTTCGTCGTTTCACACCTATGCCGGTTTAAATCCGGATGGCACTCCCGCGTTTGGCCCCCAGTTCTTCACCAGCGGGAACTATCTCGCGAACTTCATGGAGGGCGAGCTGCAGAGCTTTGATCAACAGAACATTCTGCCCCGCACGAATCTTTACTTCTGGAACATTGGCTTTTATGGGGAGGACTCGTGGCGAGTGCGGCAGAATCTGGTCGTGACCTTCGGGCTGCGCCTGGAGCACCTGGGCGCGTGGGAAGATGCGCACAATCTGGGCGCAGCGGTATGGGATCCGGCGACGATCGGGGAGCCAGTTTCGGCGACCAATCCGCTGCCTGGTTTTACGTGGCATGCGCTGGATCCATCTGTGCCGAACTCGGGTACCGGGTCGAGACCTCTTTTTTACGAACCGCGTGTGGGTGTGGCGTGGGACATTTTTGGAACGGGGCGCACGGTTCTTCGCGGCGGGTACGGATCTTATCGCATGCATGATTCGATCGTGGATGTGACCAATGCATTCGCGAATTCAGAAGGGCTTCGCGAACCGAATCTTTTCGGTTTCGGTGCAGTTACGCTTGGCGGTATCGACAGCCTTCACTTCCCAGTAACTGCCGGACCTCTCAGCACGAGCGCATTTGGACTCTCTCGCGGAGACACGAAAGAGCCGGTGACGAACAGTTACAGTGTAAGTCTGGCACAAAGGATGCCTAAGAATTCGGTGTTTCAGCTGACTTACGCCGGCAATAACAGCAACTCGCTGTTCAACAATGGTTCGACTTCGGCGGTGATACTCAACAACCTCAATGCCATTCCAATCGGCACACTTTATCAGGCGAATTCGATAGGGCATAACGAAGGCGTATGTGCGGCCGCGGCGTGCACTCCGTATGAGGTGTCAGCGATGAACGCCACCGACATCCAACAATTCCGACCCTATCCCGAATATCAGTCGATCACCGTGCCCCAACACGACACTTATGCCAACTACAATGCTCTGCAAGCAGTGTGGCAGAAAACGGCGGGGCGACTGAACTACGGTTTCAATTACACATGGTCGAAGGCGCTCGGCATTCTCGGCTCCGCGGCGAACTTCAACTGGACGGCGGCGATTAACCCGTTCAACATTCGAAGTAACTACGGCCCCATGAACTTTGACCGCAGCCATATTTTCAATGCGACTTACTCTTATTCGGTGGGAAGGTTTGTGGGTAACGGGGCGCTGGGCGCGATCGCGAATAACTGGCTCGTCTCGGGCATTACCAGCATACAGAGCGGTGGCAACATGCAGACCGGAATCAGCGGCTCAAGTCCCGACTTCAATCTGAACGGCTTTATCACCGCTCCTAGCCAACCGGTGTTGCCTGTGAATGCTCAGGTTTTCCTGGGAACGCCCGACGTAAGCCTGCAACCGGTGTTGACGTGTGGTCCGAAGCATGGACTGGGGTCACACCAGTACATCAATGGAGCTTGTTTCGGTCTGCCTGGCATCAATAGCGGACAGAACGGTCAATATATTTTTCCCTACGCGCAGGGGCCGACTTTCTTCAACACAGATTTGACGGTAGAGAGAGGCTTTGGGCTGGGAGGCGATCGCAACCTTCACTTCCGGATCGCGGCCTTCAATTTTCTCAATCATCCGTTGAATAGCTTCGGAACGGGATACGCGCAACAGACGAATTTATCGCTGAACGGAGCTAGTGCCAGCACAGCCGTTTATTCTCCGTCTTCCGGCTTCGGGTTCGCTCCTTACAAACTTGGGCGCCGACTGGTGGAGGTATCCGCGAAATTTACGTTCTGACAGCTCGGCGGGGGATCACGTCTAGTCCGCTGAGTTTTCGCCGACGGCGCTCTTACCGATACACACAGAGCATTCTCCTCACTTATGAGACGGCGTCCGACAGAGATGACTCAACGCGAGGAGTGTGTTCGCGAACGGGCTTTAACGATATGGCTTTGACCAACACGGACAGTGCCGCTCAATAGAAAATCATGGGGATGGATAGTAACCGGGCAGCCTTACTACTTATCGTGCTCTTCCTCCCGGCGCTTCCGCTGCAGGGACAAGGCAGTCCGTTCGACACGGCTATTCAATTGAGTCGTGTTACATCTTACTCGGCGCTGCCTTACGGCATCGATCTGCGGGATGGCGAGGCTCGTATGCAGATCGTCGCGCTGCGCGACGATGTGGTGCGCATACGCGTATCGCGATCAAACGAATTTGCCGAAGATGCCTCGTGGGCTGTTCTCAACGAAGCTCGACAGAATCGGATCCCGGTAAAGCCGATTGATACTACAGATGCCGTCGGCTTCCTGACACAGGCATTCCGAGTCTCGATCAAGAGAAAGACTCTCGCTTTAACCATCGCCGATCGGGATGGCGACGTGCTGCAAGAAGATGCGCGGCCGACTGAATTTCGTGGCGACTCGTTTCAAGTCTGCAAACGGATGCCGCTCGATGAACACTACTTTGGGCTGGGAGACAAAACGGGGCCTCTTGATCGTCGTGACCAAGCGTTTACGCTTTGGAACAAGGATGCCTATAGTTTCCAGCAATCTACCGATCCAATCTACAAAAGCATTTCGTATTTCATGACGTTTCGGGCGGGGCGGGCGCTCGGTGTTTTTCTGGACAATACCTGGCGCAGTAACTTTGACTTCGGTAAGCAAGATCCCAACGCTTACTGCTTTGGCGCAGTCAACGGACCGTTGGACTACTACGTTTTCTACGGGCCCACTCCGAAACAGGTTTTGCAGACCTATGCCTGGCTAACCGGGACCACGCCACTGCCTCCTAGGTGGGCTCTTGGCTACCAGCAGTCGCGTTACAGCTACACGCCGCAATCGCGAGTCATGGAAATTGCAGATCGTCTGCGAGCGGATCATATTCCCGCCGACGCCATTTATCTGGACATCGATTTTCAGGAGAAGAACCGGCCATTCAGCGTAGACAAAGATCGTTTCCCGGACTTGCCGGGAATGGTTTCACAACTTGCCTCGAAGAACTTTCATGTGGTGGCTATTACTGACTTGCATATCGCGAAGTTTCCGGGGCACGGCTATGTTCCTTATGACAGCGGAATTGCCGGCGACCATTTTCTGAAGAATCCGGATGGCAGCGTCTACTCCGGAATCGTTTGGCCGGGGCCTAGCGTTTTTCCGGACTTTACTCGAGCGCAGACGCGCGAGTGGTGGGGTTCTCTTTATAGAAGTTTCGCGAAGATGGGCATCGCTGGCTTTTGGAACGACATGAATGAGCCGTCGGTTTTCAACACTCCGACAGGCACTATGCCAGAAAACGTGGTGCACCGCATCGATGAACCCGGTTTCACAAAGCGAAGCGCGCCACACGCCGAGCTGCATAACGTGTATGGCATGGAAAACTCACGCGCTACTTTCGAAGGATTGAGGCGCATCAATCCCGATTTGCGGCCGTTCGTATTGACGCGCTCCACTTATGCGGGCGGACAGCGATATGCGGCAACCTGGACGGGCGACAACAGCAGTACCTGGGATCACCTTCGCATGACCACTCCGATGATCGAAAATCTGGGGCTATCTGGTTTTGCCCTAGCTGGGGCCGACGTTGGCGGATTCGCAGGAACACCGCAACAGGAGCTACTTACAAAATGGTTTGAAATTAGTTCGTTCCAGCCGATCGATCGCGACCATGCGGAGAAAGGAACTGGAGACCATGAGCCGTGGGCCGGCGGGCCGAAGGCCGAAGCTATCCGCCGCCGATTTATTGAGGAACGGTATCGACTGATGCCGTACCTCTACACGCTGGCGGAGGAAGCGTCGCGTACGGGCGTGCCGATTGAGAGGCCGCTTTTTCTGGAGTTTCCCGAAGCGGCAAGCGACCATCATCCGATCGATATCGATCTGCGCGCGACCGGGGAGTTTCTTGTCGGTCCAGATCTCTTAGTGGCAGCGCCGCCTCATCCCGACAAACTCGATGATTATGCGGTCGAGTTTCCCTCGGATGCGTGGTACGACTACTGGACGGGAAAGCGCGTGCCGAAGCCGGT
>JBEKXO010000097.1:0-16007 GCA_049511995.1 Terriglobales bacterium
AAATACTGATTGTAAATGAGTTACGATCCATCTCTTCCCGAATCGGGAATCAGGTCTTGCCAATAAATCGGCGAAACGCGGTTTTGGCGTATCCCCGGGGTTCCGCGGTCGTTGACGAACGAGCCTCTAGTTGCCCGGAACAGGTCTCTATTGTCAGGCATCGCGAGTTCGGTGTATGTGATGACGCTTACCCTCCGTTGGTGATGAAAAAGAGTAGACGGAGCGGGTTTGGTCGCTTCTCCGAATCCTGGGACAGCTTCTTCATGCTCCGGCGAGGCGCAAAGATTCCCGATGAGTTCATGGCCGAATCGCCAGGATGAAGTGCCACAGAAACGCGAGTTGTTTTGATGGAGATTCGCTACCTCCTCGATACCAACGTGGCCAGCGTCGCGATCAAGGGAAACAGTACAGCGGTTGATCGCCGATTTGGAGCGGCGCGGCTGCCTCATGCCACTCGCCTGCACAAGATGGTTGAAGATTTCTTTTTGCGCGTGGCCATCCTGCCCTGGGATTCAGACGCAGCCCAACAATATGGACAGCTCCGAGCCTCGCTCGAACGCGAGGGCCAGCGGATGGGGAACCTTGATGCCATGATTGTCGCGCACGCTCTCGCGTTGGGCGCAATCCTGGTAACCAATGATCGTGCCTTTGGGCGGATTAAGGGGCTGAAGGTCGAAGATTGGTCGAAGGGGTCTCGCCCCTAGCAGTCGGCAGCGGAAAAGCCCACTTCTCGAAAAGCGCGAGAAGTGGGGTACCCTGCGTGCGCGCGCTAGGCGGGGCCAGACGTGTCCGTATCACTACGGACACAGAGTGAAATCTCGCGCGAAATAATAGTCCCATGCCGAGTGTCTCGCGATACTATTGAACTCGGAGACTTCCTTTCTCGAAATAATTTCGTCTTGGCGCGTCCAAACTAAGCAGATCGTTGGCGTCACCGGAACAATTGTCATCCTGGCGAAAGTGTCTGGCACGAAAAACTCACCATCTGAGGCAGTGAGAACTCCCCAGCGCCTACCCTTAAATTGAGCGTCAATTTGGTCAATATTTATTTGAATCTGCGAGCCAGCGACGCAACGGCCAGGTATTGCTTGACCAGCACCCACAAAAGTTATCCAGTTACTTTCAAGCATTTCTTCTTGGTCTCTCGATAAATGCTCCGGGGTGATGCCATTGATGAAATGGTCTGGCGTGGGGCGATGACGTTGCTCGAAACGCAAATACCAGAGAGCAAAAAATTTCGTTACGATACGAGATTGCTCACAATCTAATGTTCTCAGACCGCCAATGATTTGGTCAGCAACATTTTGAAACGCATCCTCGATCCGCCTCATGTAACCCGCCTCGGCTCGCTGGTCCCAAGCCCTTTGGGCGCAGAAGAACCTGTCCTCAGGGGCAAGCCGGAACTGCCTTTTCGTTCGGCGACGCCTCACGGCTACGCTGCCATCTGAACCTGCGAATCGCTCGATACTCTTAGACGGAAAAACGTGTTGCCAGAGCGCTAACCCGTAAGGATTACCGGGCTGTGGTTTTATGGCCAACACAAAACCCCTCCGCATCCGCGAGATACCGCCGCTCGACGTTAATTACTTTATCGTAACCAGCTTCTCCACCAGCTCCGAGTAATCCTTCTTCTCCAGCCCATGCACCTGCTTGTTATACTCGTCCACTTTGTTCGAGTAATTCATGGAGCAGAATTTGGGCCCGCACATGGAGCAGAACGCTGCTGTCTTGTATCCTTCCTCCGGCAGAGTCTCGTCATGCATGGACCGTGCCGTCTCCGGATCGAGCGATAACTCGAACTGTTTTTCCCAATCGAATTTATAGCGGGCGTAGCTTAGGGCGTCGTCGCGGTCGCGGACTCCCGGGCGCTGGCGGGCTACGTCGGCGGCGTGGGCGGCGATTTTGTAGGCGATGATTCCGTCTTTTACATCTTTTTCGTTGGGCAGGCCTAGATGTTCCTTGGGAGTCACGTAGCAAAGCATCGAGGCGCCGTACCAGCCGATCATGGCCGCTCCTATGGCGGAAGTGATGTGATCGTAGCCGGGAGCTATGTCGGTGACTAGCGGGCCTAGCGTATAGAACGGGGCCTCGTCGCACCACTCGTTTTCTTTTTCCACCTGCTCTTTGATTTTGTGCATGGGGATGTGGCCGGGGCCTTCGATCATTACCTGCACGTCGTGTTTCCAGGCTATCCGAGTCAGGTCGCCCAGGGTTTTTAGTTCGGCGAATTGGGCTTCGTCGCTGGCATCGGCGAGGCAGCCGGGGCGCAGGCCGTCTCCTAGCGAAAAGCTTACGTCGTACTTCGCGAAAATCTTGCAGATGTCTTCGAAGCATTCGTAGAGAAAATTCTGTTTGTGGTGATGGGTCATCCATTGGGCTAGTATCGCGCCACCCCGGCTGACTATGCCGGTGATGCGTTTCGAAACCATCGGCACATACTGAATGAGCACGCCGGCGTGGATGGTCATGTAGTCAACGCCTTGCTGCGCCTGCTCTTCGATCACTTCGAGCATCACGTTCTTGTTGAGATCTTCGACGCGCTTGACGCGCGAGATGGCTTCATAGATGGGAACGGTGCCGATGGGAACGGGCGAGTGGCGGATGATGGCTTCGCGGATGGTGGGGATGTCGCCGCCGGTCGAGAGATCCATGACGGTGTCGGCTCCGTAGTGGACGGCGGTGTGCAGCTTTTTAAGTTCTTCGTCGACGTTTGAGGTGACGGCGGAGTTGCCGATGTTGGCGTTGATCTTGCACAGCGACTCGACGCCGATGGCCATGGGCTCGAGTTCGGGATGGTTGATGTTGGCGGGAATGATCATGCGTCCGCGGGCGACTTCGTCGCGTACTAATTCGGGTGTGATCTTTTCGCGCTGGGCGATGTATTGCATCTCTTCTGTGATCACGCCCTGGCGCGCATAGTGCATCTGCGAGAAGTTGCCGTCTTTATTTTCGGCTTTGCGCTTGGCCAGCCATTCGGCTCGCGGTTTCAGAACCTCATTCACACCGTTGCCATTCACGCCATGGGTCGAACCGCCATTGTCTGGGGACATTTTCGTCTGTACCATCCTTCACGAAGTCTAGTGGGGAGATTATACCCCGGTTGCGCGACGCGCTTAGTTTTGTGAGGGCGAGAGAGCGCGGGGTGTGTGCGATCGCCTGCGGAAAAAGTGAATCGGACATTGGGGAAAGAGAATCGAAGGAGATAGTCGTTGTAACGACAATTCCGAAAAAACGATGGTTCTGGCGAGCTTTTGCCAAGGAGAAAAACGATGCTGAAGCGGCTGATGAGCACGAACAACGACGTGGCTTTGACTACTCTGCGGGTGGTGCTGGGGGTGGTGTTCTTTGCGCACGGAGCGCAAAAAATGCTGGGCTGGTTTGGCGGTTATGGCTTTCACGGCACAATGGGATTTTTCGAGCACCTGGGAATGCCCGCTCCGGTGGCGCTGCTGATTATCTGCACCGAATTTTTTGGCGGAATGGGGCTTATTGTCGGGTTGCTCACGCGTATCGCGGCTCTCGGAATTGGCGTCGAGATGATCGGAGCGATTTTCATGGTGCACCTGCCGAATGGATTCTTCATGAACTGGTACGGCACGCAAAAGGGCGAGGGGTTCGAATATCATTTGCTGGCGATTGCCGTCGCCGCAGCGCTGTTGTTGCGCGGCGCGGGCGCGTTTTCGGTGGATAGGGCGCTGTCGAAGTAAATCAACATTTGAGATAAAGTTTTGTGCGGCTGTTGAGATCTCATCGGCCGCCAGCAGATGCCGAGCTTAGCTCGGCAGGGCAGGTGAGGGCAGCTGCCCCTACGCGAGCATTCGCATGCCTTAATTTCGCAGCGTCTTGCCGGTTTTTAACGTGTACTGGATTCTCTCCTGGGTTTTCTTTTCTCCGCACAGGGACTTGAAGGCTTCGCGCTCGAGGTCGAGGAAATACTGTTCGCTCACTGGCGTGCCGGGAGTGACGTTTCCTCCGCAGAGGACTTCGGCGATTTTTGTGCCCAGCTTCTGCTCGTGGTCGCTGATGAAGCCGCCTTGCCGCATCAGGTAGACGCCCATTTTTAGCGCGGCGAAGAGATTTTCGCCGGGGGCGGGAATGTCTGTGCGCATGATGGGAGGCTCATAGCCCGCGCGCGCCAGCTCCATGGCGCGGGCTTTGGCGTCGGAGAGAACGCGTTCCCGGTTCATGGTGATGCGGTCGGAGGTTGAGACAAATCCCATGCCGCGAGCTTCCTCGGCCGATGTCGAAACTTTGCCGGTGGCGACGATTTCGAAAATTTTCTTCATCGCCTCCATCAATTCCACGGACTCGCCGCGGCCATCGGGACGGATGGATGCGGCGCTATCAACGGCGCGCAACAACATTTCCTTGCAGCCGCCGCCGCCGGGAAGCAGGCCGACGCCGACTTCGACTAGTCCCATGTAGAGTTCGGCATGTGGCTGGCGGGAGGCGGCGTGCAGCGAGATTTCGCAGCCTCCGCCTAGCGCCATTCCAAACGGCGCGCTCACCACGGGCTTCGGGGAAAATTTGATGGCTTGCGTCATGCCTTGAAACTGACGGATGGCCAGGTCGACGTCGTCCCATTCTTCTTCTTGCACCGACATCAGCAGGAGCATCAGGTTGGCGCCGACCGAAAAATTCTGCGCGTCGTTCGTGATGACGAAGGCGTCGAAATTGTCGCCGGGGCCGCCTGGCTTCAGCGTCTGCAGGATCAGCGAAATAATGTCGGCGCCGAGAGAGTTCATCTTGGAGTGGAACTCGATGCAGCCCACGCCGTCGCCGAGGTCGATGAGCGAGGCTCCGGAATTTTTCTTGACTACGCTGTTGGACTTCGTTTTTTTCGCGACTGCGACCGACCAGACTCCTTCAGGAACAGTTACCGGTTGCCAGTTGCCAGTTGCCAGATCGAAATACTTGCGGCCGGATGGCGTCTTCGGATCGTCGGCGTACCAGGATTTATTTCCCGAGGCGAGCAGTTTCTCGACATTGGCCGCGATCGGTCGCCCTTCTTTTTTCATCCGCGCTACCGTTGGCTCGACGCCGGCAGCATCCCATAGTTCAAAAGGGCCGAGTTCCCAGGCGAAGCCCAGGCGCATGGCTTGGTCGATCTCGACTACGGAATCGGAGATCTCGGGAATGCGATTGGCGGAGTAAGTCCAGAGGTCGGCGAGTGCGGTCCAGATAAAAGAAGTGGCTTTGTCGGGCTTTTGCGGCGCGCCATCGAGACCCAGCAACATGCGGAGGCGGGCTCCGGCGTCGTCGATATTTTTCGCCATATCGAGCGCGGCGAATTTTGGCTTTTGGCGTGGATGATATTCGAGCGTCTTCCAGTCGATGGCCAGGCGCTCGTCCTCTTTGCCCGTAGTTTTGGCTTTCTTGTAGAAGCCGCCTTTCGTCTTGTCGCCGAGCAATTTGCGCTCGACCATTTGGCGGAAGAATGCGGGAATCTGCAATTCGCTGCGCTCGTCGCGGACGTTTTGCAACATGTTCGTGACGACGTGGTTGAGCACGTCGAGGCCAACTAGATCGATGGTGCGGAAGGTGGCGGAGCGCGG
Source organism: Terriglobales bacterium (assembly GCA_049511995.1). Lineage (GTDB taxonomy): Bacteria > Acidobacteriota > Terriglobia > Terriglobales > Acidobacteriaceae > Acidiflorens. The sequence goes on from JBEKXO010000097.1 coordinate 5,556, forward strand.
CCAGCCTACAGCTTGGCCGGTGAGCGCGTCGACCTCTTCGATGGAGAGATCCATCTCCTGCATCAGGCGCATCACGTTGAGAACGGAGAATGTGCCGATGCGATTGCCGATGAAGTTGGGAGTATCTTTGGCGCGCACGACGCCCTTGCCCAATTGCGCGTCGCAGAAGCGGCTGACGGCGTCGATGAGCGCGGGGTCGGCGTCGGGCGTGGGGATTAATTCGAGCAGACGCATGTAGCGCGGCGGATTAAAAAAGTGCGTGCCGAACCAGGAGCGGCGGAAGTCGTCGGAAAATCCTTCGGCGATTTTTGCGACGGGAAGTCCGCTGGTGTTGGTGGTGACGATGGTGCCGGGCTTGCGGATGGCTTCAACCTTTCTCAACAACGATCGTTTGATGTCGAGGTTCTCGACGATGGCTTCAATGACCCAGTCGACGTCGGCCAGTTTCTTCAGGTCATCGTCGAAGTTGCCGACCGTTACGAGGCGCGCAAGCGACGGCTCGAAAAAGGCGGCGGGCTTGGATTTGCGGGCTCCGTCGAGCCCGGCGGCGGCGATTTTGTTGCGCGCGGGGCCGTCGGCATCGGGAGGAACCATGTCGAGCAGCAGGGAAGGCACGCCTGCGTTGGCGAAGTGTGCGGCGATGCGAGCGCCCATGGTGCCCGCGCCGAGTACAGCAACTTTATGGATGTGCTTCATGAAGGCGAACTCCTGCAAAAGAAAAGATTCGTGACGCAAAATTGCTCTACGGAAGTTTATCTACCACCCAGTCATTCTTACCAGTGTCGATCAGAACTATTTCGGAAAATTTGCGGGTAATGCGGGACGACCCTCGCGGCGTGACCAATACTACGGGAAAAGTGTAGCGGCCGGCATGGCCTTTGCCGCGCGTAATTTCGAAGGCGCGATCGGTTGCGTTGGAGAAAAACCGTTCGGCCTGCTCGGCGTTTTGCGAACGGCGCAGGCCGTCGCTGAGCAGGACCATGCCGTTTTCTACGTCTCCAGTTTGCCACGCGTGCAGGAAACGGTTGGCGGCGGCCAGCGCGAATACGTAGTCGGGGCCGGAGGGAGTGGATTGCTTCGTTGGATGGTTGGTCGATCGAGCGCTCGGCGGAGTTATATCGAAAATCGTTAGTAGGACGAGGCACGCTGCTAATTGGATCTTCACGCTAAGGCGGTTCGTCATTCCTTTCCCAGTGGTCGTCGCCGCTGATGGCGCAACCCATTACTCTACCGGAAAACGAGCGGAACGACAGCGCATGAGCGGTTGGGCTGCAGTATGGGTAGGCCCCAGTCGCGAGAGCTCGAACCACGAAGGACACCAAATATCACGAAAGGCTTGCTCACGCATTTCCTTCGTGTACCTCCGTGCCCTTTGTGGTTAATGATCTCGCAGATTGCGCAAAACCAGGTTTTGCCTCAACTCGTATGCGGGTGGGCGAGGTAATGCTGGCGCAGCAGATCTTTGCCGTAGTCGTTTCCGTTGGGCGTGCGGACGACGCAGTGGATGTGCTGCTGGGTGGGCTTTTGGGGATCGGCTACAAACTTCGCGAGGTTTGCGGGACGCTGATGGTCGAATTCAATCAGAATCACGGGACTCTGAATGCGGTAGTAGAAGGCGCTGTCGTTTTGGGCGCCGCCGATCCATGTGAACCATGTGTGGTCGATGTTGCCGTCGACTTCATCCATCTTCACGCGGGTGTGCCCGTCATCCATGTTGCTGACGTAGAGATGGACGAGGTCGCGCAGGCGATTGCGTGCGGAGCTGGCGAGATCGTTCGCGCGCAAGCCGGCGTAATCGAGAACGACATTGTCTTTGAAGGCCTCGGTGAGATTATTGTTGCCGGTTTTCGAGAAGTTGAGGACGGCTTGCTGGCGTTGGGCGTCGGAGAGCGCACGCAGCATTTCTAAACCGTCGTTTTGTTCCTGTTGAAGAATTACCACGCCTTTGTATTTGCCGGAAGTGGCGCGGACCGGTTCGGAACCGACGAAAAGGGGAGTCATCACGATCTGGTCGCCGAGAACGAAATAATTGATGATGGCGTGATGTCCGCTAAGCTGCCAGCCCCAGGGCTCAGAGGCTGAGGGCTTGCCGAGGATGGTGACGTAGTAGAGCCACTCGCCGAGGAAAGCGTGGTCATCGGCAAGTTCGGCCAGCGTTTCATTCAGGCGCATGATGTTGCGCGTGAGGTCGAAGCCTCTCGGGCTAAGAGATGCGCGCATCAGGCCAAAGGCGGCGTCGCGCTGCGGTTCTGTCATCTCGGCGAAGCTGATTCCCTGGCGCAGGTAAAAATGTTGATTCATCCACTTGCGCCATTGCGGGTCGTCGACGGGGAACGTGGTTCGGGCGAGCTGCACGGTGCTCAACGTAGCAATGAATTTTTCGGCGGCGTTGCGGACGGGCTCGGTGGAAACTCCAGTCGGGCTGATTTCAAAAAGGTTGGGAATTACTTGGCCGTTGGTCGTGATTCCTTTGAAGGAGGTGGCGAGGCCGTCTCGCTCACCGTCCTCTGACATTTGGCGAAAGCGCTCCGCCATGTCGACCGGAGTCTGCTTCTGGCCGAAGGCCCATGGCGCGAGAACCGCTGCCGATGTGAGCGCTGAAAGCGCTGCCAGAAAATCGCGGCGCGTGGATGGGCGCGGTTCCGCGTGGGGATGACGGTGGTCAGAATGATGATGGTCGCGCGACAAAGGTTCACCTCGCCGTGGTCAGGATTGCGGTACGGTAGCATGCGGTTCGTGGCGGCGCAAATCGCGAAACGGGGCGCGCGAAGATCGCGGTCGAAAGTTGGCCCTGGGATAGCAGCCGATTTCGCCGGCTGCGCTGATATTCTAAATTTCGTTCTTGCAAGCACCAGCCGTCATGACATCTCTGACTTTCCTTTCAGCTACGGAAGTTGCGGCGGCGATTCGGCGCGGAGAGGTTTCGCCGGTGGAGGTGGCGCGGGCTCACCTGGAGCGGATTGAGCGGCTGAACCCGCGGCTGAACGCGTTCGTTGATTATCAGCCGGAGGCTGTGCTGGCGCAGGCGCGCGCAGCCGAAGCGGCGATTGTGCGTGGGGATGAGGTTGGCCCGCTGCATGGCGTGCCGTTCTCCATCAAGTCGTCGATTGATGTCGAGGGACACCGGTGTGAGTCTGGTTCGCGATTGCGCGCGGGATATGTCGCGGCCTCGGATGCGCCGCTGGTGGCTCGGTTGCGGGCGGCGGGAGCGTTGATTCTTGGCGTCACTAATACGCCGGAGTTGTTGATGGCTTGGGAGACGGACAATCTTCTTTATGGGCGCACCAATAATCCCTGGGACTTGACGCGCACGGCGGGAGGATCGAGCGGCGGCGAGGCGGCGGCGATTGCTGCTGGGCTGTCGGCGGGCGGAGTGGGCAGCGACGGCGGCGGATCGATCCGCGTACCGGCGCACTTTTGCGGGATTTGCGGATTGAAGCCAACTCCGGGACTCATTCCTTCAACTGGGCATTATCCGAAGGCTGGGGGCCCGTTTGCTTTGATTGGAGTGGTGGGGCCGATGGCTCGGACGGTTCAAGATGTACGGACTCTGTTGCGGGTCATAGCGGGGCGGGATGATGGCGATCCTTGCGCAGCGCCGGTCGAGATGCAGCCGATTGACGAGGAAGTGGTCCGGACGATTAATGTGGGCTTCTTTGAAGACGATGGCCGCACTCCTGTGACGCGCGAGACTCGGGCAGCGGTGCAGCGCGCGGCATCGATCTTATCTGGCTGCGGACTGCATGTTGATCCCTTTCGTCCTCGAGGACTCGAAGAGGCGCGCGAGTTGTGGTGGGAATTCTTTGGCCGGGCGGGAGGGATGATTCTTGAGCCGATGTTGCGAGGCTGCGAGTCGCAACTAAGCCCGATTCTGCGAGAGTTCATGGGATGGACTCGTGCCGGGGCGGCGCATACAGGAGAGACGCTGCTGGCGGCTTGGCTGGAACGCGACGCGTTGCGGGAAAAGATTCTCGTGCAGATGCGGAAGTATCCGGTGTTGATTTGCCCTGCGGCGGCGATTCCCGCGTTTCATCACGGTGAGCGCGAGTGGCAGATTGAAGGCGCGACGGTGAGGTATCTGGATGCGTGGAGCTATTGCGAGTGGTTTAACCTGCTGGGGTTTCCCGCTGCCGTCTTGCCCATGGGGCGTTCCGATGAGGGGCTGCCGATCGGCGTGCAGATTGTGGGGCGTCCTTGGGAGGAAGAATTGGTGCTGGCCATTGCTGCGCTGCTTGAGAAGGAGCTCGGGGTGTGGCGAGCGCCTCCGCTGGTGGATTGATATGCAAACAAATTCACCTTTGTTGCAAGCGGTGCTGCCGTTGCCGATTTCGCTTTGTCCTTTGCAAGAACCGATGTATAAACTACGAGCGCTAGTAGCCTCCTCGTAAGGTCCCGTTCCACGTCCCCGAGGGTCTTCACAGGCAGCGAATCAGCATTGCGGAGATCGCAGCTACCGCTGTGTTTGCAGCTACTGCTGTTGAAAATCGACGGAGAGGTTGAGTTCAGCGAATGCTCGATGTGCGGACGTCCCGGCCCCGCTCCTGTTCTTCTTGCCTTGTTTTATTTCTCTTTGCATTTTCTATTTTGCTGGCGGCGCAGGACAAAGACAACGAAGACAAGGGCAAGGGAGTGAAGACGGCTGCCAGCGCCAACATGGTGAAGGTGGAAGGCAAGGTTCGCTGCGACAAACCTGCTCAAGAATACTCGATTGAAGTTCCGGATCGCGCGGGACACGCCCTGGTGCTTACCAAGCGAAAATGCACGTGGGCGGAGCCGATGACGATTGCGGGCGCGAAGACCAAGGATGGCGTCGCCGTCAGCTTCATCGAGAGGATGGAAGGCACGCTGCACATTCATGGTTTTGAAACCGACACGCTGGACAACGGCGAAAACATCACATGGCAAAGCATGGGACAGGTGTTGGCGGAAAAGGGTCCGGTCGAAAGCAAAGGGCGCTGGAGCCTGATGCGCGGGACGGGGAGGTTGAAAGGGATCAGAGGCGGAGGCACCTACGAGGGGAAGCTCGAAGCCGATGATGTTTTGACGTTGGAGTTTGAAGGGGTGTACGACCCATCCGCAATGGTGGGAGAAAAGCAATGAATGGAGGGGGACAGTGACGACCAAACGTATGGTGGTGTTGGCCTTGCTAGCGACTGTCTGTCTGGCGATGCCGATGTTCGCTCAAGAATCGCAGACGGTGACCAAGGGACCGCTGGTCATCCAGGAATTCAAACACGACACCGGACCCATGCTTCGCGAAATCGCGCCGCTCCTTCCCGAATTCGGCACGCCGGGCGAGCATGAGATCCAGAACATGGACAATCCGAATCATCCCTGGGACAACAAGAAGGTCGAGGAAGATCCCGTTCTCCAAACGGCAGAGAAATCTCCGAGCGCGCAGACCCCCAGCTTCAATTTAGAGTTTGACGGCATCGGTTACGGCGACAGCTTCTTTTGCAATTGCATGCCTCCGGACAACGATGGCGCGGTGGGCACCACGCAATACGTGCAGTATGTAAACACGACATACCAGGTTTTCGACAAGAGCGGGAACTCGCTGTTGGGTCCGCTGGCGGGAAACGATTTCTGGTCGGGATTCGGCGGAACTTGCCAGAGCGACAACAGTGGTGACCCGATCATACGATTCGACGCGGCCGCGCAGCGCTGGGTCGTATCCCAGTTCGCCATCAACAGCACGGCTCCCGATTACGAATGCGTCGCGGTCTCCGAGACTTCCGACGCGACCGGCGCCTATTACCGCTATGCATTCCCGTTCAACAATTTCCCGGACTACCCGAAGATGGGGGTATGGCCGGACGCGTACTACTTCACCTTCAACAACTACAACATTCAGGGAACAGCTTTCGTGGGCGCAAACGTTTGCGCGGCGGATCGCACCAACATGCTCGCCGGCGCTGCGGCCAACCTGCAATGCTTCCAGCAGAGCTCGTCGAATTTTGGAATGTTGCCTGCGGATCTGGACGGGGCGACGCCCCCGGCCGCGGGTACGCCGAACTTCTTCATGGAGTTGGACCCGAACGGCAGCGCGAACCTGAGCATGTTCAAGTTTCACGTTGACTTCACGACGCCGAGCAATTCAACCTTCACTGGCCCAACGTTGATTCCGGTTCCTGCCTTCACGCCGCTGTGCGCGGCTGTGAGCCGCAACGCGTGCGTGAAACAGCCGACGGCCGGGAGCGATGCGCTCGAAGGCCTCTCGGATCGGTTGATGTATCGCCTGGTGTACCGCAATTTCGGCGATCACACGGTGCTGATGGTAAACCACACGGTCGTCGCGGGCACGAGCAGCGGTGTTCGCTGGTATGAAATTCACGATCCGGAGACGACGCCGACGGTTTATCAATCGGGCACGTTCGCCCCCGACTCGCAGTATCGCTGGATGGCGGGAATGGCGATGGATCAGGCGCAGGACATCGCGGTTGGCTTCAGTCGATCGAGTTCGGCAGCCGGCGATTATCCTTCGTTGGTTTACGCCGGACGTGTGCCGAGCGATACCCTGGGTACGTTGGAATCGGAAGTCGAACTAAAGGCGGGCGCGGGCTCTCAGAGCAGCGGCGGCTATGATCGCTGGGGCGATTACGCTTCGGTGACTGTTGATCCGACTGATGATTGCACCTTCTGGTTCACGCAGGAATATTTGAAAGCAACGGGGCAGAATCAGGGCTTCAACTGGAGCACGGCGATCGGCAGCTTTGTGTTTCCGGGTTGCTCGGGATCCCCAAGCTTCAGCTTAAGCGCGAATCCCAATTCATTGACCGTGGTTCAAGGCAACAGCGGCACGAGCACGATCACTGTTAACCCCATCAACGGTTTTACGGGTAGCGTTACGTTGGCTGCCTCGGGCCTGCCCAGCGGTGTTACAGCTGGCTTCTCTGTCAATCCAACCACTAGTACCAGCACTCTGACGTTGACCGCAAGCGCAACGGCTGCGCTGGGAACGTCAACTGTAACCATCACGGGAACGTCGGGCAGTTTGACTGCGACGACGACGGTGAGCCTCACCGTGAGCAGTAATGGTCCGGTGGTCTCGCTAGTGCCGGCATCTCTGACCTGGGGCAAGATCGCAGTCGGAACAACGGCCTCGGCGAAGACCGTAACCTTAACCAACACCGGTAGCGTGGCGCTGGATATCACCAGCCTCACGATTACCGGTACCGATCCAGGGGACTTCGGGTTCAAGACGGTGGCGAAGTCATGCAAAAACGGTGGCACGGTGGCGGCGGGGGGTACCTGCAAAATCGTGGTCACTTTCAAGCCGACCGCAACCGGACCTCGATCCGCGGACGTTACGATCACTGACAACGCCGCGAACAGTCCGCAACAGGTGCCGCTCGCTGGAACGGGAAAATAGGCGACTTTAATAGTCGACTAATTTATTTAGGGGCTGCGCAAGCAGCCCCTTTTCTTGCGCGATGAATCGGTGGGGGGCCGCTTCGTCGCACTTTGCGGCTGCGAATCGTGTAATATTTCTAAGGCGAGTACAGTCGACCGCTTCTGCGTGTGTTTGCGCCTGATCACCCAGCGAAGATACTCCCAAATACCAGGTAGAACCGCAGCCCCAGGGCTGGCGGCACATTCCTGTCAGGAGAAGTTAGATGGCGAAGATTGCAAAGACAGCCGACCGTAAAAAGGTCATGGATACTACGAAATCGACCGCATGCCCCAAGTGCGGCAAAGAAACCCGTATCGTAAAACGGATGAAAGATCGGGAGCGCGGAGTACCGGGCGGGGTTTATATTTCGTGCTCGGGCTGCGAGTTTTTTGAAAAGCTGTAGGACAGTGCCCAGTTGCCAGTACCCAGTACCCAGTTAAAAACCGGCGACTGCTAGCTATTCAACGGAGGCGCGACAACTTGTCGCGCCTTTTATTTTTATGGGTACTGAGTACCGGGTACTGTTCTTGAGCTAGCTGACCTGACCTAGAATCGCTCTGGCTTCGGCGGCCGGATCAGTCGCGTCGGTGATGGGGCGGCCTACGACTATGTGGGAGGCTCCGGCGGCGATGGCTTCGGCGGGAGTTACGACTCGCGCCTGGTCATTGGGTCCGCTGCCGGCGGGGCGCACTCCCGGAGTAACGATCGTAAAGTCGTGGCCAAACTCTTCGCGGAGTGCGGCGGCTTCGAGCGCCGAGGCGACAATGCCTTTGCATCCGTTCGATAGAGCTAAGGCAGTCAGCCTCAGGGCTTGTTCGAGTACCCCACCGCGCAGGCCGATCTTGCCGAGTTCTGTGTCGTCGAGGCTGGTCAGGACGGTGACGGCCAGCACCAGCGGTTCGGGCTTGCCGTTTGAGTTCGCGCGAGCGGCTTCGCATGCGGCTCGCAACATTTTGCCGCCGCCGGAGGCATGCACGGTCAACATGCTTACGCCAAGATGCGCCGCCTCCCGGACAGCTGCGCCAACGGTGTTGGGAATATCGTGATATTTCAGGTCAAGAAAGACACGGCGTCCGGAGCTTACGAGTTCGCGGACGATGGCCGGACCTTCGGCCGTGTAGAGTTGCATGCCGACCTTATAGGCATGGGCCGAGTCACCGACGGCCGCCACGATCTTCCGGGCGGCCACGGCCGTAGATACATCCAGGGCAACGATGAGACGCTGGCGCGGGTCAGTCATCGCTGCCGAGTGTATCGGGTTTAATTGAAGTTGGCTACAGGTTGCAGGAGCGCCACGTCAGTAGACCGTTGGTTCGTTCGATTCGTGGGCTGAAGATCCAAGCGGACCCTCTGCAAACCGCGCTTTTCGAAGCCCAGTGCGCGGGCAGCGTTATAGGACAGGTCGATGATCCGGCCATCCACTACAGGACCCCGGTCATTGATTCGCACCACTACCGCCCTACCGTTCTTCAGGTTCGTAACCTTCACGAGGGTACCCAGCGGCAGGCTGGGATGAGCGGCGGTGAGATCGCGCATGTCATAGGGCTCTCCGCTGGCGGTCGGCTTGCCTTGAAACTGCTCGCCATACCAGGAAGCGGTTCCGACTTGATAACCCTTGGACTTCGACTTCGAGTTGTTGATCGTTCGTGATTTCTGACCGCTGGTCGCCATGACCGGCGGATGTGTGACCTTGGCGGCTTCCAGGCTGCTTGGCCTAGATGCGGCTCCGGCCCCCAGACTGGCAACGGCTAAAACCAGTGCCAGGCCTTCGGCTAAACGTCGCATTCAGTTACCTCCGTCGTGGAAAGTCGTTTTTTGGTCGTATGCTCCTTTCGCCATAACGATTGAACGATGCTACGGGTTAGACGGAAGAGTGTCAATGAGAAAAACCCCCTAAGTAATTACTAAGTAGTAATTAATCAATAACATAGCCCTATGATAGATATGGATGTTGTCGTCTATCTCATTGAAACCAGTCGATGGCAGCTAGTAATTGATGAGTTACCTATGCGAAAGTGGTGCGGCATGTAATTTTCGCAAGTATCATGGAATGTTACATTTACGTTAATATGATGATAAGTAGAGTGTTATCAGTAGGTAGGATCGGGTCGACACGGGACTTTAATCGATATCGACGTTACTCAGGTTCCAAGAATCGGCCTCGAGCGCTGACTTTGGGCGTTTGACACGTCGGCGGCTAAGCAGCCTTCGTTCGTCAACGTCGATAGTTTCCTGCTGGGCGATTAGGCTCGAGCTGGGATGAGGTTGGATCGGCCATGACTGCAACTCATCGGCAAAGGTAGAGAAGCCCAGAAGTGCCGTTTCGCTCCCTGCGGTTTGGGTTTAGAGTGAGCGCATGGCTGTGAGCCCTCCTGTTGTGCTGACGATCGCCGGTTTCGATCCTTCGTCAGGCGCCGGTGTTACCGCCGATATTAAGACGATCGCCGCCCATGAGTGCTATGGTGTGTCCTGCATTACGGCGTTGACGGTGCAGTCGACGCGGGGGGTGCGGCGCGTGGAGGTGGTCGATCCGAAGATCGTCGCGGAATGTTTGCATGGCCTGATCGCCGATGTGGCTGTGGAGGCGGTTCATTTAGGCATGCTGGGCAACGAGCTAGTGGTGGCGGCGGTTGCGGATTTTCTGGCGGGGGCGCGGTTGCCCCATGTGGTGCTCGATCCGATTCTAAAGTCGAGTTCGGGAGCGGAGTTGTTGAATGCGGCGGGAACCCGGCTGTTAATCGAACGCCTGCTTCCGCTCGCCGAATTGGTCACGCCGAATCTCGATGAGGCGGCCGCGCTTACGGGGGTCGAGGTCAATAATCTGGAGCAGATGCGTGCGGCTGCGGCTCGGCTCCATTCACTGGGTGCGGCGAATGTGGTCGTCACCGGCGGCCATTTGGAGAAGGCGATCGATCTGCTTAGTTTTACGACGGGGCATGGGACGGAGACCGAAACATTCAAAGCCGAGCGTCTGCGCTCGAACTCCACACACGGTACGGGATGCGCCTTCGCCACCTCGCTGGCTTGCCACCTGGCGCACGGGCGGGGGTTGCCGGAGG
>JBEKXO010000098.1:0-15938 GCA_049511995.1 Terriglobales bacterium
ACCTCGCAACCGGCGTCGAGCAAACTGCCCAAACCAACCACGCCGGCCTCTACCGCTTTCCCGCAGTCATGCCCGGCTCCTACTCCATTACCGCTAATCTCAAGGGATTTCGCGAGGTCGAGGCTCTGGTGCGCGTGCTGGTAGGAAACACCACTTCGCAAGACATTCAATTGCAAGTGGGAACAGGTGCGGACACGGTCAAAGTTCTCGGGACTACACCGTTGCTGCGGCCTGAGGAATCCTCCGCAACCACGGTATTGGAGCGCTCTTTGATTGAAGAGTTGCCGCTCAACGGACGAAAATATACAGACTTTGCTGCTCTTACCCCAAACACAAGCTACGACGGCGACACCGGACTCGTCAGCCTTGCCGGACAGCAGGGCGGTGAGGACTCAGGCTACGCCAACGGAAACGGCTCCAACGCTTTCACCGTTGACGGAACCAACGCCACCAGCAGCTACTTTGCCGACATTATCGGCCGTTACCGTATTCCCTACCTGTATGGCGAAGACGCCATCGAGGAGTTCCAGGTCTCGGTAAGTCCTTACTCCGCGATCTACGGAGGAGGAGCCGGGTTCGTAAATGCAGTCACGCGGTCTGGCGGCAATGCGTTCCATGGCAGTGCGTTCTATTACAACCGCAACTCCGCCACCGGCGCCAATGACGCCCTCGATAAAGCCAGCGGCTTCCCTCGACCGCTGGATGCCCTACAACAATTCGGCGCGGGTCTGGGCGGACCAATCGTCCGCAATCGTTTGTTTTTCTTCATGGATTATGAGCAGCAATTGCGGAATAACCCGATTCCCGTAATCAACTCGGCACTGGCAGCGACGCCGTCGAACCTGCCCGATTTCCTGAGCGCGAATTTTGGCATTCCCGCCGGTACCGTTCTTCCGCCTCCCAACGGCCCTTTGCCCGTTCCGGGCAGCGACACCGCACCCGACCCGACGAATCCCGTCTACCTTCAGCAAGTGTCGAACACCCTGAACGCGCTGAACTCCAATCTTGGCACTCGGGCAAGGAAACGCAACGATCTAGTCATTACTCCGCGGCTTGACTATCAGGCCAGTTCCCGCGACGGCCTGTTCCTTACTTTGAATGTGAACCGGTTCAACTCACCAGGCGGCGTCATCACCGATCCGACCGTCGGAAACTACGGAACGCAAACGCTCGCCAACGCCTATGTTCACGCGTTTCAAGCAAGCCTCGGATGGACGCACACTTTCTCCCCCGCGCTGCTGAACGAATTTCATGCCGGCACTTCGCAGGACAACCAGATCTCGACACCAACCGGTCTGGCTCCGAACATTCCCACGTTAATTCTGGATAGTCCGGCGGCTTTCATCCTAGGCAACGCCCCTTTCTCGGTAGGGCGGGTCTTTGAAAGACAATACTCTGTGGCCGACCGCGTCGATTTCGTTATTGGCAGGCATACCTTGCAATTCGGTTTCGAGATGAGCCGCGCCTGGGACGCCGACAACAACGATGGAGGCGCGGATCCAAACGCCGCCGTCCAGTTCGGGTCGCCACTCGGTAGTTACGAGTTTTCAAACCTGGAGTCTTTTGCTCTCGGAGAGTACAACCTCTTCAGCCAAGCCTCGGGAAATCCGACCTTTGCCTTTTCAGTGCCCTACTACGGATTCTATGTGCAGGATTCCTTCCGCGCCTTGCCGAAGTTGACGCTTGAGATGGGCTTGCGCGAAGACTTCCAGGTGTACCCCCAGCCCGCGGAGAATCCAGCGTTTCCGCTCACCGGCCAATATCCAAATCAGTTTCGACGATTGGCGCCACGCTTCGGATTCGCCTGGCAGCCCGCGTCTTGGTTGTTCGGATCGAAGACCGTAATTCGCGGCGGATTTGGACAGTTCTACACCAACATGAACGGCCTGAACTACCGCAATTCGGTCATCTCGAACGGACTTGCATCCCAGCAGTCCTCCGCAAGCGTCAGTTACAACTCGGCTCTGGCACCGAACCAGCAGGCGCCGGCATTTCCGAATATTCTGCCGGGGAATTCCCAGCTATTTTCGGCTTCTCCGGATATTTCCCTGGTTTCTCCGCAATTTCGGGTGCCGTATATCTTGCAGGCGAGTTTGCAGATCGAGCGCGAGATTCTTGAGAACACAACTCTAACAATTGGCACCATGTGGAATCACGGCGTGCATTTGCTTTCGGGCAGCGCCTATGACCTGAATCTGAATCCATTGCAAGGCACGACGACCTACGTAGTCTGTCCCGCGAGCGCAACCACGCTGCCCTGCAACGGACCGGCGATGACCCTGCCGAACATGGACAACGGCCTGCTTACCGAAGGCCGCTTCAACCCCAACTTTAACGAGATCAACGAACTCATCAGTCCCGGGCAAAATCATTACAATTCGTTTTTCGTTCAAGTCCAGCGCCGCATGTCGCAAGGTCTTTCTCTGCAATTTTCTTACACGTTCGCCAAGAGCGTCATGCTCGATGGAATGGACTTCAACAATCAGTTCGACTTCAGCAACACCCACGCCCCCTCACTGCTCGACCAGCGGCACCGCATAGCGTTTGCCAGCGTCTATCGGCCGCAGTTGGAGAGACTGACAAACTCCGACAGAGGCCGCACAGTTCTGTCGGGCTGGAGACTGAGCAGCGTCATGGAATTCTCTGCCGGTCGCCCCTACGCGGGATTGCTGGGTCCCGCCTGCACTAGCTCGACGCTATCACTCAGCAATTGCGATGGCGCCAATGGGAACCTCAACGACACTGCCTTCAACCAGGACACCGCGAACACAGCCGCCGGCATAAATGGCGCCGGGCCCACGCCGGGCATCGGCTTGAATTCCTTCTATGGCCCGTGGCTGGAGAGAATCGATCTTGGACTGGCCAGAAGTTTTGAAGTCAGGGAGGGAAAGGAACTGGAATTTCAAGCGCAGGCGTTCAATCTCTTCAATCACGCCAATTATTACGTGCAGAATGGCAACGGGATCAATCAGTTGCAATACAACCCCATCGGCACCAACTGCGGAGACGGAGTATCGCTCAACCAGACCTGTTATCTGGTGCCGAATTCAGGTCCAGGCAATTTTGGAACCCTCCAGGAAATCAGCCCCAATGGCCTTCCTCGGGCGTTGCAGTTCTCCGCGCGCTTCACGTTCTAACTTTGCCCACTCAAAATTTGTCATCCTGAGCGCACCGGGGTCCCCGGCGCGCCCGCTTTTGGCGCGTTGGGGTGGGGGTGCGAAGGACCTGCTTCCCGTCACTTAGATTTGTCATCCTGAGCGAAGCGAAGGACCTGCTTTTTGCCGACAGCGACTCGACATTCGGCGTACGCGAATACCGAAGGTGCACAAAATAAAAAGGACAGCCCGGAGCCCCCCAAGGCCGTCCCCATAAACCCTCCCGGTTAGAAGGGTAACTGCCATCAAGATAGCCGCCGGAGGTTGCAGGAATATTGCAATTTCATGAAACTCCGATGAATTCAAGAACGGGCGGGGCAGCGCTGAAACCTGCGATACTAACGTCGAATTGGAGAAACCTCTCGAACGCGTGCCCAGCCAGCCTCCCTTACTCGATCTGCGAAACGTCCGCGTGATGCGCGGGAATGTAATCCGTGGAAGCGCCGCGAACCAAGGCAAAATCGTGCTCGACGACTTCACCTTGCGTGTTGGTGTTGACGAACATATCGCGGTATTGGGACCGAATGGGTGCGGCAAATCCACACTGATCAAAACCATTACACGCGAATGCTATCCAGTAGTCCGCGAGGGTTCGAGTATGGCCATTCTCGGCCGGAGGAATTGGAATGTCTTCGAGCTGCGCTCCTTGCTCGGCATCGTGTCCAACGATCTGATGTCTTCGTGCACCGGCGACGCCAGCGGCTTAGATGTAGTTCTGTCGGGCTTTTTCAGCAGCACGCGCATCTTTCCCAATCACTCCTTCAATCCCAAACAGAGAGAAATGGCGGAGGCCGCATTAGCAGATTTGGGCGTGTCGCATCTGGCCGATCGTGCGGTTGAGGAGATGTCCTCAGGCGAGGCCAAGCGTGTGTTGATCGCCCGGGCGCTGGTCCACAAGCCCCGCGCCCTGCTCTTCGATGAGCCGTGTAACTCTTTGGACATTTCAGCGCAGCGCAGTCTGCGGGAAACCATGCGCTCCCTTGCTCGATCGGGTATCGGAATCATTCTCGTCACCCACGAACTACCCGACATTGTGCCCGAGATTGAACGCGTCGTACTTATGGCAAAAGGTCGCATCGTGGCCGACGGAAATAAAGAAGAAGTTTTACAAGCGGAACGACTGAGCAAGTTGTTCGGAGTAAATGTCGAACTCACCCAGCGCGACGGTCATTATCACCTTCGATAGGTCCAGCCATCGCCAGCCTATTCGCATTAGGCATCCTTGTGTCCTGCATCACAAGCAATTGTGACGTGTTGTGCTGCCAGCCCGCCGCGCGGCGCTGTTATATTGTTGGAAGTATCCGAAGCTTCCTGCTCACTCATGAATCGCAAGACTGACCAATCTCGCAAGCTGCAGAAACGTGCCGAAAAGTTAATTCCGGGTGGCGTGAATTCGCCGGTGCGCGCCTTCCGAAGCGTAGGTTGCGAGCCGCCCTACATCGTGCGCGGCCAGGGCGCGCACATCTGGGATGCGGACGGCAACGAATATGTCGATTACATCGGCTCCTGGGGGCCGCTGATCCTGGGACACGCCACGCCCACGATCATCGATGCGGTGATAGCAGCCGCGCGCAATGGCACGAGCTTTGGCGCGTCTACTCCCGCCGAAGCCGATCTTGCCGAGTTGGTTATCTCCGCTTTTCCGCACATGCAGAAAGTTCGCTTCGTCAGTTCAGGAACCGAAGCAACCATGTCGGCCATCCGCCTAGCGCGTGGCTACACAAAGCGCAAGTACATCGTCAAGTTCGAAGGTTGTTATCACGGACACTCCGACGCGCTGCTGGTGAAAGCCGGATCAGGCATAGCCACGCTCGGCATTCCCGGCTCGGCTGGCGTTCCGGAGGAATTCACGCAGTTCACCTTAGCCCTGCCCTACAACGACGCGGATGCCATCGAGCAAACTTTTGCAAAATTCAAGCACCAGATTGCCTGCGTTATCGTCGAGCCGGTGGTCGGCAATATGGGATGTGTTCCGCCCGCGGCCGGATACCTGGAAGCGCTGCGCGCCATTACCGCGCGCGACCAGACGCTGCTCATCTTCGACGAGGTCATGACCGGCTTTCGTCTGGCCTTCGGCGGAGCGCAGGAACTATACGGCATTCAGCCCGACCTAACCACAATGGGCAAGATCATCGGCGGAGGCTTGCCCGTAGGTGCCTATGGAGGCCCGAGCGAGGTTATGGATCTGATCGCGCCCCTGGGCCCGGTCTACCAAGCCGGAACGCTTTCCGGCAATCCTCTGGCGATGGCCGCCGGTTTCGCCACGCTGAGCTATTTGCGCGACCACAAAGACGTCTACACGAAGCTTGATAAACTCGCCAGGGAAGTAGTCGCCGGAGTCGCCGCCGCCGCCAAAGACGCTGGCGTAACTATGTGCCATAACCGCGCGGGCTCGATGTTCACCTGGTTCTTCACAGCGGGACCGGTGACCGACTGGACGTCAGCTGCAAAGTGCGACACCGAAGCCTTCGGGCGTTTCTTTCGGGCGATGCTAGAAAACGAAATCTATCTGCCGCCGTCGCAGTTCGAAGCGGCGTTTCTGGGAGCGGCACACACGGAGAGCGATGTGCGGCAGACGATCGCGGCGGCGAAGCAGGCGTTCGCCATGGCAGCGGCGTAGGGACTGCCGCTGTTGGCAAATTGCGATATTTCCCAAGTAACTGTTCCGCTTCACCACCTATATTGTTTCTTGAAATCTGTAACCGACATTCGCGACCGCAAAGCGACGGCGATGTCGCGGAATTCCTGCGAGTAGGCCTGCATATCCGCTGGACGAGGTTCCTTTCTAAACAATGAGCGGCCCGTGTAATGGATGAGGTCGTCGTGGACGTACGCCAGCAACTCATTATTCATATTTGCCGTCACGAGGTCATAACAATGCCGCCACAACTCCTCATTCCAGGCGGGCTGTGCTGCTAGTCGCTCTAGGCATTCGGCTATCTCAATTCTGGTGGCGTCGTCCATTACATCCATCTCATGCACGAGATGGATGCCAGTTTGCATCTCTTCCACCGTCACAAACCCGTATCCCTGATCGCGATATCGCCGAATCAAATTTGCCGTCGCGATGACTGTCTGCGCGCGGTCCGCGCCGAAGGCGCGATGCTCGCCATCGTGCAGCAGGATTACGTCGCCGCCGCGCATCTGGATTGCGATCTTCTTCTCAATCGCCTCCGCTGACGGAGCGTCCCAGTCGTGGCCGCTCACATTCCACATTACCGGTTGCATTCCTAGCTCCCGTGCGATCCTCAGCGTCGCCGGCCGTCGCCCTCCAAAAGGAGGACGAAACAAATTCGAATGCTCGCCGATGGCCTCCTGCAATGCCTGGCGGCACTTAACAATCTCATCGCGCGTTCGCGCCGCCGATTTGAAGATGAGGTTCGGATGTGTGAAAGTGTGATTGCCGATGAAATGGCCCGCCTGCGCCACGGCGCGCGCAATATCAGGACGTTGGCGCACATAGCGCCCCATCATGAAGAACGTCGCCCGCACATCGTGCTTGGCGAGAACCTCCAGCAATTTGAGAGTGTGCGGATCGTTCGGCCCGTCATCGTAGGTCAGAGCGATTTGCTTGCTTCCGCGCTCTCCGGCAACGAGCGTTCGTCCGTACCACTGCCCCTTCGGCGCCATGGACTGATATCCCGCCGCGGAAACCGCTGCCGCGGTTGCTAGTCCGATGAGGGCAGGAAGCATGATCGCATTGTAAAGGAGGTCAGAGGTTAGAGGTCAGATTGCAGAGGTGAAAGTCAAAACCATAGCGTTCAGGTTTTACCTCTGCAATCTGACTCTGACCTCTGACCTTCCACATTGCGTCCGGACGCGAAGCAATATATTCTGCTTCCCAGTTCCCGCAACCATCGATTGTCGACAACCCATGGCCAAGCTTTTCGAACTCCCCCGGTACATTGCAGTCGAAGGTCCCATCCGAGTTGGAAAGAGCACGCTGGCGCGGGTTCTCGGAGAGCGCCTGGCCGCTCAGCGCGTGGTGGAACCGGAAGATAATCCATTTCTTAAGGCTTTCTATGAAGGCGAAGCCGGTGCTGCTTTTCAGACGCAGTTCGCATTCCTCATTCGCCGCTTCGAGCAATTGCGTGCTCTCGATCTCGGGGCGCGCTCGAATAAAACTGTCGTCGCTGATTATATTTTTGAAAAAGATAAGCTCTTCGCCTGCCTCAATCTCAACGATCAGGAACTCGACACCTACAATCGCTACTTCAATTATTTCCGAGAACAGCTTCCAACGCCCGACCTCGTCATCTATCTACAGGCCACGCCCGAAGTGCTGAAGAAGCGCCTCAAAAAGAAGAATGCCGCTGGCGAAAAGGCCATCAGCGAGGATTACTTGATGGAGGTCGTGAAGGCCTACGAACATTTTTTCTTTCATTACACGCAGTCTGACTTGTTGATCGTGAACACGTCGGAGATCGATTTCGTTGACCGCAACGAAGACCTGCAAGAGCTCTTGAAGAAAGTCTCCGCCCCAATCAAAGGCACGCAATATTTCCTGCCGCTCGGCAGTCAGGATGCAGCCGGCGCCAGCGGCGTGTGACTTCGCGGTGTTTGACTTCGCAGCATGACCCCGGTAAATTTGCTGGGCTGCGGTTTTGCTCTTTCTCAAAATTAGGTTCGCGCATGATCGTAGGCCGGCTACACGCTGGCGCTATGGGAAGCGGGTGCAAATCCCGCGCTGCCGCGCAACTGTAAGCGAGGACACCGCAAGCGGTCACTGGAGTCGAAGACAACTCTGGGAAGGCCGGTTGTAGCAACCGGATGCTGGGCGCAAGCTCACATCCTGACTCGCAAGCCAGGAGACCGGCGTGAACCATCCACACAACCCTTTCGCGTGATAAAGGAGACGTGCATGCGCTTTTCCCGGATGTTCGCCAGCATCTTTTTTCCGCTGTTCACTTTTCTGTCCATCGCTTCCGCCGAAATCAAAATCAAGGTCGTCGACCCTCAGGATGCTACTGTCGCGGGCGCCCAAGTGCAGTTGCTCCAGCCCGGAAAGCCCGCGCCCGCAGCCGTTCAGAGCACCTCCGCCGAAGGCCTGGCAATTTTTCGTGAGCCGCCAGGCAATTATCGCGTCCAAGTGCTGGCTCCCGGATTCGCGCAAGAAACGGTCGACATATCATCGAGAACCGAAACAACTACCATCAAGCTCCGTTTAGCCACGGCGGCGGAAACGGTCGTAGTGACCGCAACCCGCACTCCTGTTCCAAGCCAGGCCGCCGGCGCCGACGTTGACACTTTAAACAGCGGACAGTTGGAAGTAATGCAACCAACAGCCGCCGATGACGCTGTGCGTTTCCTGCCAGGCGCGGTCGTAAATACCTACGGCCAACGCGGAGGACTATCCTCTCTCTTCGTTCGCGGCGGCGAATCCACATATAACAAAGTGATTGTTGATGGGGTCTACATTAGTGAAGCGGGCGAGACTTTTGATTTTGGCACGCTGCCCTTGGCCCAAGCGGATCGCCTCGAATTCGCGCGCGGCGCGCAGAGCACTTTATACGGTTCCGACGCGATGACCAGTGTCGTCCAAGTATGGACTCGCACTGGGAGCACTCACGTACCTGAGTTGCGCTTTGGCGCCGATGGCGGAAACTTTGGTACAGCGAACGGCTACGCGTCGGTCGCTGGCGCCCGCGGACATTTTGATTACAACCTGTTCGGCGATCAGTTCAATGCGATCGGGCAGGGCGTGAACAACTCTTTCTCAGATTCACTACAGGGAGCGAATGTCGGCGCGGCTGTCAGCGATGAAGTGTCTCTGCGCCTGCGCGTGCGCCACTCCAACAGTTATGTAGGACTGCCGGGAGCATGGGATTTCAACGGCGATCCACTCGTCTCACCGCTGTCAGTTGGCGACGCACACAACAACACTCTGCTGGGCAGCGTCGAGGCCGACGTCGCCGCTCCGTCGGGCTGGCAACATCGCATCACCGCATCCGATTATTACTATCGCTACACCGACAATAGTCCCGATGGCAATATTTACAACTTCGCGTCCCTCTACGATTACGACATCAATCATGTCGCTCTCGAATATCAGGGAGATTACTCGGAGCGCACCTGGGCGCACACCACCTTCGGATATCGCATCGAAAATGAAAACGCGTTTTTTGAATATCCCGCTTTTCCCCCGCCAACGCATGGCCAACGCCTGAACCAGGACGCGTACCTGCAACAGCAACTTACGTTGGGCCGGCTGTCTGTCATTGCCGGAGGGCGATTCGTCCATAGCAGCGCCTTCGGCAACACCGGTGTTCCAAGAATTGCTCTAACCCTGCTGGCGCTACGCGGCGGAGAATTGTTTTCTGGTACCCGCCTGCGCTTTTCCTATGCTACCGGATACATGGAGCCGGATTTCACCGAGACGTTCGTCGGCCTTCCATACTACGTCCCGAATCCTGGATTGTTGCCCGAGCGTACGCGCGCTTTCGAGGCTGGCCTCCAGCAGAGTCTCATCAAGGGCCGTTGGGCGCTGAACGCGACTTATTTTAATAATCTCTTTCACGATCAAATTGAATACGGAACAAACACCGTTGAGTATCAGGGCAACCCGCCGGGCACGCTGGGTCAGTTCTTCAACGTGCAACAATCTTTTGCTCAGGGCGCCGAGCTAAATCTGCAAGGCAGGGTCTGGAAGAAATTATCGCTCAACGCCGCCTACACCTATACCTCGACGGAGTATCTGCAATCTCCTTACTGCGCCGACGACGCCTGCGGTACTCCACTCTATGAGACGGGGAATCCGCTTCTCCGCCGCCCCAAGCACTCCGGGACCATGCTGCTGACCTATCTGGGAACGCGATGGGGCGCCAATTTAGCGGGAAGTTTCGTAGGCCGGCGCCCGGATTCCGATTTCGTCGATAACCTGGTCGACCACGCCGCTGGCTATGCGCGCGTCGATCTAGGCGGGTGGTATGCCATCAATTCGCGAATAACAGCCTACGCCAACGTCGCGAACGCGCTCAACGATCATTACAACGAAGTTGTTGGGTATCCGGCGCTAACGGCAAACTTTCGCGCGGGCGTGAGATTTCGGATCGGAGGAGAGTGAGACTTTATCGGCGGCTGCCGGCGGTCTCTTTCGAGTCGCCGTCTGACTGGAGGTCGCACCGCATATCATCAGCGGCAACGGGTCGGCGCGTGGGCGCAGCCATTGCGCCACCGTTATAACGATGCCGCACCTCGTGGAGCTTCTCTACTTCTTTCTCGCCGAGCGGCTGTTCGTTGCCAAGTAGGTGCGTGACCAGCGCGATCTTCGCAAAGTGCTCCACGGTTTCCATCTTCATGTAAGCGCTTTCGAGCGATGAGCCAAACGTCACCACTCCATGGTTTGCCATCAGGATGGCGTCATGGGCCGGAATCAGCGGAGCCAGGGCATCGGTCAACTCCGGCGTGCCCGGAGTGCCATACCGAGCCAGCGGAATCGATCCCAGGCCAACCACAACCTCGCATACCAGCGGACGATTCAAATCGAAACCCGACGCCGCAAACCCCGTGGCTGTCGGCGGATGTGCATGCACGATTCCATTTACATCGGGGCGCAGGCGGTAAATCAGCAGGTGCATGCCGATCTCGCTTGACACTCTGCGCTTGCCCGCGAGACGTTTTCCGTCCATGTCGACAATCACCATGTCGGAGGCGTTCATCCTGCCTTTGCTGATGCAGGTGGGCGTCACCAGAAGGCGAGTTTCGTCGAGTCGGACGGACAGGTTTCCATCGGTGGCCGCGACATATCCGTTTGCGTGCAGCAGCCGTCCGTACTGCACAATAGCAATCCGGTGCCGGCGGTCGCTAGCCATTGCGGTCATGGTACAGCACGTATCTGAAATCTTACAACCACTAATAAGGACAAAATTGCGTTATAAAAGGCGGCAGAAAGCCGGCCCGTACCACCCGGCGAAGCAAGACCGCGCTCCTTGAACATTACAGTTTCGTAACCAAACGAACCCTATAATCTCAGCCATGCTCGTCTCGGATTTCAACTATGAGCTTCCGCCGGAAAGGATAGCCCAAGAGCCACTGGCCGACCGAGCCGGATCGCGCCTGCTCCACCTCTTAAAGCCTCATCAGAGTCGGGAGCTAGAACACGCTCAGGCGTCATCGGCTCGATGCGGGGGGCGCCCCCGCTGGGAAGACCGGCTGTTTCGCGATTTCCCCGATTTGCTGCGTTCGGACGACCTTCTGGTCGTCAACAATACGCGCGTGTTCCCGGCGCGGCTCTACGGTCGCCGAAGCGGACAGCGCGCCCAGTCCCTGAGCCCGCACAATCCGGCGGCTCGAGACTTTCTCCGCGGACGAGTCGAGGTTCTTTTGACGAAGCAGGTTTCTGACGACCCCAATGACTGGGAATGCTTGGTGCGGCCCGGAAGGAAGATCGGAGTCGGCGAAAAGCTTTACTTTGACCGCGCAAGGGGTGATTCACCGAGCGAAGTGCCAGTACACAATCCACACGCCGGTCCTGATCTCGAAGCTGCGCCCGTTGAACTCGAGGCCGAAGTCACGAGCCGCGGCACCTTCGGCGAACGCCGCATACGGTTCGCGCCGGTCCCCGATTTCTTTGCCCGCATTGAACGCATCGGGCACATTCCTCTTCCTCCCTATATTGATCGCGACGACCTAGCGACGGATAGAGAGCGCTACCAGACCGTCTACGCTCAGCCTTCGGAGAGCATGTCGCAATCCGTGGCCGCGCCTACCGCCGGGTTGCACTTCACCCCTGAAATCCTCGCTAAGATTCGAGAACGCGGAATCGAAGTTGCCGAGATTACTCTGCACGTCGGCCTTGGCACTTTTCAGCCCGTCCGCGTAGAAAACGTGGAAGATCACAAACTGCATCGAGAATGGTATGAGATTTCAGCCCTGGCGGCGCAAGCCATCAACCGAGCAAAAGCCGAGAAGCGGCGGGTAGTTGCCGTGGGCACAACCACCGTGCGCACGCTGGAGTATGCCGCAGGGCTGGCCGCGCAACGCGTCGGCGAGAACCGCGTACAAGCCGGACGCGGCGAAGCCGACATTTTTATCTATCCCGGCTATCGCTTTCGCATGATCGACGCTCTGCTCACGAACTTTCACCTCCCGCAATCAACTCTGCTCATGTTGGTATGCGCGTTCGGAGGTCAAGAGCCGGTGATGAACGCCTATCGCCACGCGGTCCGGGCAGGGTATCGATTTTATTCTTATGGAGATTGCATGTTCATCGAGTGAAGAGCGCCATCAAGAGATTTGCTGCGATAAAGAGGCTCGGCGCAAAAGCACATAATCCGAATCATCTGTAAACTTGTTCCAGGTTGAGTTCGACACGCATCCATTACCGCCAAGTGGCGCTTCTAGGCGCCATCCTCTTCTTCAATGTCGCCTCCCAGTCACAGGGCAAACCAGCCGCAGCGGCCAAGCCGCCTACCCCGTCTAAGGAAGACGCTCAAATCTACCGCAACTCAACTTACCGCTTTCGCTATCAGATCCCCTTCGGCTGGGTCGAGCGCACCAAACAGATGCAGGAGGGAAACGCCGATTCGAAAGGTGAAGTCCTGCTTGCCGTCTTCGAGCGCCCGCCCGAGGCGACCGGAAACACGGTCAACTCAGCCGTAGTCATCGCCTCCGAGAGCGCCGAATCCTATCCCGGCCTCAAGAATGCAGAAGACTATCTCGGTCCACTCACGGAACTCACGACGTCAAAAGGCTTCCAATCGGACGGCGATTCCTCAATCGTCGAGATCGACGGCCGGCAACTTGTCCGCGCCGACTTCACTAAGCAGCTCGACACCAGGAAAAGCGATGCCACTGGCAACGACGAAAATCTCTCAATGCGTCAGACAACATTAGTCATGCTCGCACGCCATCAGATCGTCTCCTTCACCTTCATTGGGGGTAGCGAGGATGAGCTCGATTCCCTCTTGAGCAACCTGCACTTCGGCGTAGCAAAACCGACGCCGCGCTAGGCTTTTCTCAGATCGAAACATCCCGCCGTATCCGCCCTTAAGTCAGAAATATCTACGTCCCTAAGAGCAACAAAAAACACCGTTTACAGTCTCGATTCTGACCTCAAAAAGGCTGCTTTTTATGGTAAAATGACTACAGCTTCGGTGATAGCTAAATAGCAGAAAATTCAATAAGTTGAGCTGACCCGGGCAGTCCCGGAATCGCCCCTCCAGTCAGGCATCCGATTCCGGCTTTTTCACGGAGCAGAATGGCCACCAAAGAATTACAAGCAGAACTCGCCGACAGCAAAGCAGCCGACGCGAAAAATCTCGACGCCAAGCTTGGCGACGCCAAGAAAAACGGCAAGCCGAACGGCGACTACACCGCCGATTCGATCAAAGTCCTCGGCGGCATGGAAGCCGTCCGCAAGCGTCCAGCAATGTACATCGGCTCGACCGGCGAGTTAGGTCTGCATCACCTGGTCTATGAAGTCGTTGATAACTCTGTCGACGAAGCGCTCGCCGGCCACGCCGACAAGATCGACGTCACCATCCATCTCGACAACTCAATCACCGTGGTCGACAACGGCCGCGGCATTCCCGTCGACAACATGGACATCGACGGCGAAAAAATCCCCGCCGCTCAAGTAGTCATGACCACGCTGCATGCCGGCGGCAAGTTTGACAGCAACTCCTACAAAGTCTCCGGAGGCCTCCACGGTGTAGGCGTAAGCTGCGTCAACGCGCTCAGCGAAGAACTCGATCTCGAAATCTGGCGCGACGGTTTCACCTGGGAACAGACATATTCCAAAGGTGAGCCCACCAGCAAGCTTCGCAAAGCGGGCGCGGCGAAAGTAAAGACCGGAACAAAAGTTCACTTCGTCCCCGACAAGACAATTTTCACTACCACCGTCGAGTACAACTTCGACACTCTCTCCCAACGCCTGCGCGAACTGGCCTTCTTGAACAAAGGCCTCGTTATTACGCTCACCGATGAGCGTCAGACCGACTCCAAGACCGGCGAAGCCAAGCGTGCCGAGTTCAAATACAACGGCGGCATCGCTGAATTCATCAAGCATCTGAACCGCGGCAAGCAGACGCTCCACGACAAACCGATCTACATGGAAGCCGACAAGGACGACGTACACATCGAAATCGGCCTGCAATACAACGACGCTTACTCCGAGTCCGTCTTCAGTTTCGCCAACAACATCAACACCGTCGACGGAGGCACTCATCTCTCCGGCTTCCGCACCTCGCTGACCCGCACCATCAACTACGCCGGCCAGCAGATGGGCCTGTTCAAAGACGTAAAAGAAAATCTCACCGGAGACGACGTCCGCGAAGGCCTCGTGGCCGTGATCAGCGTAAAGCTGCCGCAGCCTCAGTTCGAAGGCCAGACCAAGGGGAAATTAAATTCCGACATCGCCGGCATCGTGCAAGCTGTAGTCAACGAAAAGCTGGGAGCGTTCTTCGAACAGAACACCGCCGTTGCCAAGAAGATTATCAACAAAGCAATCGACGCGGCCCGCGCCCGCGAAGCGGCCCGCAAAGCCCGCGACCTTACTCGACGCAAAGGCGCCCTCGATGGCGGAGGCCTGCCTGGCAAGCTCGCCGACTGCAGCGAACGCGATCCCAACCGCTGCGAGCTTTTCCTGGTCGAGGGAGAATCCGCAGGCGGCACCGCCAAACAAGGCCGCGACCGCCGCTTCCAGGCTATCCTCCCGCTCAAGGGAAAAATTCTGAACGTAGAAAAAGCGCGCTACGACAAGATGCTGGCCCATGAAGAAATTCGCGCCATGATCACCGCGCTCGGCACCGGCATCTCGAAAGAAGATTTCGATCCTACCAAAGTTCGCTACGGCAAAATCATTCTGATGACCGACGCCGACGTGGACGGCTCGCATATCCGCACCCTCCTGCTCACCTTCTTCTTCCGCCACATGCAGGAACTGATCAAGCGCAGCAACGTCTACATCGCGCAGCCTCCGCTTTTCGGCATAAAAAAAGGCAAGAGCCATCAGTACATAAAGAACGAACACGAGTTCGTAAAGGTCATGGTCAAGCGCGCCTCCGAAGGCCTGATCATCCGCTACGGAGAAGGCGCCGCCAAACTTGAGGGCGCAGCCCTGACCAAGTTCATCACCGTGCTGAACGAGTATCTCGGATTCCTCGACAAGGTAAACAAGCGCATCCGCGAAGAAAAGATCGCTACACTTCTTCCGAAGCTCGACTTGGCCAAGCGCGCCGACTTCGAGGGCGACAAAAATACTCCGCCGAAGAAGGTCGAGAAACTGGAAAAAGAACTCAAGCGTCTGCAAAAAGATCTGAAGCTGAAGAGCGTCGACACGCGCTTCGACGAAGAGCACAATCTCTGGGAAGTGGTCTTCGTAAATGCTCAGGGAGCCGAGCACGTCATCAATTGCGAGTTAGCCTTAAGCCCCGAATGCCGCCAACTCCTCACCAAGTTCAAGCAGATCGAGCAGTATCTGGAGCCGCCCTTCGTAGTCGAGAGCTTGCCTCGGGCCGCCAAAGCAAAGACCACTGCTGAAGACAAAGACGACGAAGGCGACAACGACAACAGTAACGACGACGAAAACCTGAGTGCCGCTGAAAGCGAAGAAGCCGAGAAAGCGGAAAAGAAATCCGGCAAACCCGCGCAGCGAGGAAGAGCGAAAGAGCCCGAGATCGTCGAAAAGAACACCGCCCGCGAACTCTTCGACTACGTCCTCAACGAAGGCCGCAAAGAGTACACCGTCCAGCGCTACAAAGGCCTCGGAGAAATGACCGCCGAGCAGCTCTGGGAAACCACCATGGATCCCGAGCGCCGCACCCTCCTGCAAGTGCGCCTCGA
>JBEKXO010000099.1:0-15888 GCA_049511995.1 Terriglobales bacterium
AAAGCTGCCCGTTGTTTAAGTCAACTGCGCATCCACCTCGTCCGCAATCGTCATAAACCTCTGGCCGTAGCAAACCAAAATCGAGAGCGCTCACATTGTTTTTCTGACTCAAGAAGAACGCCTCCATTACGCTTTTCGCGTCAGGAAAGCCGCTCAGCAGCATCGTCAGTCAGGTCGGTTGGGAGTGCCGCATGGCTGAGATCACGATATAGCCAGTCAGCGAGCCCGCGAGACGTGATCTAAACTGAACAGTTTTTTTTCATCATCGCGTGCATGCTGTAAGAAGATTATTTCGAGGTGTCCCGTGCATGAACAAGCTAACGAACGCTGGTACCAACTGTGCCAGCTAGCCGCCGTTGAACCCGATCCCGAAAAACTTATGACATTGGTAACCGAGGTGAACCTCTTGCTAGAAGCGAAAGAATCCGCCCGTACCCGCCTTCGACGTGGCGTGATTTCGGTATGAATGCGCTGCAGTTAGGATTTTGGCCTTGCGGGGGGAGTGGTAGCATTTCCGAGCTTTTTTGTATCGCTGAAATGAGGATTATGTCAAAACACTTTGAACGATGGAAACAGTTAGCCGCCCTAACCTCCAGCGAACAAGACCCTGCGAAGTTGACGGAACTTGCACACGAAATCAACCTCGTTCTGACTCAGAAAACACCGTACCTCCATCCTGCGCTGCAGGCGGCGGGTCCGCACGAAGCGGGCCAACGCGACGCTCCGAAGGCGGACAGTGAGGGTAACGTATGTTTCACTTAATCTGGTATGTGCTCATAGGGCTAATCTCGGGAGTGATCGCGAAATCGGTGATGCACGTCCATATGACGATGTTCTGGACAACCGTGCTCGGCATCATTGGATCGATCATTGGCGGCGGCGTTAGCCACATGTTTTCGCGCCCGACAAACGAAAGATATCACCCTGCCGGCCTCATTTTTTCCACACTGGGCGCGATCCTGATTCTCTTCATTTGCTATAAGCTGAAGATTCATTTTCCCCAGGTGAACCCGTTCTGAGACTCATCGAAGCCAGCCAAACGATGCATGGGAGGAACGGTGAGATCTCTGTGTGCTGAGACCAACTGCACTCGTCGCAACGACCGGAAGCACTGCTGTCGCCAAGACCATGGCGCGATCCGTGGTTTGTTTCAACCATCATGAGCCGATAGAGTTCAAGCGTAGGCCATTCGCATCCGGCGCGCGAAATACGCCGCGGTCATTAATATTGCGCTCGAGACTATATAAAAAAACGGCCGGCTCACCGGGGTTACGCTCCCGATAAAATCGAATCCCGGAGCGTGATTCAAAGGCCCCAGATACCACCACACTGTGTAGATGGCTTCGAAGGGCTTCGAGGTACCGCTCAAGGTTCCGAGGGCCAGTGCGAGGCTGGGGATAAAGAGCGCGCCGGCGAACCAGGCGAGCAGTCTATGCCAGTCCGCGCTGGCGAGCAGTCGAAGTGCATAGCCGCCGCCGGTCACCGTGGCGACGATGAAGCCCGCAACCCACACCGCCGGCAACTGACGGTTCAAGGTTCGCGCAGAAGAAAAAATCAGCGACTCAGTTGCATGGCGCGATTCGCGCGCGCCCATCTGCGACCACACCAGCGCCGGCCAGAGCCACGCTGCCGTCACTACGCCTGATCGCGCCGCAACCGTAGGAGAAGCCGCGCCGGCGATCAGTAAGCCAAGCGCAACCGCATACCACCACCAGCGCTGGCCTTGCAGCATCAACCGCAGTTCGGACATCACCAGTTGCCAAAAGCGATTCCCTCTCGCTTCCGACAAAAGGGGGGTGAGGCGCCCGGCGGAAGGCCGGCCCTCCGCGATCGGCGAAGTGGCCTGTGCGTCTCCGTTCGTGCTCGCGGCGGCAGGTGATTTCTTCCTTCGAAATGACCACGCCCGCGCCGGATCAAAGCGGTGGAAGAATAATGACGCGACTGCTGCGATGGCGAGGGCAATCAGGATCCACAGCATGCGATGCCAAATTATTGCCGCCGTCCAATCGACTCCCGTCCAGACAAATCGCTTGGTGACCAGGGCATGATCACCGATGTTGAGCGCGAAATCATTGTTGTAGGCCGGATTCACTTTCTTTAGAGCCGTCTGCATGCTGTGCGCGATTACAAACAAGCCTGCGTAATCGTCAATGCCTTTTTTGTCGCTCGCGGCCAAGGCGCCGACCCAGACGAAAAAATAGATCACATTGCCAACTCCGCCACGCAGGACCGGCAATGTCTCAAACAACACGGCCACGGCGGCGGTTACCGCCATCGCGGGAATGCCAACCCAGAGAAAAGGAGCCAGCAGCGTTCCAAGGTGGTAGTGGGCATCCTCGGCGTGCGTAAACTGCATGAACAGCGCCGTCACCGCCAGCACAGCGATCATCAGCGTCAATACCGCGAAATTGCTTAACGTCTTGGCCAGCGTATAGAAGATTTTGCTCATTGGAGTGCTGGCCAGAATTCTGCCAACTCGCGTCTGCTCGTCGCGCAGAATTGCGTTCTTCACGATGTAGAAGCCGACGAGGGAGATGAACATCGTGCCCACCATGGTCATCATGCTGCCCAGCCACGCCGAGTTGAAAACGCCGCGATATTCGTCCAAGCGCAAGACCACTCGGCCGGTAGCGGCGCCCCAGGCGAGATAGGCAGCGAACGCAAGAGTCAGCAGAAAGCTGTAGCGCCGCACCCGCTCGAGGAAGTCGGCGCGCACCATCTGATAAAGAACGCGCGGATGATTCATGCTGCAACTCCGGCGCGATGATGAGAGAGACAGAAGAGATAAGCGTCCTCGAGATTCGGCGAGACCGGCTGTGCGCCATTGGGCGGGGCATCGGCCAGCACGCGGGCATGCACGCCGTCGCTGCGACGCGAAGTGTTGCTGATCAGATATTTTTGTTTCGCGGTATTTAAATCGGCGCTCGGCAGCACCCACTCCCAGACTTTTCCCTCCACCCGGCGAAGCAGTTCTTCGGGCGAGGCGTGCGCCACCAGGGTGCCCTGCGCAATGAGCGCGATGTCGGTGGCAGTGGCTTCGACGTCGGAGACGATGTGCGTCGAAAGGATCACGATACGTTCTCCCGAAAGATCGGAAAGCAAATTGCGAAAGCGAACCCTCTCTTCGGGGTCAAGGCCGGCGGTTGGTTCATCCACGATCAGCAGTTGCGGATCGTTGAGCAATGCCTGGGCGATGCCCACTCGCTGTTTCATCCCTCCGGAGTAGCCGCCCAGCGGGCGTTTGCGTACGTCGGCGAGATTGACGAGGTTCAGCAGTTCGTCAATGCGACGGCGGGAGGTTGCCGCATCCAGACCCTTTACGGCCGCGAGATATTCCAGAAATTCGACGGCATTTAAATTGGGATAAACGCCAAAATCTTGCGGTAGAAATCCGAGTACAGCACGCAACTCGTCGGGATGTGAGGCTAAGTCGCTTCCGTTCCACGTGACTCTGCCCTCGGTTGCGCGAGTGATTGTAGCCAGGATGCTCATCAGCGTGGTCTTTCCCGCGCCGTTTGGTCCGAGCAATCCCAAAACGCCGGGTTTCAGTTCGAGGGTGAATCCTTTGAGTGCCCAGTTTCCCCCGCTGTAGCGTTTACTAACTTTGTCGATGACGAGTTGCAATCGTTCCTCCCACCCCCAAAGGGTAGTCTTAGAAACGCATAACGCGAATCAAAAGTTGCACAAGAAAGCTCGCCTCAAAAGTATTCCACTCAGATTATTCGGGAACGGTACGATTCTAGAGTTTACTTGGGTCAGATTTTGGGAAGGGCACAAGCGCCACTGAATAGATTTCCGATCTCGAGCCGTAGTCAGCTGGCTATAAATCGCGATAGCGCTCATTGACCCGTAACCGATGAAGCACGACCAAAAGGCATGTCCACTATGCGGCGAACGCATCGAGAAGACGGCAAAAGGCGGAAGGCGCATGTACTCGTGCCAGAACTGTGGAGCAACCATAAACAAGTTACTCACCTGTGAGCGCTGCGGCACGAAACGAGTGTGGCAAGGCAAGAAGGGAGCGGCTTGCAGCGGCTGCGGTGCGCCGCACACTCGCTAACTGCCGTAACATCGCGTTAGCACTCATTGACCAGGCGGTCAAAACGTCTAAACGCTTGTTCGCAGCAAGCACAGTGTCGGAGTTACCAGACCAAGTAATATTTCGGCTCAAAGCCTGAGACAATACAGCCACCTAAAATCACTTCGTCTCTTTCCGCCCGTTCGGCAGTTTCGCGGGTGGGCAAGCCCATCACCAAGGGAACAAGCCTCGGTCGTCCTCCCTTCGGAATCGGCAGTATGTCAATCGGGGAGAAGGTCAGCGGGAGCCAGATTATTAATGCAATAAGCGACGGACGAATGGTGGTGCGCCCATACTTGAAAAAAAGTATCCATGCGGCTATCAAAAGCGGAAGACTGGCAAATCGGAATGCGCCTACCCAGAAGAGGGTCGCCCAGAGCAGAACGAGAAAAACGACAATACCGCGGATTCGCGGGTGAAGCCTCATTTTGTACGTCGCGGTCAGCCTTGCGACTCCCCGTATCGTATCGTCCCTGATTGGTGAACGGGACTTCTCGTTAATCTTGCATTTCAGAATCCGCATGTCAATTGGCGTAACATCCCGATAGCGCTCATTGACTGGCGGTCAATTTACACTGGTCCTCTTGCTGCTCGCATCAACTTAGGAGTTGGATCGCGACATTACTGACGCAAGAAAATCCCCCCAATTAGGAGAAACCTGGAATTGCCTTCGATACTCAAATCAAACATCAAGCGGAGGTTTGCTATGAGGAATCCTGTTTATCGGCCGCAGTGGATGATCGTTCTAGCCAGCGTAGTCGTTGCGGGAATGTCTGTTGCGAGCGGCGAGACCTTCCCTGCGGTCTTTTCTGCGGTCTTTTCTGTGTTCTTGGCGGAGGGGCACCCTGCTCTTGCGGGCCAGACGTTGTCAGCCTCGGGTGTTCCCGCGCTCCACGGTATTGTGGATTCAGGTCGTAATGCTGATCTTCGCTGGCCCGACTTTATTCCCTACAAAACAGAGGTCGCCAAACTTTACGATTCGAACGGTTATTCTCTGCTTTGGGTTCAGAACGGCCGCGTCCGTCCCCAGGGGCTGGCCGTGATCGCGCTCTTACAAAATGCGGAGGCGAAAGGACTCGACCCCGAAGATTACGACGGCTCGCGATGGCAAGGCCGCCTCCTCAAGCTGGGGCAAAAGCCGTCTGAACAAGACTTGGTCTCGTTCGACACCGCGCTTACGGTCTCGGCGATGCGCTACATCCGTTCCATCCACTGTGGCCGCGTAAATCCCAAGGAATTCAAGTTTCAACTGGATATGGGAGAGCAACAGCTCCCGTTGGCGGAATTCATTCAGACCCAGGTCATGAATGCAGGCGATCCAGCCGCCGAAATCCAGAAGCTGGAACCACCATTTTTAGGTTACAAGAAACTGCTCGCGCTTTTGCCCGTATATGAAGGATACGCAAAGCGAGCTGAAGAGCCGAAGCTGCCGACGGTCACCAAGACCGTGCGGCCTGGCCAACCCTACGCGGGCGTGGTCCGCCTGGGGCAGTTTCTGCAAATCATCGGCGACATTCCTGCAACGGCACAGCTTGATCCGAATGCAACTATCTATGACGGCGTGCTCGTCGCGGGCGTGAAGCATTATCAGGACAGGCATGGGGAGTCTCCCACCGGTAATCTCGACACGCGCACGGTCAACGAGCTCAATACACCACCGTGGGTCCGCATTCGCCAGATCAAGTTGACGCTCGAGCGGTGGCGTTGGCTTCCGCATTCCTTCTCGCAGCCGCCGGTGGTTGTGAATCTTCCTGAGTTTCGTGTACGCGCGATGAATCCGGACGGCACCGTTGCCTTTTACAAGAATGTCATCATCGGAAAAGCCTATGGTCACAAGTCTCCGATCTTTGAGAAAGAGATTCAATACGTGGTCTTCCGGCCCTACTGGGAGGTAACTCCCAGTATTCAGCGGAACGAAATTGTGCCGCACATCCAGAAAGACCCGAACTACATAGCGAAGAATCATTTTGAAGTGGTCACGCCGAAAGGCGATGTCGTAACCGACAATCAGGTGAGCCCGGAGGTTTTAGAAGGCATACGATCGCTTCACCTGATGGTGCGGCAAAAACCGGGCGACACGAATTCTCTGGGTCTGGTGAAGATCATCTTCCCCAATCCGGAGAACGTATACCTACACGGCACAGATGCTCCGGGACTGTTCACGCAGGACGTCCGCGATTTTAGCCACGGATGCATTCGGGTAGAGAAGCCGGAGGATCTGGTTGCCTGGGTATTGCGCAACAATCCTGGCTGGGATTTAGAGCGGGTGAAGGCCACGATGAACGGCGAGAAAAACAATCTTCAGGTGAACCTCGTCACGCGAATTCCGGTTCTGATTGTTTACGGCTCGGCTGCGGTGAACGAGGAAAATCAGATTCGGTTTTTCGACGATATCTATGGTTATGACGCAGAACTCGATAAAGCATTGGCCACAGAACATCCCTAGGCGTGGTGGTTCTTTGATCGGCATTGATGCACCGGCTCTGGGTTGAGCCGCATCTAATCAGGGTGCGCCTATTCGGCTACAGTGACGTGAACTTTTTGCACGGACGTCGGGTATCTTCGGCTGCCTTGCGGAGAGTAAGTTGCAAGTTCTGTTTCTCGCTGATCCTTCTTTTGCCGCTGGTGACGCTAGGGCATACCGCGGAGTCGACGGTTCCATCCCCACACGAGTACCGGCTGCGCTTCTATCACACTCACACGGGCGAGCGGCTGGATGTCGTCTATCGTCGCGGTGATCAATACATCCCCGAAGCGCTAGACGAGCTCGACCATTTTCTGCGCGATCACCGTACCGGAGATGAGCACCATTTCGATCCTCGCCTTTTCGACCTTCTTAACGACTTGACCGCGTCGCTCGGCGATTCCGGTGGTGAAATCGATGTAATTTGCGGCTACCGTACGCCCTGGAGCAACGAATTCCTGCGCGCGCGCACACCGCACACCGGCGTCGCTCAGCACAGCCTGCATATGCAGGCCGAAGCGATCGACATTCGCCTGCCCGGAATTCCGACGTCGGACTTGCGTGACGCAGCCCTGCGCCTGCATCGCGGAGGAGTTGGCTACTATCGCAGCTCGGACTTCGTGCACGTCGACGTCGGGCGTGTCCGCCATTGGTAGTCTTTGTTCTCTACCGAGGACACGGGTAGCACTCGCAAGAGTGCCCGAAGGCAAACTGGCTTCTTCTCGCAACCTCCGGCGCCTGCAGCGTCCAGACAGCGCAAACCCCCAAATCTTTTGTTGTAGTGGGAATATTTAAGCCTCCTGCCAAGCCAGTGCATGTCCTCTTCCACAGGACGTCAACGGTCAAATCGCCTGTGAATTCGTCGACGAGGCCTGTTCTCATTCGATTTAACGGCATATGTCGATCTACTGCAGCGGTTGATGTGTCGAGATGGGGGACTCGCTGTCAAAATATGGACCCGGCCAAGACCGTTCTCCTTCTCTCTGCCTGATGAAGAGTCTCCAAGTACGCTATGAGTTCATCTATCTCGGCCACGTAACGGTCTTTTCGATTCGCAGCACCAGCTTATGGCCCGTAGCACGATTTTCCGCCCCAAACTCCTGATACGTGTTGGCATAAAAGAACCAACTTTTGCTGTTCCAAACCATTCCGGGCCCTATCGCTCCCACCTGTTCAGGCGAGTTGTGAAGCGCCACACCGTCAAATTTTCCGTCGGAAATCTGCTTGAGGTAGTAGGCGTTAGGGCCGATCCATAGGCCTTTCCAAAGGTTGTACGCAAGGGTTGCGTTGAAATGAATGGCCTGACCAGCCTGAGTGGATCGCGCGCCTGTGCTTATTGGAGGATTATTGTTTGTCGAGTTCCAGAGATAGTGAACCCGCCAACTCGTTTCGAGCCGTTTTACGGGAAATACGGTGATCGAATAATACGGATGAACGGTGAAGGTCTTGGCTCCGATATTGACGTTAGACGTGCGCGAATATTCCCCTGTCGGTAGATCGAAATCCGCCACAACGCGCTGGTCGATTGCCATGCCTAAAACTCGATATTCGGGCCACTGCAGAATGAACGGCGATACCGTCGTGGGGCCCAAGCCTCCCGCCTCTCCCTGGGCTCCGGCATTCACATGCGCTGCTGAGAGGACAACTTCCACTCCGTACCAACCTCCGAGAAGTTGCTTAGGGCTAAGCCAGGCAATGTGTGTCAAACTGCTGATGCTGTTCACTGCACCCGC
The DNA here is from genome assembly GCA_049511995.1 of Terriglobales bacterium. GTDB lineage: Bacteria > Acidobacteriota > Terriglobia > Terriglobales > Acidobacteriaceae > Acidiflorens. The sequence goes on from JBEKXO010000099.1 coordinate 8,276, forward strand.
GTCGGGCACAGCGCTTCCGGATGAATCTGTGATTGTTCCGTCATGTGCAGCATCCCCGATCGTCTCGGCGACGAATCCTGGTTCCGCTGGTGCGTCGAGAAAGCTGGTATCGCCGAGGTTGACGGCCGGCTCTGAAACGTGGCTCTGACCCAGCAAGGAAGTGGACTGGAAGCCGATCAGCATAGCTACACTCAAAAGTTTGGTCACTATCCGTAGACCTTATCCGCCGATCACTTATCTGTCATCGGTGCTATATCGGGTCCTTCTTAGCTGGGACAACTTAGCTGGGCAGACTCACCAGAGACCGTTCTGCGGCATGCGTCGAGGAGCCGGTAGCGCCCACCGCCGTCATTGTCCGCCGCGGCTGCGGACTGCTCCGATCCCGAAAAATGTTCGTAGACAAGACGATCCAAAGAGAACGCCCCCGCGCCCTTGACTACTACTATCAACGCCAGCGCGATTACCAGCAGATGGTATTCAATCCCGTGTCCTTCCTGGGTTCCGAGCCAGTTCAAGAAGAGGCCGAATCGCCAATGAACAGTTGCAATAGCGCCCACCATCGTGAGCGCGATGACCAGGGCGGCAATGCGGCTAAATAGCCCGACGATCAGTCCGATTCCACTGAAAAATTCCCCGGCGATCACAAGAAAGGCCAGAGTCGACGGAAGGTGCAGATGTTCGGTGAACGTACGCATGCTGTTGGCAAGACCAGGTCCGCTAAACCAACCCAGCAGTTTCTGAGCGCCGTGGGCAAAGAATATGATCCCCAATACAATGCGAGCTATTCCCACGACCCAGTCAGCGTGCGTACCTGTGAGACTCTCGATCATCGGTCGTTCTCCTCAACAGCCAATTTCCTCCCTGCTTCACCTACTATCTACACAAGGTCACGCGGCCGCCCCTGTTACCGCGAGTACAAATAGTGACAGTCCGAAGATCGACTTTGCCGGGGTGGATGCGGGAGCGAAGATGTTTGTCGGGATCAGGGGCTGCGCGGTGTCTGCAAAAGCTGCGGCCGCACCGCAGATCCAAACGACGACCGGCGACATCCGTACTCCCCAGTTAATTGAGCCCCGTGATCGCAATGTGTCTCCTTAATTCGGCTTGAGTGACACCGAACCGAATCTCCTCGGGTCAGGACTTATGCCTTGGAGTCCGGGAATCCAATGTCGAAATCATCGCCTGAGCTGCTGGCGGGATAGCGACCTTTCCGGACAGAACGATCTGCCTTGCTGATACGTCCTGTCCGTAAATCTTCCGATTGGCGCCATTATCGGGACGAATGGTTGATCCTTCGAGTGACACACCTACGAACACCCCGCGGGCGCGGGAATAACTCAAGATGTCGGCACGTAATGTGGCATCCGTTTCCGCCGAGGCACTGCGCCCGACCGGGCCTGCCGCAACCGAAGCATCTGCTCCAAGTTTCACTTTGCTGGCGAGAATTCCGCTCGCACCCCGCTCATTCATTACCAGGAGTACGAAGTCTGTTGCCTCGCCTCCTATCTGGAGACCAAAACTGCCGCCCTCAAGCGCCATCATCGTGGGCGCGCCCCAGGATCCTCTAAAGTCTTCACCCCTGCGGCAGGACATCGCGCCGCGACCGTAGCTTCCGCCAACAATGAATGCAGCCTTCAACACGGACGGAAAAACAACCACACAATCGGCTTTGTCGAGCAAGTCGTGGGGGATGTTGTCGGGAACATCGAGGATCTCCTTCAGCACCGTCCCGCTGTTCGTTAAACGATCTTCATCTTTTTCCTGATCAGCTGCGGAAGCTGAAGAGGAAAGAATGGGCAGCATTACGAGCAACATACTCAGAAGATACGTAGTTGATTTCTTCATGACCCTTCTCCTTGTTGTTTTCGAACGACTTGATGAGATTCCGCAGCACAGACCACGGTCACTCCACCGCATAATTTTGAGTTTCATTGAACTTTCTCCCTGTTCTCATCTCCTGGACTGGCCGCCTTACGCTCGGCGCGACCGCGTGCGGTCATATTCGGCGTTGCCGTTTCGTGTTATGCCGTAGGACATGCAAAGCGATTGCCAAATTGCCGTTGAGAGATATGCGCGGCGGGGGTCGCTGAATTCCGGGATAATCAGGCTGACGAGATCGTTATTTCGAAGGTGGCGTCAGGATGAAAAGTCCGCGCTCCCTCGACACGTGTCGTCCGGCGGTCACGGCGTTCTTAACACATGAGCAACCGCGGTGACGACGTGAACCGCAGCGGAGGCGCCGACCCATCACCCACCATTCTCATGAAGAGCGCGCGCTATGACAAACTCATCGAGGCTTTCGGCGGCACCGGCCATCATGTGAGCGATCCGCAAGGTCTCACCCAGGCGCTCACCGATGCTCTCGCGTCAGGTAAGCCGTCCATCATCAACTGCGTCATCGATCCGACCGCCGGCACGGAGAGTGGCCATATAAGCAATTTGAACCCCAAGAGCCAGATCGGCAATGGACGAAAGTAAGAGGCGCAGTGCCATGACTCCGATTGCGACGATTGCCGCCCAAACCGCTGCACTACGCTTGAACAGCCTCTCAGAGTTGCTCACAAAGCACGTTCAGGAGCAGCCCGAGAGAACCGCCGTCGGGACTTCAGACGGAAAAACTGTAATCAGCTACAGCCAACTTGACGCTCTCGTCGGGTCGGCCATGGCAGAACTATCCTGGCTCGGGCTGAGACGCGGCGCCACGATCGCGCTCGTCGCGGACAATTGTGTGGAATTTGTGGTGGGTCTTCTCGCAGTTGTGTCTTCGGGCGCTCGTGTCGCGCCGTTGAACCCAGCGCTCACATCGTCCGAACTGAGTGCACGACTCGCGGAACTCTCAGCACATGCCGTGCTCGCTCCGAAACATCTGGCAAGCAAGCTCGAGTTTGCGGAGGCCACGGCCGGAAGCGCTGCTCGCTGGATTATGACTGTCGAGGGTTCCAGGGGCGCCTACGAGGTACGAATTGCGGATCGAAACGGGCAAAGCCCAGCACCTGGCTTGGCTGCCGAGGCGAGCGCCCTAATCGATGGCGACGATGTTGCTCTCGTGATGTTCACCGCCGGGACGACCTCCGCCCCCAAGGTTGTTCCTTTGACTCACCGCAATGTCGTCGCCTCAGTCCATGGTATTGCCTGCGGGTACGAGTTGTCTCCGCAGGACACGACGCTCCTCGTGATGCCGCTGTTCCACGGTCACGGGCTCATGGGCGGGCTACTGGCTACTCTGGCCAGCGGCGGCAGCGCTTACCTTCCGAGCACGGGCGGGTTCTCGGCTCACTTGTTTTGGGGTGACGTTGTCCGACTCGGGGTGACATGGTACACCGCAGTACCCACGATTCACCGCATTCTCGTTAACCGTGCCTCCAAAGACTACCCGAGCTCTGCTCCGACCAAGCTTCGTTTCATCCGGAGCTGCAGCGCACTGCTTGACGATGAACTCGCCGCTGCCATCCCGGCTACATTCCGAGCGCCGCTTATCTCCGCCTATGGGATGACCGAAGCCTCTCATCAGGTGTCTTCGAACCCGCTGCCCGTCCATGGACTGGACAAGACGTCGTCGGTGGGACTCCCCACGGGAGTTGAGATCCGAATTGTCGCGGACGATGGAAGGGACGTTGCCACCGGTAGCGTTGGAGAAATCCTGGTGCGCGGCGCAACGGTTACGGGTGGATATCTCAATAATCCGCAGGCAAACTCTGCCAGCTTCGTCGATGGATGGTTCCGCACTGGTGACCTGGGTAGCGTAGACGGCGACGGCTACGTCTATGTGAGAGGAAGGATCAAGGAAATCATCAACCGGGGCGGAGAGAAGATCTCACCGGGAGAAATCGAGACGGTCCTCTTAACGCACCCGAAAGTGCTCGATGCGGTGTCGTTCGGCGAGTCGGACGCAATCTACGGAGAGAATGTGCAAGCGGCTGTCATTGTGCGTGCGGGAATGAACGCAACGGAGGGCGAACTGCGCGACTACTGCCGTACGAAACTCAGCGCCTTCGAAGTTCCCGAGCGGATCCACATAGTGGCCGACTTTCCCCGCACGGCGAAGGGTTCCACGGATCGGCGTGCGCTTGCTTTGCGATTTGTCGTTGGCGATTCATAGTTTGTCGGCTTTCGACGCGATCTGCCAGCCTTCTTCAAATCGCCCACAAAGGAGGCCACTTGGGTGATCGCGTTTTGAGAAGCACGCTGCAAACGTGAGCTCTACCAAACAAAGTGACAACAGGAGTCTAAAGTTATGCCCGAACAAGAACAAATTTACCCCACAGCAACGAGGGAACTCTCCGAGCAACGCCATCGCCTGGCGCCCAAAGCTGATGAGGCCTTCAAGGCCTTTAGTCAAAGCGTCACCACGACTGCGCCCTCCGCGTCCGACAACCGCAATTTCGAGAGAAAGCGCTGGCGCTATCTCATTCTCGGCCTTGTGAGCACGCTCTTGGTCGCCAATCTGCAATATGGGTGGGCCCTGTTCGTCTTGCCCCTCCATCAGGCGCATGGTTGGGTGATCGCCCAGATTCAGGTGGCCTTCACCATGTTCATCGCACTCGAGACCTGGGGAACGCCGCTCGGCGGTTGGATCGCAGACAAGCTTGGGCCGGACAGGGGACCGCGTATTACCATTGGCGCTGGCGGCGTGCTGGTCGCGCTCGGTTGGATCAGTATGTCCTCGGCGAACTCGCTGCACCTGATGTACATTGGCGGCGCCATTACCGGCCTCGGTGCCGGATTTATCTACACGACCAGCGTCGGAGTCGCGGTGAAATGGTTCACGGGCCACCGCGGTCTGGCGGCGGGGTTGGTCGCGGCTGGCTTTGGCGCTGGAGCCGTGATCACTATTATTCCCATGCGGATGATGATCACTGCAAGAGGCTACGAAGCGACGTTTTTCTGGTTCGGACTGATCGAGGGCGGCGCGGTCCTGATCGCCGCGCAATTCATTCGCGGGCCTCGCCCAGGCGAGGTACCGGCGGTGGGGAATGCCAAGGTGGAGCAGTCAAGCTACAGTTACAAGCCGTCCGAGGTGCTGCGCCAGCCTGTGTTCTGGGTTCTCTATCTGTTGGATCTCCTGATGTGTGCGGGGGGGCTGACCGTGACCGCGAATCTCGCGACGATCGCCCAATCCTTTGACGTCGCCGATGTGATGATATGGGGCACGACAGCGCTGTCCATGGGTCTGATCTTTGCCAACCTCATGAACGGTGCCGGCCGACCGTTCTTCGGCTGGCTAGGCGATCGGATCGGAAACATCAAGGGCATGGTGATCGCCTTCGCTCTTGGTACCGTGAGCTATTTCCTTCTGAGCGTCACGGGAAAGCATCCCTTAGGCTACGTCTTCTTCGCCGGGATGATCTTCTTGTCCTGGGGGAACGTTTACGGCCTGTTCCCGTCGATGTGTACGGATATGTTTGGCTCGAAATACGCGACCGAGAACCTGGCGATCCTCTATACGGCCAAGGGTACTGCAGGGTTCCTGGTGCCGCTGGGGAGCCTGCTGGTCGCGGCCACCGGCAACTGGGATCTCGTGCTCTACCTCGCTGCCGGAATCAACGCGGTTGCCATTCTCCTGGCACTGGCGGTTCTGCGGCCGGTCGAAAAGCGGCATGAAACCGATGCCGAACGCCTTGCCGGGTCGACCCTCCAGGCGACTGGTTGAACCGAAAGCGTGTGAGTGGAGATACCATGCCGAGGGCTGAGGACCACTTTTTTCACGCAACCAGCAGCCCTGCGGCCGTTGAACCTGCGAATCGCGTCGAGCATCCGAATCTGATCCTGGCGATCTGCTGCATGAGCGTGCTGATCTTCAGCATGGACGCGACCATCGTCAACGTCGCGCTGCCGGCGATCCAAAAGGACCTGCATGCTGGTTTGGCAGGGCTGCAGTGGATTCTCGATGCCTACACGCTCGTGGTGGCGAGCTTTCTGATGCTGGCGGGATCGATGTCGGACCGCTTCGGACGCCGGAGGGTTTTTCAGATCGGGCTAGCTGTGTTCACGCTCGCATCACTGCTTTGCAGCCAGGCCAGGACGATTGAACAGTTGATTGCACACCGCGCGCTGCAGGGGGTTGGGGCGTCGATGCTGAACCCGGTGGCGCTGTCGATTATTGCGAATGCGTTTCCGGAGCCGAAGGCGCGGGGGCGTGCGATTGGTATCTGGGGCGCGGTGACAGGCGTCTCGCTGGGGATTGGGCCGCTGATCGGTGGGGCGCTGACGGAGACGATGGGATGGCGGTCGATCTTCTGGATCAATGTACCGGTGGGAATTGCGGCGGCGCTGTTGGCAGCGTTTTTTGTTCCGGAGTCGAAGGCAGAGCGGGCGCGGAGGTTCGATCCGGTGGGACAGATGCTGGTGCTGACGGGGCTGACAACGCTGACGTGGGGTGTGATTGAAGGGCCGCATGCGGGATGGAGCTCGGGGTTGATCCTGGGGCTGTTTGCCACCGCAGCCCTGGCCTTGTTGGCGTTTGTGCTGTATGAGCCGCAGCGCAAGGATCCGCTGCTGGACCTGAGGTTCTTCCGCAGCGTGCCGTTCTCAAGCGCAACGATTCTGGCGCTGAGCTCCTACTCGTGCTTTGGCGGCTTTCTTTTTCTGAACACGCTGTACCTCCAGCAGGTGCGCGGATTCTCCGCCTTTCAGACGGGGCTGTTCACGCTGCCACTGGCGATCACGATGGTGGCGTGCGCGCCATGGTCGGGACGGCTGGTCGGAAGCCACGGCCCGCGGCCTTCGCTGCTGGCTGCTGGCGTGGGATTTCTGATCAGCGCCGTGATTCTGACTGGGCTGAATCAACAGACATCGGTGGGGTGGCTCCTGGCGGCGTACGCGCTGTTCGGTGTGGGGGTGGGCATGGTGAATCCTGCCATCAGCGACAGTGCAGTGGCTGGAATGCCGCTGTCGCAGGCGGGCGTCGCAGCAGCGATTGCATCGACCAGCCGGCAAGTGGGCGTGGCTCTGGGGGTGGCGGTATCCGGAACGGTGGTGAAAGCGAGCCATGCGCACGGAACGGATTTCGCCACAGCGACGCACGCAATCTGGTGGGTGATGACAGCGTGCGGCGCGGCGGTGCTGGCGCTTGGCTTTGCAGCGGACACTACCTGGGCAAGAGCCAGCACGGAACGGGTGGCATATTTGCTCGAAGACCGGCGCTGATCGGCCCGGGATTGGAACAATGAACGGGGGCACATCAACGTGAAGATTTGCGTTTTCGGAGCTGGCGCGATTGGTGGTTATCTCGCGGTGGAACTATCGCTGGCAGGACATGACGTTTGTGCCATTGCCCGCGGCGCACATCTCAAGGCGATCCAGCAGAACGGTCTGAAATTGTTAACCGAGGGCCAGTCGAAGATCGCCAGGATTGAGGCGAGCGATGACCCAAGAACATTTGGCCCGCAGGACATCGTGATCAGTGCGCTGAAGGCACATCAGGCCTATGCGAGCGCTGCGGAATTTCTTCCGTTGTTGCGGGGCGATACCGCGATTGTCACGGCAGTAAATGGCATTCCATGGTGGTATTTTTACAAAAGCGGTGGTTCGTTTGAAGGACACCATCTCGAATCGGTCGATCCAGGTGGGCGGCTGTGGGACACTCTCGGCCCCGAACGGGCTATTGGTTGTGT
>JBEKXO010000100.1:0-15699 GCA_049511995.1 Terriglobales bacterium
CGTCGAAGGTTTTATCTTGGCCGTTTACTTTGAAACGGATCATTGGCCCCCCGGTTTAGTTTTCTCGGTCAATTGTCTTAGTCAAAACGCTGAATGCTGACGAACGATTTTCATATCGTAGTCGCAGAGCGCGAAATGTGGAAGAGTGGAGCGAGCGATGGCGGTAGTCCCGCGGCCTGCCGGCGAAAGGCTTCCACCACGGGGAGCACGGAGGAACACAGGGAAAAGCGGAGCGCCGTCATATAATCGTCTGTCATTTCAGGAGGTATTTTGGCTTACGACGATCTGCGGGATTGGATCAAAGCGCTCGATCGAGCCGGTGAACTGAGGCGCGTCCGCACCGAAGCGGACCCAATTCTAGAGATTACGGAGATTGCCGACCGCGTTTCAAAAAGTCGCGACCCGGATGGTCATGTCGGCGGAAAAGCGCTGCTCTTTGAGAATGTGAGGGGGTATCCGGGCACGCAACTTCTCATTAATCAGTTTGGTTCGGCGCGGCGGATGCGGCTGGCGCTGGAGGTGGATCGTCTCGATGAAATCGCCGAACGCATCCGCGGTTTCATGGACGTGAAATCTCCCCAAGGCTTTCTCGACAAAATGAAAATGCTGCCCATGCTCGCGGAGGTGGGAAAGCTGTTTCCGAAGACTGTCCCCAGCGGTCCTTGCAAAGAAGTGATCAAGCGCGACAATTTTTCGCTGCTCGATTTTCCCATACTGCAATGCTGGCCAAAAGACGCGGGACGATTCATCACGCTGCCTTGCGTGATTACGCGCGATCCGAAGACAGGGAAGCGTAATGTCGGCATGTATCGCATGCAGATTTATGACGAGCGCACGACCGGAATGCACTGGCAGCGGCAGAAAGTTGCGGCGGAACATTATCGCGAGCGCATGCGGCAGAGCGTTGCGAGCAATAGCAAAGCCGAGCCTCCGCGCGCGGCGGTCGACATCATGGCAAGATCATCGGGCGGCGCAATGTTGGCCGATGGCGATCGTCCGTCGGGAAAAATGGAAGTTGCCGTGGCGATCGGCACCGATCCGGCGCTCACGTTCTCCGCGATTGTGCCGGCGCCGCCGGATGTCGAAGAATTCATCATTGCAGGATTTCTGCGACAGAAGCCGGTCGAACTGGTGAAGTGCGAGACGGTCGATCTCGAGGTTCCGGCGAATGCCGAGATTGTGCTCGAAGGCTACGTCAATCTCGACGAGTTGCGTACCGAAGGCCCATTCGGCGACCACACAGGCTTCTATTCACTCGAAGACGAGTATCCGGTTTTTCATGTTACATGCGTGACCCACAGAAGAGATCCAATCTATGCGACCACGGTTGTGGGCAAGCCGCCGCAAGAAGATGCTTGGATGGGCAAGGCGGTCGAGCGCATCTTCCTGCCGCTGATGAAGCTGACGATTCCTGAACTCGTCGACGTCAATTTGCCGATCGAAGGCGTGTTTCACAACCTGATGATTGTTTCGATTCGCAAGTCGTATCCCGGGCAGGCGCGCAAAGTGATGAACGCGATCTGGTCGCTGGGGCAGGCGATGTTCACGAAATGCATTATCGTCGTTGACGAAGACGTTGATGTGCAGGATGTCGCGGATGTCACGCTGAAGGCGCTCAACAATATCGATCCGGAGCGCGACATACAGTTCACGCTGGGGCCGGTGGATTCGCTCGATCATGCAGCGCGGTTTGCGAATTACGGATCGAAGATGGGCATCGATGCCACGCGTAAGTGGTCGACCGAGGGTTTCGGACGTCCGTGGCCGGACGAGATCGTGATGGACGCGAAGACGCGCGCGCTCGTGGACGGGAAGTGGAAGGCGCTGGCGAAAGAGTTGGGGATCGAATAAAAAGAAAGTTTTACTCTGGGTTCGATTCAGACTTCTTCGATTCGGGCCTCAAAGAGCTCCGCACGACTCAGAAGGATTATCTGCCTATGCAAATTCTCGGCGCGCCTCACTTCCTTCGCCTCCTCATGGTTTCATGGTTGATTTGTCTGAGCTCGCTGCTTTTCGCACAGCAGCCTTTTCTTAGCGAAACGCAGTGGACGGCGATGCGCGAGGAGGCAAGCGGCGTGGCTCCCTATGAGAACCTCCGTTTGCTGACGCGATTGCACCGTGTGCCGGCGACGCCGGAGTTCGATCAGGCGGCGGATTTCATGCTGGTGCGCGCCAAGGAATATGGGTTGCAGGATGCACACGCCGAGCAGTTTCCCATCGATGGCAAGATTCACTACGGGTTGATGCGCTCGTATATGGCGTGGCATGTGGAGTCGGCGAGCCTGTGGGAGGTTGAACCGGAACACACGCTGCTTGGCGACTGGGCGACGGAGCCAATACGGCTTGCCGACTACAGTCACACAGCGGACGTGGACGCATCTTTGGTTGACGTCGGCGCAGGCATGAGCGCAGCGGACTACGCGGGCAAAGATGTGCGCGGAAAAATCGTCCTCGCCGATGGTGTGCTGGCCACGGTACAGCGCCTCGCGGTGATGGAGCATGGGGCTGCCGGAATTGTCAGCGATATGCCGAACCAGACGACGGCGTGGTCGGGGCTTGACACAACCGTGGTGCGATGGGGCCACTTGGATGCTCTGCTGCCGAATGGGTTTGCGTTCATGGTTTCGCGAGGAACGGCGACAGCGCTCCGCACGCAGCTTGCTGCCGGCCATAAAGTAATGCTGAGCGCGCGTGTAAAAGCCGAAGTGACGCCGGGGCACTGGACGGTGGTGACGGCGACGATTCCGGGCACAGACCCACGCGGAGGCGAGGTGGTGTACAGCTGCCATCTCGATCACCAGCGGCCGGGTGCGAACGACAATGGAAGCGGATGCGTGACCATCATGGAGTCGGCGCGCGTGCTGAACCGGCTGATCGCAAGCGGCAAACTTCCGCGTCCGGCGCGAACGCTGCGTTTTATATGGGGACCGGAGGTGGAGGGCACCATGGCGTTCTTGAGCGCGCACCCTGATATTCGGAAGTCGCTGCGCGCTAATGTTCATATGGATATGGTGGGGGGCGACCCGTACAAGAACAAATCCATTTTGCATGTGACCGAGACGCCATGGTCGCTGCCGAGTTTCGTCACCGATGTTGGCGAGTTGTTTGCCGAAACGATTCGCGATGGCGCGACCGTTTATGCCGAAGACGGCAGCCACGCTGAGGCCGCGGTGGTGGAAGATCGCAACGGCGCTCCTGGCACGCGCAACGAATTTCTCGCCGACCGGACGCCATACTCCGAAGGCAGCGATCACGATGACTACGACTCATCGACAATCGCGGTGCCGTCTCTTTACTTGCGCGACTGGCCGGACATTTATATTCACACCGACCACGACACTCTCGCACAGATCGATCCGACGAAACTGCGGCGAGTTGCGCTGCTTGGAGCGGCTTCGGGGTATGCGTATGCGGCGGCCGACGGCGCCAAGGCTGCCTCGTGGCTGCCATTCTTTGCGGCGCGTGCGCAAGGCCGGCTGGCGGAGGGTTTCGAGCGCGCGCAGAGTCTTGTGCAAGACAACCAGTTGCCTCCGCAGGATACGTGGTATGAGGGGCGCAACCTGATCATGCAAATGCTGCGGCGCGAACAGGCAGAGCTGCGCTCTTTTGCAGCGTACACGCAGAGCGATGCGGGCAAGGTCGCTGCGTTTAGTAAAGACTTAGAGGCACAGGCGGCGACACTCAATGGCTGGCTCGACCAGATTGCCGCGACGCGCGGCGCTCACGATTTTCCGGCGCGGTCGCCTTGGCATGGAGAGCCGGATGCTGCGAAAGTGCCAGTGCGCACGGCCGAGTTTGGTCCGCTGACTTTTCAGAACGATGACGTGCTCATGGATCGGCTTGGGGGCGAGCGCGTCGCGAAGATCAAACTCTTAAACAGCGGCTCGAATCGGCTGATTCGCGTGCAGGACCGTGGTTCACTTTATGCGTATGAAATCGTGAACTTCGTCGATGGGAAGCGAACGATAAGCGAGATACGAGATGCGGTCGCTGCGGAGTATGGGCCGATTCCGCTCGATGTTGTAGCGGATTATCTGAAGGCCTGTGAAGAGGCGAAGATTGTGGCGTTTCACTAGGTGGCGTTTATTTCTAACTTCGGGAGACAGCAGTGATGAGGCCAACGCAATCGGGAATTGCTTTTGCAACATTTGTGTTTGTGGCCGCTCTCAGCCTGACGGTTGAACTTCAGTCGCAGGCTGATTCAAAAGCCACGCATGGCGCGTTCGAAGTTACGTCTGGTCTTGGGCGCAAACTCTATGCGCTGCCGGATGACGATAAAGTTATTGCTGCGCGCAAGAACCTCGCCGCAGATCCAAAGGATGTGGTGCGGGTACTGCAGCTCTCCAAGGCGCAGGCGGCACGGAGGCAATATCGCGAGGCGGTAGCGACAACCACGCAGGGCTTAGCTTTTGCTCCGAAGAGCGCGGAGCTTTATCTGGAGCGCGGCCATCGCGAGCTCGGGTTGCGGGAGTTTAAGCAGGCGATGAAGGATCTCGAGCAGGCGACTCAGTTCGCTCCCGACCTGCTCGATGCTCATTATCATCTCGGGCTGGCGCACTATTTTTTGGGCGAGTTCGATGCCGCGGCAGCCTCGTTCGACAAGGCGCGGGCGTTGGCGAAGAATGATGACGGTCTGATCGATTGCACAAATTGGTTGTATGTTTCGCTGCGGCGCGCCGGCAAAGAGAAAGAGGCGGAGCAGGCATTGGCGCGGATCACGCCCGAGGTGAAGAACACAGAGCCGCATCTCTATTTCTATTTGCGCCTGCTGCATTTTTATCGGGGACAGCTTACGGCAGAAACTGTGTTGCCGCCTCCGCCAACGGGGCCGGATGACCTTGAAGGCGAGTTGGCCTTCGATACCGTAAGTTACGGCGTCGGAAACTGGCGCGTTTATCACCATCAGCGCTCTGACGCGATTGGGCTATTCAAGAATGTCGTGAAGGGGCAGGCCTGGAATGCCTGGGGGTTCATTGGCTCTGAAATCGAGCTGGTTCGCGGAAACAAGTAGCGCAACTGGCGGTGCTCGCCCGTTAGCGTTTTGCTTTCGCTTTTATTTCGCTATAATGCTCACGCTAGGACCTGTTCTGCATGAGTTTCGCAGCCGCCCTTCGACGTGACCTGGCTGAGCGTGCCCGCCGCTACGCGCTCGCAGAAACACTTCCTCATAGTCTCAGCTATGGCGATGCTCCTACCGTTTGCTTCGAGCCCTATCTCGACGATTCGCGCCACTGGAACTTCTTCCCAACCAGTTATAAGGCGATCCGCAAGAATGCTCATTGGCAGAGACGATTGTCAAAGGTTCATACTCTTGGCCGCCGGTCTTTGCCTGTGCCCGCGACGGATCGTGGACGCTGGATGGAACTTGATACCTGTACCAGTTCTGACGCTTTGCTGATGAACATTTTCTGTCACCCGCGTTTGTTGCGCGATGCGAGAGTATGTGCGCTGCTCGGCCTCGAGCCGGGCTCGTCTCCGTGCTTTGGATATAGAGCACGCGTTCCTCTCATCAACGGCCGATTCGATCGCACGGAAGTTGATCTCCGCTTGGGGAATCTTAATAGAGGCGAAGCTAACCGAGAGCGACTTTCAGAGCGCTCCGAAATCGGTTCTGCTGGCGTATCGCGATTTCCTGGAGGTGTTCGATGCCGGGCAACTTCCGCAGACCAGCGAACAGTATCTTTCTTACCAGCTTCTGCGCAATGTGCTTGCTGCACACGCTCGGCGGTGCTCATTCTGCGTTTTGGTCGACAATCGCAGGCCGGATCTGATCGATGCCTGGTATGCGGTGATGCGGTGCGTGAAACCGGTTGCCTTTCGAACCGAGCTCAAAATCTCGACCTGGCAGGAACTGGCGCAGGCCGCGGCGAGGCCGCTTCGCGCCTTCCTCGCGGCGAAGTATGGAATCGATTCGCAGCGCTTGGAAGGACCATTGCCCATCCCCTACGCCTAATTTCGCGGGCACGAGTAGTTCTTCTCTTGGCTTCCGGGGATAACTTTGGTAATTTTCCATGTACATCCCTGTTGAGTTCCAATACGGGGTGTAATCCAACAAGCGGAATTATAGATATGAATAGTTTGGAGCTCTGTCTCATCGTCCAGGTGTGTCTCGCGTTCGGTGTCGCCGGACTATTCTGGCCCGACAAACTCCGGCCGCTGTTCGATGTCTTGATGTTTCCATGGGTGGCGAATTATCGCGCGATTCGCGCCAACAGTATTGCTGCGATTGGATTGTCTCTCATACTTTTCGTCAGGCTTTTGACCGGAATTTCGTAAGCCTCGCCGTTGTCGCCGCCCGTTCCGCCAATTCTCCTTGTAAATCTGAGATTTACATATCCCGCCGCGTCCGACGAAACCGCTCGCAACACACAATACGGTCAATACAGGATATAGGGTATATCCCCCGCAGGGTCCGATAGTGCATTCTCCTTGTTGACCTGAGAGTTCCAACTATCAAGCAGACAAAAGAGGGTAAGGGCTGAGCATGGGTTCCATGGAAATCTTGATTGCGGACGATCATGAATTGTTCCGCCGCGGATTGCGATCTTTTCTTGAATCGCAGCCAGACTGGCACGTCTGCGGCGAGGCCGCGGATGGAAAAGAAGCGGTTGCCAAGGCCAAAGAGCTCAAGCCGGATGTGGTGTTGCTGGATGTCTCCATGCCAGGAATGAACGGACTGGAGGCGGCCCGCGTGATCCGGCGGGAAACGCCCGAGTCCGAGATCCTGATTGTCAGCCAAAATGACGCGAGTCTCATGGAGAAAGCGGCGCTGCAGGCTGGCGCCACGCGCTACATTCAAAAAACCAGGATTTCGCCCGATCTGACGGAGGCGTTGGAAGCGCTGAGCAAGAGCAACGACCCGCTAGCGGGGAACAAACCAGAGCAGGGAACTTCGAATGGGGCAGAACACGATCCAGCGGTGGAAAAGCGCGATCAGCAAGTGGGCGCCGTGATCGACGCGCTTCCTGCAGCGATTTATACAACTGACGCGGAAGGCCGGCTTACTCATTTCAACCCGGCGGCGGTCAAATTTTCGGGGCGCCTGCCGGAGTTGGGGTCAGACCGTTGGTGCGTGAGAATCCTCATTGCAGACGATAACGAGCTCGTTCGACGCGGGGTGGCGCGGATTGTGTCGAGCCATGCCGATTGGCAGGTCTGCGGAGAAGCGTCGGACGGGCTCGTTACCCTGAACAAGGCCCGCGAGCTGCGCCCCGACCTTGTTCTTCTGGACATTAATATGCCGGGCCTGGATGGGCTCGAAACTTCGCGCCGGCTGCGCCAGGAATTTGCCGAAATCAAGATTATTATTATGAGCCACAACGACGCCGACAAGTTTTTGCCGGAAGCGCGCAAGGCCGGCGCGGATGGATGTGTCGATAAGGCGCGCATCGTTACCGATCTGCCCATCATTATCGACACCGTCGGAGATTGGTCTCTCTCCACTCGATTGCGTTAGGGCGAGCTGGCGCCCATCCTTCTTCGCTTCAATTCGCGTTCAACAAATTCAGCCCCTCCAAAATGGAAATTGGCGGTCATTTCTCCCAATGTGTGATTGCGGTCACACGAGTGTGTGATAAGCGACGCTGCGCGATGTGAGGTTGCCTCCCGATAATGGCCTCCTAAATTGGGCCCTAATACCAAAAAAGCACACGACTCCCAATGCGACCGTCAAGGAGGCGATCAAAATGGACACACGCCGTTCCCTGTTTATGTATGTTGCGCTCTCTTCCGCTGTCATATTGCTGGCCGGCCGTAGTTACGCGGTTCCAAGCTATGCGCGGCAAACGGGCTTGGCTTGCAGTGGCTGCCACTACACGCCTCCGGAACTGAACCCTGCGGGACGAAGATTCAAGTTGATGGGTTACGTCGATCGAGCAGAGGACACGAAAGTGGTGAAGGCGGATGGAGGCAAATCGCGAGCCGCACTTGATCTTCTGGCTTCGCTGCCGCTTTCCGTGATGTTTGAGACGTCATTTACTAACACCAGGTCGCCGGTTCCGACGACGCAGAATGGTAATCTTCAAGTTCCTCAAGATATGTCGCTCTTCCTCTCCGGGGCGTGGACGAACCATGTCGGCAGCTTTCTTCAGGTGACTTACGAAACCCAATCCGACCATTTCACCAGCGATAACACAGATATTCGCTACGCCAATAAAACGAAGTGGAGCGGCAAGGAATTTGTTTACGGCCTGGACCTCAACAACAATCCAACGGTTGAGGATCTATGGAACGATACCCCGGCGTGGGGCTACCCATGGATCTCAAGTAATGTCGCGCCAACTCCAAATGCCAGTCCCATTATCAACGGCTCTCTGGCGCAGGATGTCGCTGGGTTCGGAGGCTTTGCCATGTGGGACAACCATCTCTATTTGAATTTGGACCTTTATCGCTCGCAACATGTGGGCGGTCCTGAACCAAATCCAGGAGTCGGATCCGCATTTAACATCGTCGGAGTTGCGCCCTACTGGCGCCTCGCGTGGCAGGAATCTCGGGGGAAGACACAGTTTGAGTTTGGCACCTACGGCATCCACATGAAGAATACGCCCAGCTCGATCAACAATGGAATCAATGATCTCTATGACAGCTACACGGATTGGGCTTTCGACACGCAGCTCGACCAGACAATATTCCGGACTGACGTGCTTTCGGTGCGCGGCACCTTTATCCATGAAAATGCCGCCTTGGCGTATAGTTGCTCCGCGGCTGTGGCTGCGGCAGCGGTGTGCCAGCACCACCTGAACACTTTTATGCCGGACATCGAATACCATTTCGGCAATCGCGTATCGGGCACATTCGGTTGGTTTGAAACTTCGGGCACGCCCGATGTCCTGTTGTATCCGTCGGGGGCGATCGCCGGTAATTTCAACGGCGACCCTCGAAGCGCCGGATACATCGCCAATCTATCCTATTGGCCGTGGCAGAATCTGCTTCTCAGTTTCCAATACACGGCGTATACACGTTTCAACGGCGCCGCCAACGACTACGATGGGGCGGGACGCAATGCGAATGCTAATAACACCGTTTATCTGGACGCGAAATTCCTTTTCTGAGGCACACATCAACAATTCGGTGACTCCGACAAAACTGAAACAGGGCAGAAATCAATTTAAGGAGAACAAAATGCGACAAAGCTTCGTGATGATGATGGCGGTGTTGGTATTGACGAGCTTGACCGCTAGCGCGGGCACGATCAGTGGGAAGGTTTCCGGTATGAAGGGTGAGTCGGTGGTCTATGTCGAAGCCATTGCGGGCAAGACATTCCCGGCGCCGACAGCAAAGATCGTGATCGACCAAAAAGGCCTGATGTTCGTGCCGCACGTGGTCCCGGTGGAGCAGGGTACGACGGTCGATTTCCTGAACAGCGACAGCGTTGCGCACAACGTGTTCTGGATTGCCATTAGCGGCAACAAGAAGCTGGGCCATAACCTGGGTACCTGGCCGCAGGGGGAAAAGCGTTCGTTCAAGTTTGACAATCCTGGAGTGGTGCCGCTGCTCTGCAATGTTCACCCCGAGATGGCTGCCTATATCATCGTTGCGCCCACGCCTTACTTCGCTACCGCGGACAAGTCGGGCGATTACAAGATCGAGAATGTTCCCGACGGCAGTTATACGGTGACGGCGTGGCATGAAGGCGCCAAGAACACAACCAAGCCGGTGACTGTATCCGGCGACAGCAAGGCTGATTTCACCGTAAGTAAGTAAGTTAGCGACTAAGTCTCGTGCCCCATAGTGGCGCGCGGCGATCGAGTCAGGTTGAGACAGTTATGCCAGATGATCCGAAAATAACGAAGATCGTTAACACGCTCAACAACGACCCGATCGACCGCCGCCGATTTTTTCTGAAGCTCGGGATAGGCTCTCTCGGAATCGCCGCGGCGGGCACGGTTGCCTTTGCCTATCAATATCTCGAGCCGAATGTGTTGTACGAACCTTCGCCCGTGGTCAATGTTGGCAGACCCGAGGGCTACGCGCTGAACTCGGTCACGCTCGACGTGAACGCGGGCATCTATATTATTCACTCGCAGGAAGGCTTCTTCTCACTGAGCGCGGTATGCACGCACCTCGGCTGCCTGACTACATGGGAGCCTGCGCTGAACGTCATTACCTGTCCTTGCCATGGCAGCAAATTCGATCGCAATGGAGCGAAGATCGAAGGACCGGCGCCCAAGCCGCTGCCTTGGCTCAAGATGTCACTCACCGACGATGGCGAACTAATCGTGGACCGGGCGACGAGAGTTCCGCCGGAGAAAGAGTACGTTCGAGCGTGAACATGGAAAAAACAGAGCACTACGAAGCTGAGGGACCAGTTCGGAATCCGCTGAAGGCGCTCGCGCGGTGGGGCGCGGAACTCAAGCACATGTCGCAGGATCGCGTGCGAGAACAGCAGCTAGGTTTCCGCCACACATGGTATCTGGGCGCGCTGACGCTCGGCACGTTCATGATTCAGTTGAGCACCGGACTGCTGTTGATGCTTTATTACCATCCGTCAATTCCGCAGGCCTATGCGGACATGAAGAATCTGCAGTTTGCCGTTTCCTCGGGAATGTTTCTGAGAAATCTGCATCGCTGGTCGGCGCAGGCGATGGTGCTTCTGGTGTTCATACACATGGCCAAGGTCTTCTATCGCGGAGCGTTTCGCCCGCCGCGCGAGTTGAACTGGGTGGTCGGCTCGACACTCTTATTGTTGACGCTGCTGCTGAGTTACACAGGCTATCTGTTGCCATGGGATCAGACCTCCTACTGGGGAGTGACAGTAGGCTCGAGCATCATGGCGTCGGTGCCGGTGTTGGGCGAGAAGCTGCGTTTTGTTTTGCTCGGCGGCAATACGGTGAATGCCAACGCGTTGCTACGCTTTTATGTTCTGCATGCGGTAATCCTGCCGTTGGCAGTGATTGCGCTGATCTGCATTCACATGTGGCGTCTACACCAGGATGGCGGAATGTATTCGCCGGAGTCCGAGGAGACGGAGAACGGCGAATGACGAACGACGCCACTTCTCGGGGTGGGTCACAGAGCGAAGCGCAGGTGCCTGCACGGGTTCCGGAAGAGAGGACGATTTCGTACGGAGGACTGCTTTTCCGCGAAATGATTGCCATCGAGATGCTGGCGGTGGTGCTGGTCTTCCTCGCGCTGGTATGGAATGCGCCCCTGGAGCAACTTGCCGACCCGCTGCACACGGCGAATCCTGCAAAGGCCCCGTGGTATTTCACCGGTTTACAAGAACTGCTGCACTATTTCCCACCGTTTGTCGCCGGCGTTATTTTGCCGACCTTGATTGTGCTGGCGCTGATCGTAGTACCGTTCTTCCACGTCAATATCAAGAATGAAATGCTCTGGACTCATCATAGGTCGCAGAGGCTCACCATCCTCGCGGTTGTGGCCGTCGCTTTGATCGTGCTGCTCCTCAGCGTGGGCGCATGGGATGCGGCGATTCCTGTGGTGACGATCTCGACCCTCATGGCCTTGGCCGCGATGTGGGCGGAACATCAGCCCGGACAACCGAGAGGAAGATTTCAGAATTGGCTGAGCTCTAAGCCCCTTTCATTCTGGATTATGACGTGGTTCTTGATGGAAGCGGTGATTCTGACCACGGTGGGCGCGCTGTTCCGGGGGCCGGGTTGGGTCTGGGTATGGCCGTGGAGGAACGCTTGAGCGCGCAAGGCATAAAGCGATGGCTGCGGCGAAATGTGCTGGCTTCTCCTGTTCATCGATTTGGGTGGGCCAGCCTGCTGCTCTTGATCGCGCTTGCGGTTGCGCCGACCAAAGATTTTTTTAATGAGTGGCGGCATTACCAGCGGAAGTACCGCAAATTTATTTCGACGCGGCCAGATAGCGCTGCCCTGCAACATCACTTCACCGGAGGCATTCAACAGGTCTGGTTGCCGGAACTAGGCGTCGTCGATCGCTGCACCACGTGTCACGTGGCGGTCACTGAGAAGAATTTGCAGAACGCAGCCTACGTCCCCGAGCCGTTTCGTGCGCATCCTCCAGTCGGCCACAATGTGAAGGACTGGGGCTGCGCAATCTGTCATCGCGGGCAAGGTCCGGCGACCGAAGTTGCCGAGGCGCATAGCACCACGCACGCATGGGAAGAGCCGATCCTTCCGGCACGCTACCTGGAATCGTCTTGCGGACAATGCCATCGCGATTCTCTGACCGGCACGCCGCAGCTCAACCTCGGACGCAATCTGCTGGGACGATATGGCTGTGTGCATTGTCACTCCATCAAACTGGCCGATGGCAGCGCGGTTCAGCCGACCGACGATCCGCCTTCGCTGGCGCACATTGCCGACAAGACCACGCGTGAGTGGATTTATGCGTGGTTGAAAGATCCGCAATCCTATGCCGTCAGCGCGACCATGCCGAATTACAAGTTGACGGATGAGGACGCACGCGATATTTCGGCCTTCCTGATGGCCAACAGCACTCCGGTTGAGGGAGACACGGCGCCGATCAGTGGAGGGAAGGCAGTTGATCCGGCGGCTGGAGCTAGCTTGTACGGACTATCATTCTGCGCGTCGTGCCATGCGGTGCAGAACGCGGCAGGGAATGTGGTGGGCGGGGATGTTGGTCCGGAGTTGACAAAGATCGGAAGCAAGGTGAAGCCCGAATGGTTGCAGGTGTGGTTACGCAATCCGCGCATCTACGCTCCGGAAACAGCCATGCCGCACTACCGGTTCACCGAGCCGCAAGTGTCGCTGCTGACTGCTTACCTCGGAAACAAAACTGATACGGACCTGCTGGCGAATGTACATCTCGATGCGGCTACGCCGGAACAGATTGCGCATGGCAAACGCTTAGCTACCGAATACGGATGCGCCGCATGCCACGAGATTAATGGCATCAAGAAGCCGGATAACTTCGCTCCGGAGCTAACTCGCATCGGCAGCAAACCCCTGGTGCAGATTAGCTTCTTGCCGGGAATGAAGCATAGTACGCCGGATTACATCGCGACTAAGATCCGGCAGCCGCGCGCATTTGGTTCGGGAACGAAGATGCCGCAATACAGTCTTGCGCCAGCGCAGATCGACGCTTTGACGACTGCGCTGCTCGCTCTCACGGATCGCGCCCATGATTTACCGTTTGCGTTGACCGTGCCGGCAAAAGCGCCTTCGAATTATCAGCCGGCCGGCAAGGCAGGGAAGCTGATGGCGGATTTGGCCTGCTTCAGCTGTCACGCGATTAATGGGCGCGGCGGCGATATGGCTCCCGACCTGACTTGGGAAGGCAGTTCCGTGCAGCGGCCGTGGCTGCAGGCGTTCTTGAAGAATCCGGGAACATTGCGCCCGGCGCTGATTCGCCGCATGCCGCAATTCAATCTGTCGGAGAGCGATATTAACGAACTCACTGATTACATCATGACGGTGTATCAGACTCCGGCGTTTGACCGCGACGCGTTTGCCGGCGGATCGTTTGCCGGCGGAGCTATGCCCGCCGAGGTCGAGCAGGGAAGACAGCTCTTCTATTCGAAGTATGGCTGCCAGGGTTGCCACATCGTCGATACGAAGGCGGATAAAGGCTACGTCGGCCCCACGCTGACGCAAGTCGGATCGCGCCTGACTGCGGCATGGATCTATCACTGGCTGAAAAACCCGCAGTCGCTGCAGCCGGGCACTCTGGAACCGAACCGCAATATGAGCGACGAAGATGCGCACGCTCTGACTGCATTCCTGATGACGCAGAAAGGCTCCGGCAAGCAGGGGGCGAAGAAATAATGACGAGATATTGGCGGACATTACTGGCGGCTGGCCTGGCCCTCGCGACGGCGGGATGCACGCGCAAACCCGCGCCTGCGGCTGCTTTGAAACCTACAGGTTTTGGCGCGGCGCTGGTTGAATCGAGTGGAGGAAAGCAGGCTGGCGCGATCGGCACCGCGCTCGCTCAGCCGGTGATCGTACAGGTCAATGATGAACAGGGCACGGCCGTTGCAGGAGCGCTGGTCAGTTTCACAGGACCCGTAGGCGTTGGTTTTGATCCCGCGAGCGGCCTCACCGATTCCAGCGGACAGCTCAGCACAAATGTGGCTTTGGGCAGTATGTCAGGCCGATATCAGCTCATCGCGCATACCGCTACGAAAGCGCAGAAGCCGGTCGAATTGAAGATCGAAGAAATTGCGCTCGGATATCAAGAGCAGCTCGGATTTCAACTCAACAACAAATATTGCGCCAGCTGCCACGATCCGGAATCAACTCCGGAGCGGGTTTCCAATTACGACAATCTCGAAGTCAAGCCTCATCCCTTCACCGAAGGCGACACGCTGAACAAGATTAGCGATGACGATTTGACCGCTATCATCGGTCACGGCGGGCCCGCGCTCAACCGTTCTGCATTGATGCCGCCCTACGGCTACACTCTGAGCAAGGCCGAAATTGAGGCGCTGATTTCTTACATCCGCGTCGTTTCTGATCCTCCCTATCGTCCTGCCGGATTGGTCTATGCGCGAAAGTAGTGCGAAGTAGTTTGATTTTTGCGAATTATCGCAAGCCCCACCTTTCGTTTTTGCATCCGCTTTGGATTACTATCAATCTGCCCGTCGTTGCCGCTACGACGTGATTTGTGTTCTGTAGACAATATCGGCCGACTTGCGAGGAGTCGATGATCAGCATGCGGGATGAATTTCGGTGCGTGAAGCCGATTCTGCTTCGGAGGCTGCTTCAGCGCCCGCTTCAATGTGTGGCGATTGCTTTCTGTTTACTCGCGATTGCGGCCGACGGCCACTCCCAAAACGTAGTGACAAATGATCCGGCTTTTTATGGGCCGTACAACGCAGAATTTCTTCCTGACGGAGACGGGCTCAAAAAGCCGCTGCGAAAAGACGACTCGGTACTGCGCGCCGACTTGCCCTGGTCGTTGTATGGCTGGGTGAAACCGGCAGAAGTTCCGCAAGCGCCAACTCTGGTCGCAGGCATGGGAGATCCCGCGGACGAGTTTTCGAGATATATCGCAGTCGATCGCGAGCACTTGATTTTGTGGATGGGCAATGACAACAGCATCTCTGGCCCGGCATCGTTTGGCCGAGACAAATGGTATTTCGTCGCGGCCATCTTCGACGGAGAGAAATTTCTGCTTTACGCCGACGGCATCCAGGTTGCCGCCGGAAGACTCGATTGGGGAACGGTGAGCCCGGTGCTGCAGATGGCGCCCGCTTTTCTTCCCGCGTCGAATTGGCTGCACTTTGGCGGTGGCATCGCGGGACTGACTCTAGTGCGACGCGCTTTGAGCGTCGAGGAGGTCCAGCAACTTTCTCACACTCCTGAAGATTTCTCGTTGGTCGAATTCGAAGCAGGATCCAAGCCCTGGCCGGTGGAAACGCGCGGGCAGGCGGGATACCGCGCTCCACAGGATCCTGCAACGCTGCCGCGCGGTCGCGCGCCTTTTTCACGGCCGACCGCAACCTCGCCCGTAGCGCGGCCGTCGCTACAGGCCGATGGGAAGGACCAGTGGACTTTGGCCGAGGGATGGAGCATGACGCCAGCACCGAAAGTATCGGCCGATGGCATCGCCATCTCGCAGGCCAGTTATCGCGCACAGGATTGGTGGCCTGCAACTGTGCCGGGCACCGCGCTCACCACGATGATTGATCGCGGCGTTTATCCCGACCCCGATTACGGCCTGAACAATCTCGCTATTCCAGAAAGCTTAAACAAACAGGACTACTGGTATCGCACTGAGTTCCGCGCGCCGAAGTCGACTGCTGGA